>JAHRAK010000120.1 GCA_020027535.1 Nitrospirales bacterium
GATGTTTGTCCTGCGGCGCTTTGGCTTTACGGAGTTCGCGCTGTACCTGTCCACGCGACCGGAAAAAGCCGTCGGCGCCGTGGAAAAGTGGGATCAGGCCACGGAGGCCCTGGAAGCCGCGCTGAAAGGCAGTGGGTTTCCCTATGAAATTGACCCCGGCGAAGGGGTGTTTTATGGGCCGAAAATCGATCTGAAAATCCATGACGCGTTGGGGAGAGCCTGGCAATGTTCGACGGTGCAAATCGACTTCAATAATCCCGAACGGTTCGGGTTGTCCTACATCGGGGAGGATGGCGCGGCGCACCAGCCGATCATGATTCACCGGGCGTTGATGGGATCCATCGAACGGTTTTTCGGCATTCTGGTTGAACACTATGCCGGGGCCTTTCCGACGTGGCTCGCCCCCGTCCAAGCCATCGTGCTTCCCATTACGGACAAACAGGCGGAGTATGCGTCACACGTCCGGGACCGCTTGGCGGACGCCGGGCTGCGTGTTTCGATAGACTTGCGAAAAGAAAAGGTTGGGCTCAAAATCCGCGAAGCCGAAAAAGCCAAAATTCCCTACATGCTCGTCGTTGGGGACCGGGAGCGGGAAGCTCAATCGGTCTCGGTCCGAAAACGTAGTGGGACCAATGTCGAGACGCTGCCTATTACCGAGGTACTCGATCTGATTCGACAAGATATGCCAACAGAACCATTGACCGGTTCATCTATTCACTCATGAGTAGAATGAATCGAACGGTCACGGCCAAGTATCGTGTGAATCACTTGATTCGGGTCCCCGAAGTCCGGGTGATTGGACCGGAAGGTGAGCAACTGGGGATCCTCAAGACGTCTGAGGCGCTCAAGCAGGCCCATGAGGGGGGGTATGATTTGGTGGAAGTCGCGCCCACCAGCACGCCGCCGGTGTGCCGGATTATGGATTATGGAAAATTCAAGTACGAACAGAGCAAGAAAGAACATAAAACGCGCCAGCATCAAAAGTCGACGCAGGTAAAGGAAATCAAACTTCGTCCGCGAACGGACAAGCATGACCTCGAAACCAAAGTTCGCCAGATATTGGAGTTTTTGGCAGAGGGGACCAAAACCAGGGTGACGGTCATGTTTCGAGGCCGGGAAATGGCGAACCAGACGTTGGGGCGGACGGCCATGGGAAAGATTCGGGAAGAGCTCAAGGAAGCAGGAACGATTGAAATGGAGCCCAGGATGGAAGGGCGCAACCTGTATATGATTGTGGCGCCCAAAAATTAAGAGGATGAAGCAACATGGCACGCATGAAGTTAAAAAATCATTCGGGCGCAGCTAAACGGTTTAAGCGCACGGGGACCGGAAAATTTATGAGGCGGAAGGCAGGCTTGCGACATATCCTGACCACGAAAAACGCCAAACGGAAAAGTCGTCTGGGCGATACGGTGGTTGTCGCGAAACCGGATCAGGCCTCGCTGGCCAGACTCTTACCCTATTCCTGATGTTTTGAACATCCGGCACCGGGTGGAACGCCATTTCTCCAGGACAGGGCGGTACAACATGGCCGTCAAGCAAGTCCTGAGAGAGGGAGACATGTTCACTATCCTGAAAACGAAGGAGTTGTAAGTCATGCCACGTGTCAAAGGAGGCCCTCAAACTCGCCGCCGTCGAAAGAAACGGCTGAAATTAGCCAAGGGGCAGTATGGGGCCAGAAGCAAACTATTTCGGACGGCAACGGAATCAGTCGATAAAGGCCAGGTCTACGCGTACATCGGCCGGCGGCATCGCAAAAGAGATTTTCGGCGACTGTGGATTGCCAGGATCTCGGCAGCGGTCAAAGCACACGGATTATCGTACAGCCGGTTTATCCATGAGTTGACCAAAGCCAACGTGACCTTGAATCGGAAGATGTTGTCGGAGATGGCCATTCACGACCCGGCAGGATTCAAATCCCTGACGGAGATGGCCAAAGCCTCGGCCTAGCCCCGTCAAAATCTCATAGTGGTGACGAGGACAGCCGGTTGCTTCCTTGTCACCCGTGTTGATCCTGTCACGCGATAATCTCCGGATGCCGGCGGAACCAATCGGCGAGCGTGGCCTCGTTGATCCGACCGCTGGCGACACCTTCCATCATCTGAATCGCATCCAAGGGGTCGAAGCTGAGACGCTCACTTGGCTCGTGCCCGCAACACCTCGCGGTCGTCATGCCTAATCTCTTCGGCAAGCGCTAACTGATGCGCACAGTCGGGATCATAGGGCGTGAGCCGATACCCGTCGTCAGGCGCCCCGGTCAAATAGAGCGCGTCACATTTAATCCCAAAGGCTTTAGGCAGAGAAGTCGGTAACGATCCTCGCACGGGACGATCCGTGTGGGAGGCCCCTCACTGCTGTTCCGGCAATTCCGGGTGGTCTTCCGAACTCGTCAGGGAAATATTTTCGATCCTGTCGAGAGGTCGCTCTAGGCTGCGGGTTCGAGTGGTGACCAACTCGTGAAAGTCGCCGCTCAGACCGTCGATTCGGCGGCCCAGTTTGTCCATTTGCTCGACGTATTTTTTCCATTGGTTTCTGAATTGACTCACCAAATTCATCACCTCCGAAGCGCGCTCGTTCATGATGAAATTGCGCGTGGCTTGGTGGATCAGCGACAGCACCGCGTACAGGGTCAAAGGTGAACACAACAGCACGCGGTTTTCCAGGGCGAAATCGATCAGTTCGCTGTCCTCGCGGTTGATAAACCCGTAAATGGATTCATTGGGAATGAACAGCATCACATACTCCAGCGTCCCTTCGGCCGGGTTGATGTATTCGCGTCCGCTGACGGTTTTGACATGGTTTCGGAGTTGCTGCAAAAAATTTTTTTTCGCTTGGGTGCGGGCTTCTTCGTCTTGCACGGACAGGTAGCGTTCATAGTGGTCCAGGGGAAACTTCACATCCATGTTCAACTTCTTTTCCTGGGGAAGAAGGAAGGTATAATCGGGGCGCTGGCCGGATTCGACTTGGACCTGCTTGGTGTAATTCACTTTTTCCATGAGGCCGACAAAGTGCAGGATGTCCTCGACCATGCGCTCGCCCCATCGGCCGCGTTTTTGCGAGGAAGACAGAATTTCCCGCAGGCGGGCGGTATGTTCGCTGAGTGCTTCGGTGGTTTTCTGGCTGGTGTCGATGCTGGATTTCAGTTCCGTCGATTGCTTGTGAATGAATTCCAGTTTTTCATTCATCCCGGACAGGCTCTTATCGATGAGTTTTTTCTTTTCATCCAGATCCTTTTCCGAGCTTTCCTTGAGAGACTTGAACTGCTCGCCGGCCTGCTGGAGAAACGCCTTGGAATTGTCCAGGGCAATATCGGCGGCCATGGCCTTGAAGGAATTCTCCATGACGGCGCGAATTTCCTCCAAGCGTTTCTTTTCCGCCTCAAACTGGGTTTGCAGATGCTGCACAGTGGTGCGCGCCGCCACTTCAGATGCCTTCGCCTCCTGCAACTCCGCCTCCAGTCGGGCGACTTTTTCAGGGTTCTCCCCTGGGGACGACTTTGACCGGCCCCACCAGCCGATGATGACGCCGATCACAAGGCTGATGATGGCAATGCCGGCTTCCAGCATGAAACCTCCCACGGGTGATTGTGGAGAAAAATGAACAGTGCGACGGCGAACCGCAGTGGTGCAAATTGTAGCGGCGGGATGCTGCGGAAAACAACCGTCTGTACACCCGAAACGCCGGACAACACCGCCTTCTCATGGCTACGGGTGAATGAGACCGGGGTTGCGGGACAATGCCTTGTTCCGGAAAGACCACCGAGGCATGACCCTGCATCCAAGCAGGGATGCGGCTCTACTTCGCGGCCTGAGAAGGATTGTGCATCTTCACAGCTTGGGTCACGGGCTGTCGCTACACAGCCAGTCCACGTCGAGTTCGCACACCGAGATGGGCACGGAGATGCCCCAGTTCTCCAGGACTTCCGGATGAAGTTCGCCAATCAACCCTCTGGATTGTCCCTGGCAGAGAATGGTTCCCGCTCGTCCGTCGAGGAAGGATCCGTGACTCAGGGGCTCGAGTTCGTAGTCCTTCACCAAATAAAACATCAGCACGTCCAGGCAGGTGTGCACTTCGGAAAAGTTCGCATGGGGATGGGCGATGACGATCCCAAGTCGAATTTCGGTTCGTGACCCGAGTTCCCGGCTCAAGTCAGGAATCGCGACTTCACCGATTTCGAAAAGGCGATGCGGGTAAAACGCGCGAGGCGAGGCCGTCTCCACGCGCAACAGGGAAGGCACAATCCAGGAGCGCAGGCATGAAAAACTTTGTGACATGACGTTGTCCACTTCCACGACCTGGTCCGAGGCGGGCAGTCTCATCCGTTCAACAAGCTCTTCATGGGACAGCAGAATATTGGAAAAGATTTCCTGGAACCCCTGCCCGATCATGTGATCGCGGATATAATCGGACATCATTTCCAGAGACGATAACGAGCCCACGGTGAATTGGGCCGGCATCGCCGGGACAAAAGAGTCATACCCGCGACTGATCGCCACATCTTCCGCCACGTCCACCGGATGCATGAGATCGCTTCGATAGTGCGGTAACCGCACCGCGAGTGTATGGCGACTCGCTTTGACTTCATACCCATAGGCCCGCAAGGTTTGTTGGACGAGTTCAGCGTCGAAGGGGAGCCCGAGGGCGGAGTCAATGGCTTTCAGAGGAATTTTCTGCACGTCGCTGATGTCGCAGGGGGTTCTGATCGACTTGCCCCACCCCGTGTCATACGGATATTGAACGTCGATAGGGTCGATGGCGGCCCCCCGGTCGGCTAAATTCGTGGCAAAAATGTTGAGGGTCAAGAGGACCATTCTCATATCCGTGCCCGTCACTTCCACCAACAGGGCTGAATCGCCGGCGTGAACCTGTCCGATATCCTGGCTGTTGATGATGGGGGGAAAGGATAAGATTTGGCCTTCCGTATCCCACAGTAAGGGCAGCAGCGGCTGATCGGCCATAATGGAGCCGTACTCGATGCCTTTGGGATGAACCGTCAGGATATCCTGAAGGGTCAATTTTTCTGAAAATCCAAGGGGCGTGAATCGGGCTTCAGTGGGTTTCACCAAACCATAGGTCACGGGGAACTGGATACGGGAAAGGCGATACAACCCCACCGAGACGGTTTTTCGTTTATGCCCGTACAGATCGGCAAGCTTCTCCTGCACCTGAATGAGTTGCGTCAGGCTTTCCTCGGTGACGGTGTACCCTGTGGCCGCGCAAGCTGCCACGTACGGTCGAACCCGTTCGAGCCCCTCGGCCACCAGAATGCGCCGTTTGGGCCGGGTCTTGGTGTCAAGAAAAGGATAGGCAAGCGGCGAGCCTTGTAACTTGATCCGAATCTGCCGGGCAATTCCTTCCACGCTCCACAGATCCGGCCGGTTGCTGTCCTGAAGCTCGACCCGGATTTCGCCGGTGGCCCGGGTATAATCTTTTAATTCCCCTTTGACCAACGGCAACCACGACTCCAGTTGCGCAAGCGGAGCCGATTGACCGAGAAGCTGTTCAAAGTTTTTCTGAAAAAAGGAAATTGTGGGCATTTACGCAAACCGCCCGCGCAAGGTGCGAACTTTTTCAAGGTCAACGGAAAAGAGCTCGCGAATATCATGAACCTCTAGAGCGACCATGGCCATTCGATCCAGACCCAATCCCCACGCCACCACCGGTACCGTGACCCCCAGGGGTTGGGTGACCTCCGGCCGAAACAAGCCTGCGCCCCCCAGTTCCATCCATCCGAGTTTCGGATGACGGACGTGCAGTTCCACGGACGGTTCCGTAAAAGGAAAATAGGCCGGGAAAAACTTACTCTCCTCGGCCTGCGCCATTTCTTTGGCAAAGATGGTAAGCAGGCCCAGCAGCGTTCGAAAATTGATATCTTCGCCCAGCACGATCCCTTCGATCTGAAAGAAATCCGTGGCATGTGTCGCATCGACCTGGTCATAGCGAAAACACCGGGCCATGGAAAAATATTTGCCGGGGACCAGGGGATTCGATGCCAGGGTTCGGGCCGATACGGCCGTGCCCTGACTCCGCAAAATCAAGCGACGGGCCCGCTCTTTATCATAGCGATAACCCCACCCGCTTGAACCGGTCGGCCCGCCGTACTCATGGGCGGCTGCCACTTGAGAGAGAAACGGTTCGGCGATCGTCTCTGCATGGGTCGGGGTTTTCACGAAGTAGACGTCGTGAATGGCTCGCGCCGGATGGAATTGGGGCATATACAGGGCATCCATGTTCCAAAATTCGGTCTCGACCAGGGGGCCTCGCATTTCCTGAAATCCCATGGCCACCAATTTGTGTTTGACCAGGTCGAGAAATTCTCTGTACGGGTGCCGCCGTCCGGGCGCCACCCGCGGGGGTCTCAGGGTAATGGTGTATTTCCGGAAACGCTTATTGCGCCATGAGCCATCCTTGAGCATATCCGTCGTCAGTTGGGAGACTTCCTCCACGGTGCCGGCATGACAGCGTTTCGCTACCGCCTTTCCTGTTTTGGTCGGGGTGTATTCGCGTTGAATCCGTTCCTTGATACGAAACGGCTCCTGGGCACTTCCCCGTTTCACCGCATACTGGCGTAAAAGGGCTTGTTGGTCCGGCGAAAACAAGAGAAGCTCCTGACGGGTCTTCTTCAACTGCTGCAGGAGAGTGTAGATCTTCTCTACAGTGGGACTCAGCGTCTCAGTGGCTTCAATGCGGCCTCCGGCTCCCAAGGCGATGGCCCCCTCTTTTTTGAGCAGACCAAAGGCTCGGCTGAGTTCCGCGGGCGGGAACGTGTTGAGGCCCTGTAAATCTTTCACGGTAAACGATCGCCCTTCCTCGGCCCCTTGCCGGCACGTCCTGACGATCCACTCGGGGGGAGAGCCGATTTTCAGGTATCGATGCCCGACCTCCGTCAATCCCACCCAGGCCGTGATGACTTCAGAATGGATGCGGATCAGTTTTTTTGCTTGAAGCCATCCCAGCGCCATGCTGACTTGAGCCGGCTCTAATTGGGAAATGTCGTGTAAGGACGAATCGGAGAGCGGCTTGTCCGCGGATTGACTGAAAGCCGCCAACAGGTTGATTTCGAGAGGATGCAAACTGTCAAACACAGCCTTGGTCTGCATGGACTTAGCGCGGTTGGAGTTCGTGGGCAACGGTGCGGAACGCGGCAATCGTGTCGGCATAATTCGGGCTGCCGAAAATCGCCGACCCCGCGATCAACACGTCGGCCCCGGCTTTGAGTACCGCGGCGGCGTTCTCGACTTTGATGCCGCCATCCACTTCAAGCAGGGCTTGGCTGCCGGTATGCTCGATGAGCTGTCTGGCTCGACGTATTTTATCCAAACAGGCAGGGATAAAGGTTTGTCCTCCGAACCCCGGATTGACCGACATGATCAGCACCAGGTCGACGTCCGCGACGACTTCTTCGAGGGCGCTCAAGGAGGTTGACGGGTTGAGCGTGACCCCGGCCTTGACCCCATGCTCTTTGATACATTGAATGGTGCGGTGCAAATGGGGGCAGGTTTCCGTATGCACCGTGAGATAGTTGGCGCCGGCTTGGGCAAAGTCGGGAATGCAGGCATCCGGATTCGTCACCATGAGATGGACATCGAGGGGGAGGGCGGTCACTTTTCGAAGCGATTCGACAATGGGAGGCCCGACCGTCAGGTTCGGCACGAAATGCCCGTCCATCACGTCCACGTGCAGAAAGTCGGCTCCCGCGGCTTCCACCGCGGCGATTTCATCGGCCAGGTGCGCAAAGTCGGCAGAGAGAATCGAAGGGGCAATGTGTATGGTCGTGGAACTCATCTTCTACGTTCGTCGAAGTCGTGCGGCAAAAAATCCGTCCATATTGTAACGGAAACCGGACGTGAGGAAATCTCCGTCCGGGTTCGTCAGGGAATGCGCATGTGGAGGAAGCCAACCTGCCGACGATTCATGGCAAAATTCCTGGTGGTCTTGGCAAAAACGAGAAACGACCTGTGTGGTTTCCTCAGGCTCCGTTGAGCACGCACTATAGACCAAGACTCCGCCCGGTTTCAAGTAAGGAGATACCTGTTCCAGGATGCCTGATTGGCGTTCACTGTGCCAATCGAGCTGTTGAGAAGTTTTCTGCCATTTCGCTTCGGGATGGCGACGGAGTACCCCTAACCCCGAACAGGGCGCATCAACCAGAATCCGATCAAACCCTTGCTGAACCCAGGTGTCACGAAATGATGAAGCGGCATGATTTGCCTCGTGGGAAATATTGACGGTTTTCACGCACGTGATCCCCAGGGTGTGCAGATTCGATTCCAGGCGTTTCAGGCGTCGGGGTTCAGGATCGGTGGCCACGATCTCTCCCTGGTTCTGCATCAACGCCGCGAGATGTGAGCATTTGCCTCCGGGGGCCGCACATGCGTCCAGGACACGCTGCCCGGGCTTGGCGTCCAACAGCAGGGGCACCAACTGGGCGGCCTCATCTTCCACGTAACACCAGCCCTCCTGCAACACGGGCAAAGCCTGTAACGACCCGCATTTCTCCAGGATGAGTCCCTGTGGACTGACGGACGTTCGGGACACCGTATACCCTTCTTCACCAAGCCTGGCTTCGAGTTGCTCGCGAGAACGGCGAAGCGTGTTGGTTCGCAACGTCAGGGGCGGGATGGTGAGGGTATGCCGGCACATCGCTTCCGCTACCTCGAGCCCCCATCGGTCGATCCAGCGTCGAGTCAACCAGTTCGGACAGGAATACGTAATGGACAGCCCGTTCACGGGGTCGTGAGCCATATCCGGCCATTCGACTTCCAACCTGTTCAAATTCCGAAGAATACCGTTTACCACGCCGCGCCAATCCCGGCCTTTGACACCTTTGGCGAGTTTGACGGATTCGTTCACCGCGGCGGAAACCGGGATGCGATCCAAATACCGCATTTGATAGGCGCCGAGTCGCAGGATGGCGGCGACGACTGCCGGCAACCGGTGAACGGGGCGACTCGCCACGGCGTTCAATTGCCAATCCAGTGTCGCCCGATGGCGAAGCACCCCGTACACGAGCTCAAAGGCCAGGGCCTGGTCTTCGTGCGAGAGCTTCGCGCGTGCGGCGAACGTGGCAAACGCATCATACGCAAAGCAGTTTTGCCGTTCCACGGCCAGGAGGGTTTGAAGGGCCAGCAGCCGGCTGGGCGCCGTGTGCCGGGCAGAAGAAGGTCGGAGGGAAGTCATGAATACGCTTCACCATCCCATAGTCTTATAGAGGACGGGAAAACGTGATCACGGCTGCTTCGCGTTCCCAAAACAGGAAAAGCCGTTTCTTTTCAATGACCATAAAAGTCATCTCCCATCCCTGCCGGCCGAGTTCGTTCATCCGTTCTTCCATCTTTTCAACCGGGAGTTTGCTGGCCCCGAACAACAGGCTCCCGATGACGCCTTCGACCACAACCTCGACTCTATATTCACGTGTCATAGTCGTTCCTCCATTTCAGCAGTGTTGGTGAGGGTGAGAACCGCCGAGATCAAGAAACGTTTCGCACCCGTCCCCTCGTGGCGCTCAGTTGACTCGCCAGCTTGATGGCTTCCACAAGGCTTTGGGGATCGGCCTTGCCTTTTCCCACGATGTCATAGGCCGTGCCGTGATCGACCGAGGTACGAATGATCGGCAACCCGACCGTAAGGTTCACGCAGCGACCGAACGCCACGGTCTTGAGAGGGATCAGCCCTTGATCGTGATACATGGCCACCACCACGTCATACGTTCCGCGAACCGCGGCGCCGAACAGGGTATCGGCCGGAAGAGGGACGGACGCTTGAATCCGGGCCCGCCTGGCCAGACGAACGGCCGGGGCGATGCAGTCCCGCTCTTCGTTGCCGAAGAGCCCATGTTCGCCCGCGTGGGGATTGAGAGCCGCCACGCCGATACGAGGCTTCGGGACATTGAAATAGTCTTTCATGGCACGATGAGCGAGTCGAATGGCATGAAACACGCGTTGGGTCGTCAAGGCGCCGGGAACGTCCCTGAGCGACAGGTGCGTCGTCACGAACAGAATTTTCAATGGCCCGCCCATTAACATCATCCCGACCTGTTTTGTACTTGTCAGATCGGCCAGGAGTTCCGTGTGCCCGGGGTAGGGATACCCGGCAAGGTGAAGCGCTTCTTTATTGATGGGAGCCGTGACCATCCCCGAGACGCAGCCGCGTTCTGCCCACTGCACCGCCGTTTTGATGAACTCGACCGCAGCCGCTCCGGGGCCCTTGGCGGGTTGACCCGCTCGGAAGCGACCCAACGGGGTTTTCAAAGGATCGAAAACCGGGATACGGCCTCTGCGAATGGCCGGTCCCCATCCGTGATCGCCCTGCAAGGGGGCAACCGTGAGAGAAGAGGACAAACGGCGGGTTTCCCGTTGTAATACCGGAACCGACCCGATCACGATAGGACGACACGCGCGCCACACAACGGGAGAAGCCAGCGCTTTGACAATCACCTCGGGACCGATCCCGGCCGCGTCACCCATGGTCACGGCGAGAAAGGGCTTTTGTCGTGTTGGAGTATTCGGCATGGGTTAAGACCGGCGGCCACTGCGCCGGACCGATTGCATCACCTGTTCGATGACCTCTTGAACCGGGATGCCGGTTTTCTTGGCGATGGCTTGGCAGTCTTGAAATTCGGGCCGGTATTTGACGGTATCGCCCGCGTGAATGGTTTTCACACGGACACGTCCTTGTGGCAGGCGGATCGTTTGCATTGAACGGGCAAGCGTTGTCCGGCTGACGGGTCGGCTCCGCACCCCGAGGGTCGTGGTTTCACGAAAAAGCAGTTGCGTCAGCATCCCGGCATGCTCGGGGTTGGCCAGGACCGTGAGGATGATCCCCGGCCGGTTTCGCTTCATGATGGTCGGGGTCAGGCTGACGTCAAGGGCGCTGTTCTCAAACAGACGTTCCATGACTGCTTCGTACAGTTGAGGGTTCATGTCGTCGATATTGGTTTCCAACTGGATAACCTGGTCCGCCTGAAACCCCTCTCCCCCCGGGAGAGGGGTAGGGGTGAGGGCGGAAGGGGTAGAATCAGGAGTGACAAGAAACACGCGCAACACGTTCGGCCAGTCCGCTGGATTGGCCGTGCCGGCCCCGTATCCGACGGAGCCGGGCACAACAAGCGGAAGCCGACCAAAGGTTTGAGTCAGGGTGGTCAACAAGGCCATCCCGGTAGGAGTGGTCAATTCCATGGCGGGGCCTTGGGAATAAATGGGGTGCCCTTTTGCCAATTCGGCAACCGCGGGTCCGGGAACCGGCAAAAGGCCATGGGCACTGTCGATCGTTCCGGACCCGACGTTGACGGGAGTCGCACTGAAGGTCTTCACCCCCAGTTCATGACATCCGAGAAGGCCGCCCACGATATCGACCAGGGCATCGATCGCCCCTACTTCATGAAATGAGACGGTGGCAGGATCCTGCCCATGCACGTTTCCTTCTGCCGTAGCGATGCGTTCGAAGACCGAAAGAGCCTGTTTTTTAACGTGAGGAGGCAACCGGCTCATGGAAAGGAGCCGTCGGATTTGCGGCCAGGAGCGACATTTTTCCGCGACCTTGGGGATGACGACGTCCACTTTCGTCGCGTGGATCGCCCCGCGGTGGACTTTTGAGACCTTGAGACGGTATCCGGAAAGCGGAAGCGCCTTGAGGCCTTGTCGAAGAGCTCTCGGCGAAAGCCCGGCGTCCACGAGGGCCCCTAACGTCATGTCTCCGCTGATGCCGGAAAAACAGTCAAAATGAAGATGCATGGCGACCCTTCATGCCATGTTCGAGTTAAAAGACGCTTGACGCGATACCCGCGTCACGGTATGTAAGCACGTGGCGAATTGTGGAATGTGGATTGTGGATTGTCAATTCACACTCTTCAGCAATCCGCAATCCAAAATCAGCAATCAAAAATTCCAATGATCCCCTCTCGTCTGACCTTCATCACCCTGGTAACGCTTCTGGCTTTTGGGCTGGCGCCGGCGTCACTCGATGCCAAACGGAAAAAACCGGCCTATCAGCCCCCACTCAAAATCGTGGACATCACGACCGCGCCCGTGCCCTTTGCTCCGGGACATGGGCCCATGGCTCTCACCGTGACCGTGGAGTTGCCCGAAAATGCAGATGAGTTCGATTTGCTCGAGGTCTCTTCCCTCATCAGTGTTCCTACGCGGCGCTCCATTCGATTCCTGGCGAGCCGGCAACCCCTGAATACGGTCGTCATCGAAGCCGGCAAGTCCCACGTGAAAACCACCCTGCTCTGGGACGGGAAAGACCAAACCCGGCAGCACGTGCCTCAAGGAACGTATACCTATGAAGCCCGGGCCAAGTTGATGGCCCGTGAGGAAGGGTTTACCAAGGCCAAAATCGTCTCGCTCTTTGCGAGAGGAACGCTCGACGTGTCTGCTCCTCAAGCCCTCGCCAAGCAACCCCCGCATTTGGAACACGTGCCGTTCGTTTCGGATGAATCGGGTTCCGACCTCTTGCAAGAGGAAGGCGAAGATCCAGGTGTGGAAGATCAACCTGAAGATGCCGGGGACGCCGAGAAAGTGGAGCCGTAAGTACGACCGGCCGGCGACTATGGCCGATCAACCAGGGTATTGATTCGATGGGCCAAATGGCCGGCTCCGAACCCGTTGTCGATATTCACGACGCCGATTCCACCGGAACACGTATTCAACATCGTAAGTAAAGGGGCGAGTCCCCCGAAGTGCGCGCCGTAGCCCCTGCTGGTGGGCACGGCAATGAGCGGGGTTTGTATCAGACCGGCCACCACGCTGGGCAGGACGCCGTCCATCCCCGCGACGACAATCACCACGCGCGCGCGTTGGAGACGCTCAACCTGATCGAACAACCGGTGGACCCCGGCCACCCCCACGTCATAGATCGTGTCCACGGCGCTCCCCATCGTCATCGCGGTCACCTTGGCTTCTTCCGCAACCGGAATATCCGCGGTACCGGCGGTCACGATCATGATGTCGCCCTGGAGGGGGTTGGGAGCGGACGGCTGAATCACCACGACTCGTGCCGCTTCATGATACACGGCTTTCCGGCTCACTCGTTTGAGCGCACGCGCGACGGCGGCATCGGCGCGTGTCGCGAGCACCGGCTGTTTGTGTTTGAGCAAGCCCCGGGTCAGCGTGACGATTTGCTTCTGGGTCTTCCCCTCGCAGAGAATCACCTCCGGCGAGCCGTGACGCAACGTGCGATGGTGATCCAGCTTGGCAAATCCCAGGTCTTCGTAGGGAAGGGTGCGCAGTTGTTCAAGCGCGTTCGCAATCGACGTGGATCCGGTTTGAACCGACTTCAAGAGGGATTCGAGAATCGACGGGTTCATGGTGGTGAAAAGGTCAGCCGGAGTGGCCGGAACTCGCGAACGGGGTTTCTTCTTTGGCTGATCGTGACATCAGATCAGCGACGATCTGTTGGGGCGGTTTGCTCTCGAACAACATCGCGTGGACGCCTTGGACAATCGGCATCTCCACCTGAAACCGTCGAGCCAACGCCATGGCGGCCTTGGTGGTCCGAATGCCTTCGGCCACCGTGACCGTTTCGTTCAGAATATCCTCCAACCGCCGGCCCCGGCCCAATTGCAATCCGACGGCATGATTGCGACTCAAGGCGCCCGTACAGGTCAGCACCAGATCCCCCAACCCTGAAAGGCCGTAGAACGTATGCACGTCGGCCCCGAGCGCGACGCCCAGTCGAATCACCTCGGCCAATCCCCTGGTGATCAGCGCGGCCCGGGCATTCAGCCCCAATTCCAGGCCATCCACCACGCCGGCCGCAATGGCCATGACGTTTTTGAGCGCCCCTCCCAATTGCGCCCCGATCAGATCCGTTCCGGTGTACACCCGGAAGGATGCGGACATGAGCGCCATTTGCAGGTGAGCCGTGAGGCCGGCATCCTGACCGGCCAACAGAATGGTTGTGGGTTTATCCCGGCTCACTTCAGCGGCAAAGCTGGGCCCTGTCAGGACGGTGATCTTTCTGGCCCAGTCGGGAGGCAGCAGTTCGTCGAGCACCTGGGACATCAATTGATTCGATTCTTCTTCAATCCCTTTTGACGCCACGACAATCGGAAGAGGTTCGGACAGAGAGGGTGTCAATTCCCGGATCACTGGTCGCATGGCATGAGACGGGACGGCCAGCACGATCAAGCCGGTGCCGGTCACCGCGTCTTGAAGAGAATGCGTGGCCGAGAGCGCTTTGGGAAGCGTGATGTCCGGCAAAAACAGGCAATTTTCCCGTTTGAGATTGATGCTCTCGACCACTGCATTTTCATAGGCCCAGAGCTTGACCGTAAGCCCCTGGTTCACCAAATGACGGGCAAGCGTGGTGCCCCAGGCACCTGCTCCAATGACCGACGCGGTGTGAATGGCAGGGTAAGAAGTCATCATCACTTTCGTTCTTGCGACGTGGAAAGAGGTGCGGGATTATAGGAACGGCCTTTCAAGACTGTCAATTCTGTCGTGAGTATGAAAGCATGGTTTGCACGATGAGCTAGGAGAGTTTCCCCGCTGGTAATTTCTCTCCTCATGGTTATAATCTGATGTGATGAACAGTCAAAAGACGTGTCAGGCTTGCGGGCATGAATCGGCTTCGGAGGCCCGTTTTTGCACCGGTTGCGGGAAGCGGTTTTTTCAGGAGCCGCAGACTGAGGCTCGATCCAAAGAGATCCTCAATCTTCGGATCTTGTACGTCATGGCAGGACTGTTGGTGTTAGCCGTGCTGTTCCCGCCTTGGGAGTCGCCGCCCGGCACCCCTCCGACCTACCTGGGCATGCATTTTATCCTGTCGCCCCCGGAGCCCGAGGCCGTGGTGAGTCGTATCCTCCAGACCGTGGAGTTGGTGACGCTGGCTATCGGCGGCATGTATCTGGCCTGGTTGTTTCGGGAGAAACCCTGAGGAACCTCTGCTGTATGGCACTATCGGGCGCATGGCGGCATAGGTGCCGCAGCTACAACTGCAACAGAGAAAGAGAAAAGCAAAGACACTGGATCCCCGATCTGGTCGGGGATGACAGAAAGAAGAAACTGTAGATTTCGGAAAATCACTTCCTTCGCTTTGCTCAGGACAAGCGCTACGTTCGGAATGCCCCCCTCACCCCAGCCCTCTCCCGGCGGGCGAGGGTGAAAAGCGCCATGAGATGGCGCAGCTACAGAGGAATGGGCTACTGAAACATCGCCTGCAACTGGGGTGGTCTCTTGATGACTTTTCCCTTGGCGTCGACCGTGACGAGGGTGGCTGATCCTTCGACGATCAGGCGTTGGCTGGTTGCTTCTCGAATCGTGTGGGAGAAGGTGACCGCGGTTTTTCGGGATGCCGAGGCGACCGTGTCGACGTGGAGAGTTTCTCCGTAATGCGCCGCGGAGCGGTAAAAGACTTCCGCATGGGTGACCAGGAAGTAGATGCCTTGCTGCTGAAGCTCCGCAACCGAGATTCCGTGTGAGAGCAGGTATTCGGTTCTCGCCCGTTCAAAATATTTGAGATAGTTGGCGTAATACACCACGCCGCCGCAGTCGGTATCCTCATAATAGATTTTGACGTTCACCGGCGTTACAACGTCATCTTCGGGAAGGCCGGCAAGTTGGGTTCGGTGACGTTGGTCAGTTTAACGGCCACGGCATAGAACTGATGAAATCGGTCGGCTTTCGTCGTTTGAAATCCATGGCCCAGGACGCTCTGATGGGCCGCATCCCACAGAATTTTGATCTTGGTCCACTCGTTCACGAAGGTTTGCCCCATGGGATGCCCCAGCCCGGCCAAGGCGCGAAATTGGGCCTCAAGCGGCAGGTGAAACTTGCCGTCCACGTCGCTGGCATAGCAGGTGCGACAGGGTTCCTGTGGATCCTGCGGTAATTGGTCAACCTGCACGTCCCAGCTTTTGATTCCATACTGTTTCCACAAGTGGTACTGGGCATAGGCTTCCAGGGCTCGCAGTAACAGTTGAAGAGCCGAGTCGATTTGCTGATCCCGTTCCCCGCGTCGTTTGGCATGGGCGAGTAAATCATGAGCCACGGGCAGTTTGACGTCATTGGGATCCATGACGATGCTTTCCAAGAACTTCAGGTTTTGTTTGACCCCGGCCAGTAAGGCGGTCATGCCGGGCGGCCCGCCCCAGACCGAGGCCAATTCCAAGGCTTTGAGCGCGGTTTTGAGTTTGTCCCAGGCGTCCCGGTACTTGAAGCCTTCCCAGGCGGCATAGCCATCGGCCAAATTCGCCAGGGCGTGATACAACGGTTTGAGGCTTCCTCCGACCAAGGATTCAATGCGTCGAAACCGTTTGGCCGCCGAGGGAAATGCCCCTTGATTAAATAACAGGGCCGCCTCCTGCCGGGCCTGTACGGCTTCTTCGTTCCAAGGATTCCCTTCTTGCCAGGCGAAGGTCCGGTCTCCGACCGCAACCACGTCACTCTTCCCCGTGTCGCTCTCCGGCGTGGTCAAGCCAACGACTTGCGAGGTCCACGGTCGACCGGCGAGCGCCATTGCTGCGGCGATGGTTGGAGTGGCCCTGCTGAAGTCCAGGACGAGTTCTCCTGGTTGCAGCCCCCAGGTCTTCAGCATGTCGGAAAGGCTTTTGGTTAATGTTTGATGGCTGGCCGTAAAACTGTCGGACTCTTCCACGAGAATCCAATCCCATCGCTGCGGCATTATGGTGATGGCCGGTTGAATGTCAGCTTCGATGGAGGCTTTCCGGGATTCGGACACCACGAAACAGAGAAACTCCGGGATGAGCCGGTTGATGCACGCCTGCACCGGGACAGGGTCCCCGGAAACCGCGATGAGTAACGCTTTGGTCCGATATTCCCCGCTCATAACGGCGAGACTATAGCATCGCCCTCCGGCAAACTCCAAGCGTGGGAGAAGAGTCGTCTCCATCTCCGGGCCGGGCCAGTGCGGCAGCCATCGTTATAAACCAATCGTTATAAAACCTGTTGAGATTTCCGGAGGGTGGGCCTAGAATCGTTTCCATGACGACGGACCGGATTGCACGGCAGTTTCAGGTAAGGTCCGGGTCTCCGACTTTTCCATTCCCTGGAAAAGGGACGAGCGTTGTTCCCACCGGTTGCCCATGCAGAAAAAAGTTCTCGTGGTCGATGATGATCCCGACATCGTTTTGATGTTGACGGATCGCTTGGAGGCGTTGGGCTATACCACGCTGGTCGCCGGTGAGGGGCAACGTGCACTCGAACTGCTGGAATCCGAGGAACCCGGACTGGTGTTGCTTGATTTGCAAATGCCCCGGATGACGGGACTGGAAGTGCTGGAACAATTGGCCCGGCATGAGCAGGCGATCCTGGCGAATCGATCCCCGATCATCGTGATGACGGCCCACGGGACAATTGAATCGGCCGTGGAAGCCATGAAGTATGGAGCCGCCGATTTTCTCACGAAACCCCTGGATATGGATCACCTGACCTTGGTGATGCAAAAGACCCTGGAACGCGAGGGCCTGAAACGGCACGTCGCCGTGTTGCGCGAAGAAGTCGAATCCCGGTACGGCACCATCGTGGCGGACACGCCGGCCATGGTGGCATTGATTGAGCTGACCAAACGGGTAGCTGATTCCGAGGCCACCGTGCTGCTACTGGGAGAGAGCGGCACGGGCAAAGAACTCTTTGCCAGGTCCATCCATCAATGGAGCAAGCGGGTCGATAAGCCCTTTGTCGTGATCAATTGTGTGGCCTTAACCGAGACCCTGCTCGAAAACGAATTGTTCGGCCATGAAAAAGGCGCCTTCACGGGAGCGACGACGCAACAAAAAGGGAAAGTCGAGATGGCCGATGAGGGCACCCTCTTCCTGGACGAGATCGGGGACATGGCGCCGGACCTGCAAGCCAAATTGTTGCGCCTTCTGCAGGACCGGGAATTTCATCGGGTGGGCGGGACACGCGTGGTTCGGGTCAACATCAGGGTGGTCGCCGCGACGAATCGTGACCTGTCAACGGCCGTGAAAGAAGGCGCGTTTCGTGAAGATTTGTTTCATCGGTTGAACGTGATCAGCGTGTCCATCCCCCCGTTACGCGAACGGCCCGATGAAATTCCTCATTTGGCCGAGCTCTTTCTGCAACGCTATACCAAGGAGATGGGAAAGCCCGGCATGCACCTGACGTTGGCTGCCCTCCGGACCATGCGAACCTATCCGTGGCCCGGCAACGTGCGGGAGTTGGAAAACGCCGTGGCCCGGGCCGTGGTCTTGGCTGCCGGCCGCGAGATTGGTCCCGAGCATTTACGCCTCCCCTCCGATCATGAAGAAGAGCCCCAAGTCCGGGAGGCGAGCGATCTGTCCTACCATGAGTCGATGGAACACCACCGGCACTTTCTGATTGAGCAGGCGCTGAAACGCGCCCATGGCAATCAGACCAAAGCCGCGGAAGCGCTGGGGCTCCAGCGCTCCTACCTCGCGCGCGTTCTCAAACAAAAACAGGCAGAAGGGCGGAAGGACGTGAAGTAAGGCTGCTTCCTGGCTTAACGGGTGGGGAGCGTGAAAAAGAATCGGCTCCCGCTGCCCACGGTGCTTTCCACCCAAATCCGTCCTTGATGCAGATCCACCAGACTTTTCGTAATCGCTAATCCCAACCCTGCTCCCCGCGTCTCCACATTGTCGCTCCGATAAAAGCGATCGAACACATGTGGCACCTCTTCGGCAGCGATGCCGCACCCCGTGTCGGCGACGCATACCTGGATCGCGGAATCTCCCAGTGGTGTCAGCGAGATCGAAATCCGTCCGGATGGAGGCGTAAATTTAATGGCGTTGTGAACGAGATTTGTCAAAATCTGAAGAATCTTGTCCCGGTCTCCACGTACAGGAGCAAGCGGCGAAGGGGCCATGGTCTCCAGTATGAGGGATTTCTCCTCCGCCTGGAGGCGTAAAGTCTCAAGGACTTCTGCGGTCACTTCGGCCAACGACACGTCAGTCAGGCGTAATTCCACGTGGCCCGCTTCGATACGGGACAGGTCCAGCAGGTCGTTCAGCGTTCGCGTCAATCGTTCGATATTATATTTGACCCGCGTGAGATACAGGATCTGCCGCTCGCGTAAGTCTCCGGTCACTCCATCCAGCATGTTTTCCACGAACCCTTTCATGACGGTCAGGGGTGTGCGTATTTCGTGCGACGCCATGGAGACGAAGGCGGATTTGCGTTCATCAAGTTCGCGAAGTTTTTCATTGGCGACTTGGAGGGAGCGCGTTCGTTCTTGGATCAAACTCTCCTGCTCAAGATAGGCCTCTCGAAGTTCTTCATGGCGGGCATCCACGGAAGCCACTTGTTCTTTGAGCAAGGTTTCCCGCTCTTTCGCCTTCTTCTTGAGACGATACCAATTCCAGGCGAACCAAGCGGCCATGCCCGGGCTGATCGTCCAGAAAAGAGTCTCTGCCCAGGAAAGCTCCGGGTGTACCCATCGGACGTAGACGAAGACCAGGGTACTCACGCATACCGCGGCCCCGATCACGGCCCATCCACGGTTTTCAGAGAGCGGCTGGGCGGTCCAATGGAATTCCCATTCACAGGACTCATCCCCATCCGCCATACATTGGAGGTCGCGGACGCTGGCAAATCCCAAGTGGTGAACGTGTTGCGGCACGGCCAGGAGGCCGGCCTTCGATGCCTGGCAGATGATGTAGGCGCACCGGTTGCGGTAAGGGCCGAATTGTCGAGCCACGTGTTCGGTCAATGTCATGCCCAGAACGGCCGAGCCATTGGTCACGTTGCGCACGCTGAACCGCAAGGAATCTTTGGCGAACTTTTCTCCGAAGCGTGGGAACAGTTCGAAGATTTGCGAAACCGAAAACGGGCGTCCCAGGGTTTGAATCACGGGAGAAATAAATTTGTGTTTGCCCATCTCAAATTGAAAGTTCGGATCCTCGGAGATCAGGATGCAGAACTCACCGAGGTAACACACGAATTCATAGGAATAACTGTGCCAGATATTTTGCAAAAATTCGGGGGTGACGTGATAAGAGGGATCGCTGATCCGGGCGTTCAGCGAATCGCAGAGTCGGTCAATGGCTTGACGTCCGGCGTCGCCTCCGTTTTTCTTGCTGATAACTTCTTCCAGGTATTCGACGTTCGCCTTGACCGTAATCCCACTCACGTCGCGAATTTTTTCACCGTTCGGAGCGACCCCGAACGGGCGAAAAAGCATGAAAGGTCTTTCAAGAATGGAATGATCTTTCGAAAGCAGCTCGATCAAGCCACTTTCTCGGTCGCCGGACGCGGGTTCTGCTGGAAATTCGAGCGCAGCCATAGGAGGCATCAGCCACACGCGATCGTATACAGTTTTCTGTCTTCCAGTCGAAGACAGGCCAACTCGTTTCCCCAGACGCACCCTCCGTCCAACGCAATAACCCCTTCGTCCATGTACACCCCTAAGGCCGACCAATGCCCGCAAATCACCGTTTCGGTGCGTGGGGTGTGAGGGGGCAGGTGAAACCATGGAGAAAGATCGGTGGGGGCCTGCTCCGGCGGGCCCTTGAACGAAAGGTCGATGAGGCCTTCCCGTGAACACATCCGCATTCTGGTCAGGACGTTTGTGATAGCGCCGAGGCGGGCCGGGGACGGGAGGGTATCGGACCAACGGGTCTCCTCACTCCGGTAAATGAACGGTAAGAGCGTGTGATAGTGTTCGGACCTGAGTGCGTCCTCCACTTCACCGGCCAATCTCATCGCCTGTTTGACGGACCATTGGGGAAGGATGCCGGCGTGGACAAGCAGATACCCGCCTTCATGATGGAGCATGGATTGACGGCGAAGCCAGTCCAGCAATTCCTCTGCATCAGGCGCCTCGAGGACCGGTTGAAGCGTATCCTGTTTCCGGAGCCGCGCGACTCCGCACTGGATCGCCAATACATGCAAATCATGGTTGCCGAGCACGACCACGCAACGGCTTTCGAGACCTTTGATGAAGCGCAACACTTCCAATGAATGGGGGCCGCGGTTGACTAAATCGCCGACAAACCACAGCCGGTCCGAGGACGGATCGAATCGAATGCGATCCAACAGTTTTTGGAGAGGGGTCAGACACCCCTGAATATCGCCGATTGCATACGTGGCCATGCGGGTTCCCTACAACAGCAGCATTCCTCAGACCTTAGCCAGAACCCGGGAATGGTGCAAGCGGAATTTGTCCTCCACCTTGAATCCCACGGGTGGGGCTAGGTACGATCACGCGACCGGTGTTGACAGGCAGAGGGCCGTGGAAAGGAAGGGGAGATATGGAACGGATTCTTGAACCGGAAGTCATGGATGGGGAAGAGCAGGTCCGGGTCTATGCGAACGCCGATTTCGCGGAAGAAAATCAGGGGTTCGTCGATCAATTCTTGGCATTGTACCCCGAAATCCGGGAGGAAACCGTGCTGGATTTGGGATGTGGCCCGGCGGACATTCCGATCCGGCTTCTCCGGAGTCGTCCCACCCTTCGCGTCACCGGAGTGGATGCGTCCGGCCCCATGATACATTGGGCGGAAGACGCCGTTCGCCAAGCAGGGTTTGCGGATCGGATCCAACTCATCTGTGGACGGTTCCAGGATCTGCAGTTGGACCGGCCGGCGGATGCCGTGATCTCCAATAGCCTGGTGCATCATGTGCCCAACGCGTTTCAGTTTTGGTATGCGGTGAAAACCCTTGCCAAGCCGGGGGCTCCGGTACTCATCATGGATTTGTTGCGACCCGATACACCGGAGGAGGCTCAGGCCCTGGTCGATCAATACGCGGCTGATGAGCCCGAACAACTGCGCCACGATTTTTATCACTCCTTATTGAGCGCCTTCACCGAAGACGAAATCGCGGCCCAGATGGCGGAAATGAATTTGAGCCGCCTCCTGATCGACGTGCCCGACGATCGGCATTGGCTCGTGTCCGGTCGCGTGTTTTAGCGGCGCACCCACCCGTCAAGGGTCTTGACTGAATCAGGACAGGCTCGGTAAGGTGAGATGCCTTGGTTTGGGGGATCGTCTAGGGGCAAGACAACAGATTTTGGATCTGTGAACCCAGGTTCGATTCCTGGTCCCCCAGCCATTTTCTTGTCCGCGGTTCGTTACTTCGTACCAATAATGGTGCTACGCTTCGCCGTGTCTTTCGAATTCCCATTGCAGGTCGTGATACTCGTCGTGCCCACCGGTGCGGTGGTGCAGATGGTGCCGTCATTATAACTGTCCACGCGCACGTTGCCGAAACTCTGGTGGACGCCGGTCGTGCCGTCGTTCCATTGGGAAACCCCCGTATCCTCGTTGATGGATAGGCTGGTCCCACCGAGGCCCGGCTGTTTGCTGCTGAAAACACTGGTATTGCCGAACGAGTTCGTCACGCTGGTGCTTGCATCATTGAATTGGTGAATACTGTTCTGGCCCGACTGCACACTGAAACCGGAACGCCCATCGGTGCAATTGGTGAACGACGACGTCCCGACTTTCGTGGTCGTGCAGGTCGCGTCAACCTGCGGGATGGTCACGAACATCGAGAAGAGGATGATCAAGATGGCTAGTGCTTTTATCATGGCCGTTCTCCTTTCGGGCAGCGCGGTGAAAACAAAACTGCCCTTCGAGAGTATCTTACCACTTGAAGGGCAATAAATCATGTAGCCGCATTTGCCCGGAAACAAGGTCGCTGTTTGAGCGATAACCCCATTTGCTTCCCTCGCCTACAGAAAGTATACGCTGGGGGTCTCGCCATTTCAACCGGCCATAATCCCTGATGACTTCCATTTTGGAAGGCTTTATCATAGAAGGCAAGGTCATCGTCACATTGGATGAAGGAGCTGGAAATTGAGTGATTCACCCGGCATGACGTATCAAGGATCCGGGGTCGACGCCGGCCGCGTCGTGCAATCCCTGGCCGATATTACCGAACAGTTCAGGCAGACGTGGAAGGTCCCCAAGGGACAAACCGGCAGTGTCCGTCTGGACTTCGGGTTTTTCGCCAGCGTGATCGAGATCGGCAACAACAAAGGCATTGCCATGACCACGGATGGCGTAGGGTCCAAGATCCTGGTTGCCCAACGAATGGGAAAATACGACACCATCGGCATCGATTGCATCGCCATGAACGTCAATGATCTGCTCTGCGTCGGAGCGACCCCGTTGGCCATGGTGGACTATATTGCAGTGCAGACGCTCGATCCGGGCTGCCTTGGGGAACTGGCAAAGGGATTGACCGAGG
>JAHRAK010000040.1 GCA_020027535.1 Nitrospirales bacterium
TAATCCGATCTTCTATCCGAGAGGCACGGCTTCAAGTCTTGCGACGATAAGGGTCTCCAATGCCTCGGGAGAAAAAGCGATCACGATCAGCATTACGGGTCGCGTGAAAGTGACGACCTCCTAGCATCCCCGTATGGACCTCGCGACAAACCATAAGGGGTTAACCCTCCTGGAGGTGGTCATTGCCATGGGGCTCTTTTTTGTCGCCGTCCTGGCCCTTTCAGGGGTGGCGGTCACGGCAAGTAAAGGCGCGGCAGCGAGTAAACATCTGACCACTGCCGTGACCCTGGCCCAGGATACACTGGAACAGGTGAGAAGCACCGGCTACGACGCGGGGGCTCCCGCTGAAACCACGGAAGCCTATGACGCCATTCCGGACTTTCCCCTGTATCAACGCGTCGTCAGAATGGAGCCCAACCGACCCGTGCCGGGGTTGCAAACGGCGACGGTCACGGTGTCGTGGGCTGACGACCGGCATTCCGTGACCGTCGCCACGATCCTTGCACCTTAGAAAACGATGAATTCCAAACTCGTGACCAACCAAAGAGGCATCACCTTAACGGAGCTTCTGATAGCCTTGGCCTTGGGTCTGTTCACCGTTGGTGCGGTTTATGCGGTGCACCTGAATCAGGTGAAGCGCCAGATCGTCCAAGAGGACGTGTTGGCCATGCAACAAACCGCTCGTGCCGCATTGGACATGATGACCAGGGAGATTCGCATGGCAGGCTATGATCCCATGGGGGTGAACCGGGATACCGATCCCTCGAACGATTTTCATGGGCTCAGCTATCATCCCACGGAATTGCTCGTTCGAGCCGATTTGAACGGAAACGGCCTGCTCACCGATTCGAAAGAATCCATTGTCTACCTGTATGACGATTCGACTTCAACGTTGAGACGCAAAGTGGGAGGCGGGGGCCGACAACCCGTGGCGGAGCATATCGAGGCCTTGACCTTTTCGTATCGTGACGCCTCGGGGCATTCCACGACGCACGCGCCGAGTATTCGGGCGGTTGACGTGCAGGTGACGGCCCGGTCCGCCCACGCCGACAGCCAGTATCCCGAGAATGAGGGA
Source organism: Nitrospirales bacterium (assembly GCA_020027535.1). Taxonomy (GTDB): domain Bacteria; phylum Nitrospirota; class Nitrospiria; order Nitrospirales; family UBA8639; genus Bin75. Next base: position 1,076 of record JAHRAK010000040.1, read on the forward strand.
CATCGGACGTTGACCTTTCGATCCCGCATTGTCCCCAGAAACCTGCAATAAAGGCTTCGCGCACCATATATTTCCTTTCCCTTGATGGGAGAGGATTAAGGTGAGGGTGGTCAACGCCGAATAGCCGTTCACACCTGTCGATTCCGGGGAAACGCACCTTCCTTGACGCTTCGGCGGCGCTCCACTAATATCCGCGCCAATGCGAATCGGCCGGCCATCTTTCTACATTCACATTTCACCAACGGCGGGAGGAGAGCGAAGATGAGAACAATGGTTACCCTGGCTTGCATCATCCTGAGTCTTTGCTATTGCGGGCTGGCGGTGTCTCAAGACCTGCCCGATGATATTCTGGCGGATCAAGAGTTCCGAATATTATATGCCGACCTTGGAACTGCTTTCCGTGGCAAGGGGAAAAGTCGAAAAAGCCGAGCGGCGGCAAACGGAAGAAGCAACACGACAAGCGGAGGCGCAGGAACGGACCACAAGGCTCAAGGAATTGTTGCCGTCGTTATTGGAAAACCTCAAGCAACAGATGGTCACCGTCCAGGGCGGTACGTTCACAATGGGCTGTACGGAGGAACAGAGCAGTTGTGATGATGACGAAAAGCCGGTCCGTCAGGTACAGGTGAACAGTTTCAGGATCAGCAAGTATCAGGTGACCCAGGATCTGTGGGGGGCGGTGATGGGCAAGAATCCGAGCAGGTTCCGGAACTGCCCCCGGTGTCCCGTGGAGAACGTGGGTTGGGATGACACCAAAACGTTTCTCGAGAAATTGAACGCGCTGACCGGAGAACACTATCGGCTGCCGACTGATGCGGAATGGGAGTATGCCGCCAGGGGTGGGCAAAAGAGTCAAGCGTTTCTCTACGTCGGGAGTGATGACCTGGATTCGGTCGCCTGGTATGACAAAAATAGCGGGAACAGGGTCCACCGGGTCGGGCAAAAGCAACCCAATGGGTTGGGACTGTACGACATGAGCGGGAACGTCTGGGAGTGGATTGAGGATTGTTGGAACAAGAAGTACCCGGGGCCCCAGACCGATGGGAGCGCGTGGAAGAGCAGGGATTGTGCACGGCACATGTTGCGGGGCGGCGCCTGGACCAGCTACCCGAGGTATCTGCGTTCCTCGAATCGCTACTGGAATCTGTCCGCCTTCCTGCGTGACGACGTCGGGTTTCGCCTGGTTGGGACGCCGTAAGTCATGAGTCATTCCCGCCTTATAGCACCCTCGCCCTTGTGGAGGGAGAGCCGGGTGAGGGGATTGCGAGGTTTCTTGGGAGGCCAGGTGGTCAACGAATGAGTGAACACATGCAGGGATGACACTGGGAAACACAGCCAGGATTTTCACTTCATGTCGTTTTAGAAAAGGAGAAACCGTATGAGTGCACCAGGCCACCCCCATGCGATTACCATCGAGAGAAATCCGAACCGAATAAAAGTCGCGTTTCACGGAACCGTCATTGCCGATACCACACGGGCATTGGTCCTGAAGGAGGGATCGCTGCCGCCGGCCACGTACATTCCTCGTGAAGACGTGCAGATGTCCTGTCTCCGGCGGACGGATCACTCCACGCACTGCCCATTCAAAGGCAACGCGTCATATTTTTCCGTTCACGTCGATGACCGGACAGCCGACAATGCCGTCTGGACCTACGAAACCCCCATCGACGCCGTGGCGCAGATCAAGGATTGTCTGAGTTTTTACGTGGAAAAGCTGGACGTAAGTGAAGAAGCGCCGGAGAATTGATTGGCGGCTGGCATTGAATGCATGTTGACCCAGTTCCCTCTCCCGCAATGGGGAGAGGGAACTGGATGAGGGTCATCCCAGGGTGGCCAGGATGTTGTTGAACGTGGCGCTCGGGCGCATGGCTGTTTTCACTTTTGCCGGATCGGGGTGGTAATAACCGCCGATGTCCATCGGCTTACCCTTCGCGGCCTTCAGTTCATCGAGTATTTTCTCCACGTTGGCCTCAAGCTCTTTCGCCACCGGCGCAAACTTTTCCCGTAACGCCGGATCGTCGGTTTGCGCGGCGAGTTCCTGTGCCCAATACAGGGCTTCATACACGTGAGTGCCGATGTTGTCCAACTCGCCCAGCACCCGGCCGGGTGCCTTGCGGTTTTCCATGAGTTTGCCCGTGGCCCGGTCCAGGGTATTCGCAAGAACCTGCGCCTTTTTGTTGTCACGGGTCCGGCTGAGGTGAGCGAAGGATTCCGCCAAGGCGAGAAATTCGCCCAGAGAATCCCATCGCAAGTGCCCTTCTTTCACAAACTGCTGGACGTGTTTCGGAGCTGATCCGCCGGCACCCGTTTCAAATAAGCCACCGCCGTTGATGAGTGGAACAATGGAGAGCATCTTGGCGCTGGTGCCCAGTTCCAGGATCGGGAACAGGTCGGTGAGATAGTCCCGTAGCACGTTGCCGGTTGCGGCAATCGTGTCCTGCCCGTCTTTGGCTCGTTTGAGCGAATGCTGCATGGCATCCACCGGCGCCATGATTTGAATATCCAGGCCCGTGGTATCATGATCCTTCAAATAGCGGTTCAGTTTTTCGATGAGTTGCGCATCGTGAGACCTGTCCTTGTTCAACCAGAACACCACGGGCGTTGAAGACGCCCTGGCGCGATTCACGGCCAACTTCACCCAGTCCTGAATCGGGATATCCTTGACCGTGCACGCGCGGAAGATATCATCTTTTTCCACGTCCTGTTCGTGCAGGACGTTCCCGGCTCCATCAATCATACGGATGGTGCCTTTCCCGGGAGCTTCGAAGGTCTTGTCGTGCGATCCGTATTCTTCGGCTTTTTGAGCCATGAGGCCCACGTTGGGCACGCTGCCCATGGTGGCCGGATTGAATGCCCCGTTGTCCCGGCAGAAGTCGACGACGGCTTGATAAATGCCCGCGTAACTACGGTCCGGGATCATGGCTTTCATGTCGTATTCCTTGCCGTCCGGGCCCCACATTTTGCCGCCGACGCGGAGCGCCGCCGCCATCGAAGCATCGATGATGATGTCACTCGGCACGTGCAGGTTGGTGATGCCCCGGTCGGAGTCCACCATGGCGAGATCCGGGCCCTGTTGCATGGCCGCTTGCAGGTCGGCTTTGATTTCCTCCTGCTGCGAAGCCGGCAAGGTACCGATCTTGGCATACACGTCCCCCACCCCGTTGTTAGGATTGACGCCGAGTTCGGCAAAAACCTTTTCATGTTTTTTAAAGACGTCTTCAAAATAGACGGACACGCAATGACCGAAAATAATAGGGTCCGAGACCTTCATCATGGTGGCCTTCATGTGCAGCGACAAGAGAATGCCGCTCTGCTTGGCGTCTTCGATCTGTTCCTTGAAGAATTGACGTAACGCGGCGGCGCGCATCTTCGTGGCGTCGACCACGTCGCCTTTGTCGAGCTTCAGGTTATCTTTCAACACCGTCGTGCCGCCGTCAGCGCCCACGAACTCGATGCGGCCCTTTCCGGCCGTGTGCTCGGTAATCGTGGCCGATTTTTCATTGGCAAAGAAGTCCCCACCCGACATATGGGCCACGTGCGTTCTGGAATCGTTGCCCCAGGCCCCCATTTTGTGTGGATTGTTTTGGGCATATTGTTTCACGGAAGTCGATGCGCGACGATCGGAATTGCCCTGTCGCAACACCGGGTTGACCGCGCTGCCCTTCACCTTGTCGAATTTCGCTTTGATGTTCTTTTCTTCGTCGGTCTTGGGATCTTCCGGGTAGTCGGGAATGGCATATCCCTGGGACTGCAATTCGGCCACGGCGCCTTTGATTTGAGGAATCGATGCGCTGATATTCGGAAGTTTGATGACGTTGGCGTCCGGCGTTTCCACCATTTCGCCCAGGAGGGCGAGATCGTCGGGCTGCCGTTGGTCCAGCTTCAGGGAGTCCGGAAATTGCGAAATGATCCGGCCGGCCAGCGAAATATCTTTCCTGCCGACGTTGACCCCGGCGGTATTGGCAAAGGCCTGGATGACCGGGAGAAACGATCCGCTCGCCAGTTCAGGGGCCTCGTCGACTTTTGTGTAAATAATATCCGGTTCTGCTGACATGAGGTCTTCCTCCATTCAAGGTTTAGTAAAAACAGACGCCTGGAATTCGATCCTAGATACCAAACCACGAATTTTAGAGAGAACCGGCAGTCGACGCAATCAACCGAAAGCCCCAGTCCTATCCAGCGAAAGGACCAGAACGAAATGGGCCAGGTAGGGAGGCCAGACACGTTCCTGCTGTCATCCCCGATCAAGTCGGGGACAAGCGTCGGGAATGACCGATTGGAGAGAAGCGCCATTTTTTCCCTTCGGGTGGCGTATATTGGAGAACGGTTTGGAGTGAGGACCATCCGTCGAGTGTGCTGTCGCCTTCAGCCGGGTTATCAGCCGTCGAGAGCCGCCAACTGCTCGACCGTCTTCCGGTGAACGATCCGGTCGTGGGCGTCTTTCGACGGTAGTTTTATCGCGCGCTCGAGCAGGTCGCGCGCCTCCTCGCGGTTGCCAATGGTATCCAGGCTCAGAAGGCCGAGCGCGTACTCGAGAAGCACAATCTTCTCTTGCGGCGCCAATTCGAGCGCCCGCTTGAAATACGCGAGAGCGTCCTCTTCGTTCGCCCCATAGAGGAGACCGGCAAAGAATCCGCCGGTGCTGACGGCTCCCGTATGCCAGGCGGCCAAGCTCAAATGGGCGGCGGCCCTGTCCGGGTCCAGCCGAAGCGCCTCTTGAATGGCATTGCGCACTTTGCTGGCGTAGCCCTCATTAAACGCCTTCAATATACCGATCATCTGCGCGTGGCGGCCCAAGGCATGAGCCAATTGGAGATGGGCCTCCGGGTTGGCCGCGTCGATCCGGATCGCCTTTCGCGCGAGCTCCGTGGCCCGTCTGAATAAGCCCTCCTTTTCGCTATCCGGCGCCATGTAGTAGCCGTAAATCGCCAGTGAATTGGCCGCCAAAGCATAGCCTTCGGAGGTGTCGAGCGCCTGGGCGAGATCAGCGGCCTCCATGAAGCGGCCCTCGGCATAGATGGCGCGTACCTCTTCGATCGACTGTGCGCCGGCGGTCCCCGCCGGCACGAACATGCACACAATTGTCAGGCAGGTGCGGAATACGGATTTGTTCATAACATGCTTCCGACGGACTGGCGGATTTTTTGGCAATTTCGGTTCACGAAGGAGGCAGACGAATATCGCAACTCACGATCGTTTTGTAAAGAAGTTACCTTTTCGGGCGAACCAAGCCTTCCGGAGCGGGGAACAGGTCGCCCGCCCCTAATACGGTTTCGGGCGAGGATGAAATACATCGGAGTGAAAATGCCGAGACGGCCGGCTTCGGCAAAGGCGGCGCCGCCGACATTCAGCATTGCCGCGACATGGGCGGCGCCGCGCGGCACGATCCGCAGCTTTTCGAGTAGCCAGAGCGAACCGTAGGTTATCTGGCGTCCGACGGCCGAACTGCGGAAGCTGGCGAAGGACAGGCCGGTACCGACCAAGGGCTGGTACCAGGGGATGCCGGGCGGCGCTTCGGCGTCCAGATCCCGCGCTTCAAGCAGGTCGAAGCCGACCGCGCGCAGCGCTTCGTCGATCTCATGCGGCCGGGCGATGTCCTGTACGCCGCTGCCATACTCCATATCGGACTTCAGCCTTTGGTGCTCGGGGTTGCCGTCGTCGAACCTATGGGTCAAACACCATTCGTAGGCCGCGAAACAGGCCCCGGGCTTGAGAAGACGGAACACCTCGCCATAGACGCCGGCTTTGTCCGGTGCGCAGCAGGTCGTCTCAATAGCATAGGCGGCGTCGAAGGAAGCATCCGGCGCATCGACCTGCATGAAATCGCATTTGAGATAGTCGGCCAGATGGCTCAGGTTTTCCGCTTCCGTCATCTTTGCGGCGCGTTTCAACTGATATTCGTTGTTATTGACGCCGACGATTTTGGCGCCGGAGAAGCGAGCAATCTCGATGAGCGGTCCGCCGACACCGCAGCCCAGATCGACCGCCGTCATGCCTGGCCGCAGGCCGAGTCTGAGGGCAATGTGGTGCTCATGCCGCGCGAGCGAGGCGGCGAAGCTCTCTCCTTTGACACGTGGCGCAAAATGGAAGGACTGGCCCCAGCCGTATTCGTAAAAGTCGGTGACCAGGTCGTAATAGGTGTTCTCGAAATTCTGATAGTCTGTCTTGCGCTCGTCCAGGCCGCCGCGCGCCACGCCGCCATAGCGGTGATCGTATTCCCGGGCGCGTAGGGCAACGCGGTCGGCGGTTGTTGTGTTTTTCAGGATGTCGGTGAGCTTGGATATCATTGGGATGCCTTGATCGGTTGCGTTTGAGTACTGAGCGAGCAGCCCGTCTCATCGCCACGCGGCTTCTGTAGGGGAGGGCCGGGAGGCTGAGGCTGTCAGATGAGAGGCACTATAGCTCAACAGAGCCATAGTGTCTAGTATCATGCATTGCACTCACAAGCAGGCCGCTCACTCGCCTCACGTCCCAACGAGGCGCACGCACGCCTCCGTCTCGTCGGATCCAATCTCGCCAAGTAGAACGACGAGTAAAAAATCAAAGGAGTGCAATAAATAATACTAGACTCATTCTGTTCAGTAGGCTATAATACGGGCATTAAGGCTGTTAAAAATGGGCATCCCGACCGTCCCAGTCGTGCCCGCTGGCAGCCTCGTGGAGCAAAACGCTCCTACTCCACCCCTCGGGACACGGTCCGGGAAGACAGCAGATGAACGAATTGACAGAGAGAAAATGCCATGAGACTGAATTCAGATCGGACAAACCCTTTCACCGCAAAAATTCAGAAACAGGATACTAGATGACCTCAGGATCGAGTCCACTCGCCGGCTCATCGCCGCCCGTTTTCGTCACCGGCTCGGCCGGACACGTGGGCGCCAATCTCGTGCGCCGGCTGCTCGACGACGGCGTCCGGGTCCGGGTGTTGCTGAGACACGAAGACAACAACGAAGCATTGGAAGGCCTCGAGGTTGAACGCGTGTTTGGTGACATTCGAGACTTGAATGCCACCAGGCGTGCGCTCGCGGGCTGTCAAGGCGTCTATCATGTCGCGGCCAAGGTCTCGACCATCGAAGGCAACCACGCCCATCGCCGTGAAGTATACGAGTGCAACGTTCTCGGTACCCGCAACGTGCTGCAGGCTGCGAGGGAGGGAGGGGCCGGCCGGGTTGTGGTGACGGGCTCTTTCAGTGCGGTCGGGTACGATTTGGATGATCCGTCCGCTCCCAGCGACGAGACGATGCAGTTCTATCCCATGGAGCGCACGATGCCCTACGAGCGCAGCAAGGCGCTCGTCGAGCACGAGTGCTGGCGCGCGGCGGCGGCGGGACAGGACGTCGTGGTCGCAACGTGTTGTGCGGTGGCCGGCGGCAGTGATTTTTTCCCCTCGCGATTGGGACGGACTTTGTGCGACTACACCAACCGCAAGATCCACGCCTACGTCGACGGGGGGTTCGAGTTTGTCGCGGCACGGGACATTGTCGAAGGACATGTGTTGTGTATGCACAAAGGACGCTCGGGCGAAAAATACATCTTCAGCACCGAGTACAAAACCATCTCCGAAATGCTGGATCTGTTCGAGGAAGTCTCGGGACTCCCGCGACCGTGCCGGCGGATTCCGATCCGCCTGATGCTCGTCTTTTCGGAAGCGGCGAGCTTTTATCTGAGCCGGTTTCACCCGAGTTTTCCCCAGCGTTTCACCCCCGGCGCCATCCGCCTGTTGCGAAAGCGCCGTCACGCCGACACCGGCAAAGCGAAACGGGAACTCGGCTATCAGCCAACCAGTATCCGCGCGGCGGTTCGTGAGGCTTACGCCTTTCACTACCATCGCAACGCGATCACGAATCCGCTCGCGAAACGTCCGTGCGTGACCGCCGCGACACCCATGGACAATTTCTCTCCGAGCCAGGCCTATGGGTAACGTGAAAAGTAGGCTCAACGTGCTTCCGGCGCCGGGTGCGCCACCAGGCTTCGAGGAGGCCGGCAGCTTGCGCCAGCAAGCCCGCGCCGCGGGGATGGACCCGGATTATTGGTACGCGGTTGAGGAAGTGCGCCGCGTCAAACCGGGGACGGTGGTCGAGGTCATTTTCTGGAAACGTTCCATTGCGCTGTTCCGGGGAAAGGACGGCTCGTTTCACGCAATCGAAAATCGCTGTGCGCATCGCCAACTCAAACTCTCTCTGGGCGAGGTGCAAGGCTGCTGGCTTGTGTGCGCGTATCACGGCTGGCAGTACGATGGCCACGGACGCTGTGTCGCGATCCCCCACGACCTCTCCGGACGGGGTCTCCCGAAGCTCCCGCTCAGAACCTATCCCGTGAAGGTCCGATACGGTCTGGTCTGGTTGTTCCCCGGCGACCCGGAGCGGGCGGAGCTGCGCCGGGTCCCGGACATCCCGGAACTTGAGGGACCCGAGCGGTGGGCCTGCGAGCCGCTGGTCTTCACCTGGTCGGCCCACCACTCGATGGTGATCGACAACGTGAGCGACTTCACCCACGCCCACCTGCACCGTCAATACCGTCCCTTCGAAGAAGGCGCCACCCTCACCCGTTGCGAGACCGTCGGGGACAACGTGCACGTGGCCTACGATACGCGGGTCGGGCGCGGGCGCATCTCCGGAATGTTTGTCGATCACAACCGGCTCGACACCACTCATATGGAGCTGTGTTATCAATACCCCTACCAGTGGTCGAACACTGATGACGCGATCAAACACTGGCTTTTTGTCCTGCCGATCGATGAGCGTACCACCCGGGCGTTCTTCCTGTTCTACTTCAAGTCGCTGAAGGTGCCTTTGCTGCCGGTCCGTATTCCCCGTTTCGCCATGAGCGCGGTGTTGAAGATCTCGAACCGCGTACTCATCGGCCCGTTACTCACCCAGGACGGCGTTGCGGTTGAAGCGGAGCAGCAGGGTTACGAGAGCCATTGGGACGCGCCTCCTATCGAGTACAATCCGGCGGTCCGGGCTTTTCAAAACGTGACCGTGCGCAAGTGGCGGGAGTACATGGTGCGCGGGACAGAGAACGGCGATGCCGGGATCTGAGTTCCACTTCCCGTGGTCCGCGCTGTCGGGCGGCGCCCTGCTCGAGGCGGCGGCAATGATGTTGGTGTTTATCAGCGCGTTGTTTCTGGGTTCGGTGCTCCTACCCGGACGTCGGGTCGCAGGGCCGGATGTCGAGGGCACATCGCACACCTATACGCTCAACGGCCTCGCCTTGTTCCTGATTGCCGCGATTGTGGGATGTCTCGCCCAAGTCTTCGGCTGGTTCTCTCTTTCAGTGCTGAATACCCACTTTGACGCGTTGTTCGTGGCGGCAAACGGATTCGCCTTTGCTCTTTCCGGCTGGCTGTATTTCCGAGGCGCCCGGTTCCGGGATGCATCACCGGGAATGTGGCGAGGCTTCTTCTTTGGTGTGGAGCCCAATCCGGCTTGGCTCGGGGTGGATTTGAAGCTTTTCAGCTACCGTCCTTCCCTCATCGCCCTGGCGCTGTTCAACGCATCGTGTGCCGTCGTGCAGTACGAAACCTATGGTGGGCTGACCCTGGCCATGGCGCTCTATCAGATCTTCACCTTCCTGTACGTGCTCAACTACTTCCAGTTCGAACACGGAATGGTCCACACCTGGGACATGGTCAGTGAGCGCTTCGGATGGATGTTGATTTAGGGAGACTATGTACTGGTGCCGTTTTTCTACTGCCTCCCCGGCTTGTGGCTGATCCACGCATCGGCACCGCTGTCTCCTATAGCCGCCGCCGCGGTCGTCCTGTTGTTCGTCTTGGGCTTCTGGCTCTTCCGCGGCGCCAACCAACAGAAGCACCGTTTCAAGCGTGACCCTGACATCACGATTTGGGGACAGCCTGCCCGGTCCCTGGACGGGCGCCTGCTGGTCTCCGGATTCTGGGGCATTGGACGGCATCTCAACTATACCGGCGAAATCTGCATTTACCTCTCGTTCACCCTGACGACCGGATTCGCATCCTGGGTGCCCTACCTCTTACCCGCGTGGCTGATGGGTCTGTTGTGGCATCGCTCGAGACGCGATGAGCGGCGCTGCCACGCCAAGTATGGCGAACTGTGGGAACGTTACACGCGGCAGGTGCGTTTTTCGATGCTGCCGTTTGTCTATTGAGGAGGGCAGGGGTGGAACATCGGTCTCACAGTGCGGCAACCCTGCGTTCGGCGCAACTCTCGCCGCCGCCGGCAACAGCCGTTCCCGAGCTCGCGGGTGGGTGGCCGTTGATCGGTCATCTGCCGGATTTTCTCAAGGATCCGATCTCGATGTTGAGCCGTGGCTGTCGCGAGCAGGGCGAACTCGTCCGGTTCCGGCTCGGTCCCCGCGACTTTGTTCTCTTCACCGGACCCGAAGCCCACGACTTTTACTTCAGGGCGCCCGAGGATCAACTGAACGCCAAAGCCGTCTATCAATTCACGGTACCCATCTTCGGACGCGGCGTGGCTTACGACGCCTCCCCCGAACTCATGGACGAGCAACTGGGGTTTCTGTTTCCGGCGCTCCGCGAAGCGGCGATGAGCAGGTTTGCCCGCATCATGTTCGAGGAGACGAGGCGGTTCGCCGACTCCCTCGGCGAGGATGGGGAAGTCGATCTACCGGTCGCGTTGAACGAACTCACCGTCAAGATCGCCAGTCGTTGCCTCATTGGACAGGAAGTCCGGGATCAGGTGGACTCGGGTTTTGCCGAGGCGTATCACGATTTGCAAAAAGGCATCAACACCCTGGGATTTTTTCTCCCCAGACTTCCGACCACCGCGCATCGAAGCCGCGACCGGGCCCGGCGAAGAGTGGCCGAGCTCTTCAGCCGGATCATGACGGAACGCCGGCGTTCCGGGGCCTGTCCCGACGATTTCATGCAGGCACTCATGCACGCCCGGTACAAGGATGGCCGCGCGTTGAGCGACGACGAGATTACCGGGATCCTGCTAACGGTGTTGTTCGCGGGCCAACACACCAGCGCGGTGCTCGCAACCTGGACCGGTCTGGAGCTCGCGAGGGCACCATCATACCTGGCGCGGGTCAGAGACGAGATGCAAGACGTCTACCGCGAGGAAGGAGCCATGACCCTTGCGAGTCTCAAACGACAAGCGGCGCTGGAACACGCCGTCCGTGA
>JAHRAK010000043.1 GCA_020027535.1 Nitrospirales bacterium
CCTTGAATGTGCAACCGCCCGATGCCGCCGGTCGCCAAAATCACGGTCTTGGCGGCAACCACGACAAATCGTTTATTGTCCAAATCCTGAAGCACCGCACCGGTGCACGCCCCGTGCTCGTCACTCACCAGTTCCACGGCGGCGACGAATTCCAGGAGCTGAATCTTCTGGTTGAGCATCTCATCCTTGAGCACCCGCATGATTTCGAGACCGGTGTAATCCGAGCAGGTAAGCAGCCTTGCCTTGGTACTGCCTCCGCCTTTTTTAACGTGGAGATTGCCCTCGGCGTCCCGGTCGAAGAGCACGCCCAATTCCAACAACCACTTCGCAATGGACGGCCCCTCTTCCACCATCGTCCTGAGCAATTGATGGTCGTTTTTCATGTGACCGCCCTTGAGGGTATCCAGAAAATGCTGGACCGGGGAATCATCGGGCGCCACGGCAATCTGCATCCCCCCCTGCGCCATGACCGAATTCGAATCCGCCAGGCGCAACTTCGTGGCCAGGAGCACTTTCGCCCCCTGCCCATGCGCATGGAGCGCCGCGGCACACCCCGCACCACCGCCGCCCACCACCAGGACGTCCACGACGTGGTCCGGCGTCAAGGGGAGGTCTTCGGAAACCACGCTGTCGCCTTCCAGGACGGAGGCGAGTTCCCGTACCGTCAGGTCCCCTTCATTGGGCCCGAAGGCAACGGGACGATACGCGGCTTCCCGATGATCGGGATGAAACTTTTTAATCAGGGTGTCGCGTTCGGCCGGAGAGAGTTTGGGAAAGGTGTATTTTCGCCTGGCGTCACGGGAATTGTGGACCACGTCGTGCAGGGCTTGAATATCCACGTGTCAGCCGCACTCCCCTATGACTTGATCGTGGCTGAGGTTTGTTGTAACTCTTCATCGGTCATCTTCAGGATTCGGTCCCAGTCGTCATTGTACTGTCCTTCGGCAATGGCTTGAATCCGGTCGAAGAGGCCGGGCGGCTTTTCCATTTCCCGTACGCCATAGGCTCGACTGGCATAGACCCCCACCAGATTCGGCGCAATATCGGCGATGCACACCGGCACGCACAAGCCGCACATCACACAGTCCATGAACGTCTCCGACACCGCTTTGAAGTCCCCAAAGACGGCTTTCCACACGCCCTCCCGCACGTCGATTTGTTGAGGGCAGGCTTCGGTGCACGCGTTGCAGTTCCTGCACAAGGGCGCTTCCGGATACAACTTGAACAAATCCTGCTTGGGATTCTCGAGTTGATTCAAATCATACGTGGCCTTCCGCGCGGGAAAAACCGGAGCAAACGAAAACGACATGCCGTCTTCCACCGCATGTGAACACGCCAGGCAAGTCTTCACTTTCGGATCGTCCTGGGTGCGATAATAGGTCGCGCAGGCTCCGCAAAACCCGCCCAGACAGCCGGCACCCCGCGTAACTTCATGGCCGGTATACCAGAGGGCCTTCATCAGGGTAATCCCTGCCGGGACCCGGAAGGATTTACCCGCAATCTCCACCGTGACCATGGGTGGTTTGAGCGCGTCTTCCTGGCTCACGGCCTTGCCCGTATCGAATGAATCCGTCATGTCAGTTTGGCCGTACTCCCTTGTTCCTCTCACCCTGCCCTCTCCCACAAGGGGAGAGGGTTCTCTCGTCCCACTTCTTCTCCCCAGGCGGGAGAGAATTTTCTTCTCACTCCTTCTCCCTGGACGGGAGAGGGCTGGGGTGAGGGGGTTGATGCACTCATGCATTCAAGGCATTCAGCGCCGACCCGGATTGAAACCACTTCACTTGCTGCTCAGTCATGCTGTGATTGGCTTGAATCGTGATCTCTTTTCCATCCTTCTTATGAATCACCACGGACACCGGCTTCCCCGGCGCCAATTCGCTGAGGCCTGTCACGCTGACGCGGTCTTCCTGTTCGATTTGGTCATAATTCGCAGGGTCCGCAAACGTCATGGGCAGAATGCCTTGCTTCTTTAAATTCGTTTCATGGATGCGGGCAAAGCTCTTGGTGAGAACGGCTTGCACGCCCAGGAAGCGCGGGGACATGGCCGCGTGTTCCCGGCTGCTCCCTTCGCCGTAATTCTCGTCGCCGACCACGAACGACCCGATGCCCTTGCCTTTATAATCACGGGCGATCTGTGCCAGCGTGAGATCCGATTCCCCGGTCAACACGTTGTTGCCTTTTCCCGCTTCACCGGAAAATGCGTTATTCGCACCCAGAAACATATTGTCACTAATCTTGTCCAAATGTCCACGAAACTTGAGCCAGGGGCCCGCCGGTGAAATATGATCCGTCGTGGTTTTCCCTTTGGTCTTGATCAACAACGGCAATTTTTCGAAATCCTTGCCGTCCCACTTGGGGAAGGGCTGCAACAATTGCAGTCGCTCGCTGTTCGGAGGAAGATCGACGGCCAATCCGTCGCCGTTCTCCGCCGGAGGAATAAACCCTTCTTCACCCTTGGCAAAGCCTTGAGCCGGCAATTCATCGCCTTGCGGCGGATCGAGTTTCAATTGTTTGCCGTCCGGGGTGGGAATGGTGTCGTGCAGGGGGTTGAATCCCAGATTGCCTGTCAGGGCATACGCGGCAACCAACTCCGGACTGGCCAAAAAGGAGAGCGTGTCGGCGATCCCGTCGTTGCGACCGGGGAAGTTCCGGTTAAAGGTGCTCACGATCGAATCGGATTTGCCTTTGACGCCGTCGGCCCGTTTCCACTGCCCGATACACGGACCGCAGGCGTTGGCCAGCACGGTCGCGCCCAACTCCTCAAACGTGTTCAGAAAGCCGTCACGTTTCATGGTATGGAAAATCCGTTCCGATCCCGGCGACACCAGAAACGCGGTCTTGGCTTTCAGGCCTGCTTTCAACCCTTGTTGGGCAATATGCGCGGCCCGGCCGATATCTTCATATGAAGAATTCGTGCAACTGCCCAGCAAGGTCGCCTTCAACTCGACGGGATACCCTTTCTCCTTGGCCTCTGCCTCCAATGCGGAAATGGGCCGAGCCAAATCCGGGGAATGCGGTCCCACGACGTGCGGTTCCAGGGTCGAAAGGTCGATTTCCAGGATCTCGTCAAAATATTTTTCCGGCGACTTATAGACTGCAGGGTCGGCCACCAGCATCGACTGGTTGGCTTGCGTCAAGTCGGCGATCTCTTGGCGTTCCGTGATCGTGAGATAGTCCACCATCTTTTGGTCAAAGGGGAAAATCGACGTGGTCGCCCCGAGTTCCGCACCCATGTTGGTGATTGTGCCTTTGCCCGTGGCACTGATCGTTTCCGCGCCAGGGCCGAAGTACTCGACGATCTTATTGGTGCCGCCTTTGACCGTCAGTTTGCCGCAAATATACAGGATCACGTCTTTGGGCGAAGCCCAGCCATTCAACTTGCCGGTGAGTCTGACCCCGATCAGTTTGGGATGCAGCACTTCCCACGGCAACCCGGCCATGACTTCTCCCGCGTCGGCACCGCCGACCCCGATCGCCAGCATGCCCAACCCGCCGCCGTTCGGCGTGTGGGAATCGGTTCCGATAATCAACCCGCCCGGGAAGGCGTAATTCTCCAGGACCACCTGATGAATAATGCCCGCACCCGGTTTCCAAAACCCGATTCCGTATTTCCTGGCGGCCGATTCCAGGAAGTTATAGACTTCCCGGTTTTCATCGCAGGCGCGCAGCAAGTCCTTGGATGATCCCATTTCCGCCCGGATCAAATGGTCGCAATGAATGGTGCTGGGCACCGCGGCTTTTTTCTTGCCCGCCTGGATGAATTGCAACATGGCCATCTGAGCCGTGGCATCCTGCATGGCCACGCGATCGGGACGAAGCGCCAACATGGCCTTTCCCCGGTCCCAGACCTGGGTCGCAAGATTATCGGCATGGGAAACCAGAATTTTTTCGGCCAGGGTCAGCCCACGCCCGAACTGCTTTCTCGCCGCTTCCACGGCAGCCGGCATTTTGCCGTACAACGTTTGAACAAGCTCAATCGACATAGGATGTTCTCCACATGGCTTCCGAGATCCGGTCCTTTCCGCGGACCGGGTCAGGGGAAACCGTCAATGTTGTTATTTGAGTGGCGGCACTTCCCGACGCGCAGGTGCCGCGTAGTTCACCAGATAATTGAACAACCGGATCAACCGGCTGCCCTGACGTTTTTGATCGGCCCAATGACCAATCAACCCAATGGTTCTGGACAGGACGAAGAACCCGTTCAGACTGTCGACCGGGAATCCAAGATCGACGAGGACGGCCGCCATGGTCCCATCGACGTTCAAAATCAGATTATCCTTCTTCGCCGCCGTGATCTTTTCAACTTCCAGGGCAAAATCCAAATGCGGCGTGGCCAGGTCCAAACTCTTCACGTACCCCACCAATTCCTTCACGCGTTTATCGGGATTCCGCAGGCTCTTCACCCGATGTCCGATCCCCGGCACCGGGCCGACGTTTTTCTTCATGTGAGCCAGAAACTCGTCCACGGACATGTTGTTGTCGATGGCGTAACTGAAATACCGGCCCGCATCGGTCACGGCTCCACCGAATCGCGGCCCGATCATGATCAACCCGGCCGCCACGGCTTGAGACAGCCCGATGCCCGCACATGCCCCGATAATGGTGGTCAACGCTCCGCTGACGCACGGACCGTGATCCGCCGAAAGGATGATGATTCTCCTGATGATTTCGGCCTCTTGCTTGGAAACCAGCCGCTTATCCCACAGGAGCCCGATGATATGGGGAATGTCATAACCTTTGTTGATGAGTTCGGACGCCGGATACCCTTCATACAAGGGCTCGTCACCCCGGTCATCGCTGATGGTGGACTTGATCAGGGGAGCCACCAGAATATCGCCGTCTTTCATGCCCTGTTCCACGGTCCTGGGAAGCTTGGGTTGTTCCGCTTCACTGAGTTCGGGAATCGGCGTCACTTCACCGGACTTCACCAGCGCTTCATACGTTTGCTTGATCGCCGGTCCCAGGGCGCCGAAAGTATCGGGAACGATGGCCCCGGCTTTCTTCAAGGCTTCCGACTTTGCCCGGGCCGATCCCTCTCCCTGCAGACCTTCCTTGGCGCCGGCGTGCCCGAATTTCATGCCCTTGGGCAGACTTTCCTGGCAAAAACCGGATACCACGGCCAAGAGTCTAATACGGCGTTTTTTTGCGCCGTACCATTCCGCGGCCCGTTCCTCCAAGTCGCCGCCCATCTCGCCGACAACGACGACGGCCTTGGTTTGCGGATCGTTTTCGAACATGTCGAGGTACGTCACGTAATCCGTGCCCGGGTAGGCGTCCCCGCCGATGCCGATGGCGGTCGTCACGCCGTCGGCGAATTGCGAACAAATCCAAATGATTTCATTCGACAGGCCACCGGACTTCGTGATCACCCCGAAAGAACCCGGACGATAGAGTTTGCAGGCCACCAGGTTGTCAAACGCGCCACCGATCACCCCCAACCGGCATTCTCCGGCCGACAGGACGCCGATGGATGAAGGCCCGTTGAACACTTTCCCGAGTTTCCGCGCGTACGCCCCGAGCAATTTGGAATCTTTTTCAGGCAAGCCTTCCGTGATCATCGACACCACTTGAATGGACGAATTGTCCAAGGCTTCCTTGGTGCCGGCATAGGCGCGATCCGCGCCGATATAGACCAGACTGGTATTGATTTCCGGGTGGTTCGCGGTGGCCTCGGCAACCGTTTTGTACACCGGAATCGTGAGGAGCCGGTTTCCGCAGACGATTTCATTGGTTTTCCCGGCATCCGGAGGATACACGAACGCCGACACGTTCAAAGGCTGCTGAATCATGTGGCGGAACTCGCCCATTCGCCGAGCCGCGTTCACGCCCGCCACCCCGCCTTGAATTACAACATGGGTCTCTTTCGTTGCCAGAATACTCATCGAACTCTCCTGCGTCTCAATACGTTAAAAAAATTTCTTTGGCCTCTTGCCTTCTGTCATCCCCGACACCCCCCGCTGTCATTCCCGACGTTCTTAATCGGGAATCCAGTGTCTTTGCTTTTTTTCGTTCGTGAAGAGAAAGACGCTGGATTCCTGCTTTCGCAGGAATGACCGATTCGGGCTATT
>JAHRAK010000062.1 GCA_020027535.1 Nitrospirales bacterium
ACCCCCCTTCCCCCCTTATCAGGGGGGAGAGGAGTTCTGCCGTCCCCCTGAGAAGGGGGATTGAGGGGGTTGTCTTTCAAAGGCGAGGGAAAGAAAAAACGGAAAGTGTCAACGAATGACTGAACACATACAATCCCGACAGCTTTAATCGGGAATCCAGGGTCTTTGAAAATGCATTCGGTCTTTGTCGCGGCGCCATCTCATGGCGCTTTCCAGGACTCAACGAAAAGAGTAGCGGGCAGGTCGGATTAGCGTAGCGTAATCCGACAGGTTTGTCGCACAGATGCAGGGTGCGGTGTGGGGTTACGCGAGAATTGTCGGGTTACGCCTTCGGCTGACCCGACCTACCCCGACTGTCCCCTCCACCCTGCCCTCTCCCGCCAAGGGAGAGGGTTCTATTTATCAAGGATGGTCAGGGTGCGGTTCGAGTTCGATGATGCCTTTCCGGATGGCTAAAATCGCGGCTTGCGTGCGATCGTAGACGTGGAGCTTGTGGAAAATGTTCCGCACGTGGTTTTTCACGGTTTTCTCGCTGAGATCCAACACGTTGGCAATTTCCTTGTTGGTCTTCCCATCCGCCACCAATCGCAGGACCGTAATCTCGCGCTCCGTGAGATCGTGTTCCAGTAAGGACTTCTTTTTGCCTTTACCTTCGGCCAACAAGGAAAATTCGGTTAAAATCTTGCTCGCCACCGACGGATGGATCAGCGATTCACCACGGAAAATGGCATGAATAGCCGCGATGATTTCCGTGGAATCCGAGTCTTTGAGGAGATAGCCCGTGGCACCGGCCCGGACCAGGTCGAAAATATATTGATGATCCTCATACATCGTCAGGGCAATAATCCCGATATGCGGCATTTCCCGTTTAATGATCCGTGTGGCTTCCACGCCCGTCATGCCCGGCATGCTCACGTCCATGAGGATCACGTCGGGCAGCAATTGTCTGGCTTTTTCCACGGCTTCGCCGCCATCCTTGGCTTCGCCGATAATTTGGATATCTTCTTTGGTCTCAAGAATAGCGGACAGCCCTTCACGCACGACACGGTGATCGTCCGTAATCAGCACCTTAATTTTTTTTGCCATTTCGCGCGCTATCCTTTCTGGTCAACGGAATGGAAACCGCGACCGTCGTCCCTTCGCCTTTGCGGGACTCCAACGAAACTTCGCCGTTGAGCAACTTGGCCCGCTCTGTCATCCCGCGCAATCCAAAGTGATCCCACTTGTCGGGGTTCTGAAACACGGCCTGCACGTCGAACCCGCTCCCATTATCGCGAATGACGGCGGAAAGCTGATGCGGTTGAATGCTCAATTGCACAAAGACCTTCGACGCCTTGGCATGCTTGGACGAATTTTGCAGGGCTTCTTGAATGATTCGGAACACAAAAACTTTCGTCTTGGCCGGCAAGCGTGCATCGCTCCCCGTATGGGAGAAGGCGACCTGGACACGATGTTGTTTTTTATACGCATCGAGATAATTGGTCAGCGCCGACTGCAGATCCAACTGCTCATATTGACCGGGGCGCAAGTTGAACACCACTTGTCTCGCTTCCTGAATGCCGTGCTTGAGCTGGTGCTTGGTCTCACTCAGCAGGGTAAAGCACTTGGCCGGTTCCTCCTGAATCAGGTCCCCGCAACGTTCCATTTTAAAATTCACGCCCACCAGCGTTTGCACCAACCCATCGTGGATTTCACAGGCGATGCGCGTCCGCTCTTCATCGACCGCGCTCTCGGCTTCCTCTTTCACGTACCGCCTAAACAAGGATTGGTACCGGCTCAGGGTTTTTTCGATTTCCGTCGTGGCCCGAATCCGCGCATCGATCAACTGCCACATGAACTTGGCGCTCGCGCCGCCGATGATCGCCACGCTCGGCTTGCGAATTTTCTGTAGCGCCCGCTCGATTTCCGGACTGCCGGTCACGTCGATGATCAGGTCCACTTCCTTCATGTTCAGAATTTCACGATAGTCCTGCGTCACCGGAACCCCCAACTGCCGGGCCAGCTTGGTGCCGAGTGTTCGCGCTTTGGCTTCTCCCAAACCAACGATACGGGCCAACGGATCCTGCGCAAAAATCTCCAACAGCGCCCGTCCACCGTGTCCACCCCCCAAAATCGCCACACGTGTGGCAGGGGCCGCCCGGCGGCGCGTCGGTTTGGGCGCAGATTTGGGCTTCCGATTGGGAAGGGAGGCTGACGCCCGTGGGGAGCCGGCTCGTTGAACGGAACGGTTAGCGGAAGGCATGAGTGCCTCTACCTCACCTGACCTCCCCTTACAAAGGGGAGGAACCCTCTGGCGCCTGCCCTGAGCGAAGCGAAGGGTCGTTGCACATCAGGTGTTTCCTCGATCCTGCGCAAGGGACCTGATCGTTTCCATAAATTGATCAATATCCTTAAACTCCCGGTACACCGAGGCGAAACGCACGTAGGCGACCTGGTCCAACGCATGAAGTTCCCGCATGACTTCCTCTCCGATCACCCTGGCCAGGATCTCCGATTCGCCCAAATCCTGCAGGCGTTTTTCAATCCGGTCCACCGAGGCTTCGAGCGCCGCGCTGCTGATCGGCCGCTTTTCACACGCCTTTTTCAGGCCGGCCATGACTTTGGCACGATCGAACGTTTCCCGCCGGTTGTCTTTTTTGACGATCGTGGGAAGATTTTCTTCAATCCGTTCATAGGTCGTATATCGGCGACGACATCCGAAACATTCCCTCCGGCGGCGGATGACTTCGCCTTCTCGGGCCGTACGAGAATCAATGACTTTGTCGTTGAGTTGATTGCAGAATGGACACTTCATGCCTGGTCTGGAACACCTCCGCACGTTCCCAAAGAACGAGAGGCCGTCTCACCGCCGGAAAGACCGACGGGTTCCACCTTGGTTCCTTCGCTATGCTCAGGACAGGCTCTGAAGTGAAAGAACCGGGTTACGAGTCCGAAAAGACCGGGAAACGGGCGCACAGCGCCTTGACTTCCTTGCGAATCCGGCTCTGGACTCGCTTGGCCGTGGGACGGTGCAACACCTCGTCCATCCACGCCACGATTTGCGACATCTCGGACACCCCCATCCCCCGCGTCGACGCGATGGGCGTCCCGATTCGAATGCCACTGGCCACCGCCGGCGGTCGTTCGTCATACGGCACGGCATTTTTATTGACGATGATCCCCGAGGCGTCGAGTGCCTCCTCGGCTTCTTTACCCGTCACCCCTTTGGAACTGATATTCAGCAGGAACAGGTGGGTATCCGTTCCCCCGGACACCACATGATAGCCTCGGGCCTTGAACCCTTCCGCCAGCGAGTCGGCATTGGCCAGAACTCGTTGTTGATAGGCTTTGAATCCCGGGGCTAAG
>JAHRAK010000086.1 GCA_020027535.1 Nitrospirales bacterium
GTTTGCTAACATGCCGCCCGTTGAATCGCGTGTACGTAATAATTATGATATAGTCCTTGCGCTCAGGGTGATAAAATAAAAGGTTTTGAACATCAAAACATTTCGACTACTGGCCGAGAGTGAGCCAACCTTTCATTCATAACCGGCACCCCCCTTCCACCCTTTATAAGGTACCCCCAATCCGCAAGTAACCGGGCCACGGCCGGACAGGGACAGTGGGTCGAACAACAACGAGATTTCTCGCTTCGCTTGGAATGACAGCATCCCACCCCCCCCCTCCCTCCCCCTGACCCTCTCCCAGAGGGAGAGGGAGAAACGCGCCATGAGATGGCGCGGCTACGAATACCAAAAGCAAAGACACTGGATTCCCGATTAAGGATGTCGGGAATGACAGCTAGAGGATAAGCAAAGGAAGGGAAAAGACAAAGACGCTGGATCCTCGATTATAAATGTCGAGGATGACAGGAGGGGGAGTCGAGAATGACAGAAGGAAAGTCGGGGATGACAGTGTTTTTCCTTTTCGAGCCAGTTTGCTAACATGCCGCCCGTTGAATCGCGTGTACGTAATAATTATGATATAGTCCTGCCCGGTCGTGAAAAGGGGAGAGCGTGCGAACCGATATTCGGGAGCGGATGAACGTGTCCAATAAGGTTTTTCTGTGGAGAGGGGTCGCAGTAGGAACGGCATTGCTGCTTGGTGTGGTCGCACCGGTTCTTGCCGCGGATGAGGAACCGTCGAGCGTTCAAGCCGAGGACGCGCCGGTGCGATTGGAAGAGGTGGTGGTGACCGGTAGCCGCATCCACATGCCAATCTGTCCAGCGCCAGCCCGATTTACCACATTGACTCGGAGGCCTTGTCGTTCCAGGGCAATGCCCGGGTGGAGGACACGTTGCGCATCCTGCCGCAGGTGTTCTCCGGGCAGAACGCCCACATTTCCAACTCCTCTACCGGGACGGCCACCCTGAACCTGCGTAACCTGGGCACGAAGCGGACGTTGGTGCTGATCAATGGCCGTCGCCTTCCGGCCGGCTCGCCGATCCAGGGCGGGATCGGCGCCGATATCAACCAGATCCCCGGCACGTTGATCAGGAGCGTCGAGGTGCTGACCGGCGGCTCTTCGGCGACCTACGGGGCCGACGCCGTGGCCGGGGTGGTCAATTTTCTGATGGCCGATGATTTCGAGGGCGTCAAGTTCGATTACCAGTTCAGCCAGTACCAGCACAACAACGACAACAACAGGGTGCAGGGGATTGTCCGGGACGCCGGGTATTCAGCGCCCGCCGGCTCGACGTGGGACGGCGGGATCTCGAATGCCTCCCTGGTCATGGGGAAGAATCTGGGGAGGCGCGGCAACGTGACGGTCTACGGGACCTATCGCAACATCGAAGCGGTGTTCCACGGGGACCGTGATTACAGCTCATGTGACTTGGAACAGGGCCTGGCGACGTGCGGCGGTTCGGGCACGACACCGCAGGGGACCTTCTCCGACTTCGGCGCGCTGGGCGCTCAGGGGCTGGAGAGTTTTGATTACAAAGTGGCGGGCGACCGGTTCGTGCCCCGCGAAGGCACGCTGTTCAACTATGCGCCGACGAACTATTTTCAGCGTCCAGACCGGCGCTGGACCGCCGGCCTGTTTGCGCACTATGACGTGCACGACAAGGTCCAGGCTTTCACCGAATTCATGTTCATGGACGACCGGTCGGTGGCCCAGATCGCCCCCTCCGGGGCGTTCTTCGTCACCGACACGCTGAACTGCGGCAATCCTTTACTGTCCCCGCAACAGTTCGAAGCGTTATGCGGCGCGTATGGTTTGAGCAAGGACGATAGCCAGGCGGTAAACATCGGCCGGCGCAACGTCGAGGGCGGCAGCCGGCAAAACGATCTGCGTCACACTTCCTATCGTAGCGTGTTCGGGCTGCGCGGCGACCTGAATGATCGCTGGCGGTATGAACTGCACTATCAATACTCCAAGGTGAACATAAAGAACACCTACCTGAACGACCTGTCGATCACCCGGATCAGGCGCGCGCTGGACGCGGTGGAACAGCCGGGGACCGGTCAAGCCGTGTGCCGGTCCGCGCTGGATGGCTCCGACCCGGGCTGTGTGCCCTGGAACATCTTTCGGGAGGGCGCGGTGACGCCGGACATGGTCAACTATCTGACGTTGCCGTTGACCGCCGAGGGATCGACGGACCAGACGGTGGTGTCCGGCTACCTTTCCGGTCATCTCGGCCAATACGGCATCACATCGCCCTTCGCTGACACCAGCGTGGACGTGGTGCTGGGCGGCGAATACCGCAAGGAGAGCCTCACGCTCAATCCCGACGAGGCCTACCGCAGCGGCGACGGCGCCGGCCAGGGCGGCGCCAGTCCTCCGGTCAGCGGCGGATTCGACGTGCCGGAGTTCTTCTTCGAAGCCGGTATCCCGCTGGTCGAAGGCGCCCCGTTTGCGGAAGAACTGGGGCTCGACGTGGGCTATCGCTATTCCGACTACGATTACGATTTGCAAACCAATACCTTCGGCGTCCGCTCGGGTTGGCACGTCAATTCCAGCATCAAGCTGCGGGCCAGTTTTCAACGGGCAATTCGCGGACCGAACGTGCGGGAACGGTTCCGGCCGCAGGGCTTCAACCTGTTCGAAATGCCCGCTGATCCCTGCGGCGGTGCCGTGACCGATGGTCAAACGGCCGCGGGCCGTACCCTTGAAGAGTGTGCGCGGAGCGGGGTTACGGCTGCCCAGTTCGGCAATATCGCCCACTCTCCGGCTAAACAGTACAACGTGCTGCAAGGGGGGAACCCGGACCTGGTGGCGGAGGACGCCGACACCTATTCCTTCGGTCTGGTGTGGACGCCCGGCTTCATCGATGGGTTCAACTTCAGCGTGGACTACTATTCGATGAGAATCAGCAAAGGGATCAGCAGTTTGAACCCGCAGCTCATCCTGGATCTATGCTTGGACGGTGATGCTGTCCAATGCGCCAAGGTCCGGCGCGGGCAGGGTGGTGATCTGTGGATCGGGTCCGACGTGGACTGCAGCGGTCGCATCGTGTCCCGGTTGGACAACCTGGCCATCGAGAAGGTGCAGGGGTATGACATCACCGCGCTCTATGACCTTGACGTGGGCGAGTGGGGGCGGCTGCACGTCAGCGATATCCTCTCGATCACCTCCACGTGGGACCAGCAGGAGTTGGAAGGCGCGCCCACGACCGACTGCCTTGGCAAATGGGGGCTCACGTGCGGCTCGCCGACCCCGAATATGCGCAACAATCTGCGGGCCACCTGGATCACGCCCTGGGGGTTGCGGCCCAGCCTCATGTGGCGGTACGTCAGTGGCGTCGAAGCTCTGAGCGACGGCGGGGCGGATCTCGCGGAACGGCATTACATCGATCTGGCCGCGATTTGGGATTTCAGGGACAACGCCAGCCTCCGGATCGGCATCAACAACCTGTTCGATCGGGAGCCGCCGATCGCCGGCCAGGAGGCCGGGCCGAGCATCTCCGGCAATGGCGGCACCTTTCCCGGTCTCTACGACGTCCTGGGCCGGTACCTGTTCATCGGGGTGACTGCCAATTTTCTTTAGCGGGGTAGGTCGGGTTAGCGTAGCGTAACCCGACAATCCGCAGCCCTTATCTGTCATCCTCTGGTGTAGAGACAGGCTTTTGTGCCTCAGTGCCCCGCCTTGGTAAGACAACCCCCTCAATCCCCCTTATCAG
>JAHRAK010000100.1 GCA_020027535.1 Nitrospirales bacterium
CAAAAGAGCCGGGAAGTTTAGGTTCTCCCTACGCCGGCGTACCCGACCATCAGAGAAAGAGCATGAATGTGATTGAGGAGGCGCATCAACGATTGCCGTATCAGTTTCGCCAGCCGGCGTTATTGGAAGAGGCCTTGACGCATCGTTCCCACGTCCAAGAGAAATCCTCTCCGGCGGACAAACAGAACGAACGTCTCGAATTTTTGGGCGATGCGGTATTGGGTCTGATCGTGAGTGAATATTTGGCGGAAACCTTTCCTGCGTTGGCCGAAGGGGATTTGTCACAGATACGAGCCCGCCTCGTGGGGCGGGCCGCGCTGGCGGACGCCGCGCGGCGATTGGGTCTTGGCCGAATGCTCCGGTTGGGCCGGGGCGAAGAACGCACCAAGGGCAGAGACAAAGCGTCCCTCCTGGCGAACGCATTGGAAGCCGTGATTGGAGCCATCTATATGGATGGGGGGATGGCGGCGGCACGAACGTTTACGCTACAGGTGCTGGAAACTCAACTCAAAGAATTGCATCAGAATGATTTCGCGGCTTTCAGGCAGGACTATAAAAGTCAATTGCAGGAATGGTGTCAACGGCACGTTCATGTCCTTCCGGTGTATCACGTGATTGAAGAAGCAGGCCCCGATCATCAAAAAACATTTGAAGTCACGGTCGAAATTGAACAACAATGTCATGGAAGCGGGAAGGGGCGGAGTAAGAAAATTGCGGAACAGCAGGCGGCCAAACAGGCGCTCGAACAGCTCAGGCCCGCAACCGACGTGGTCTAATACCAACGGATCGTACTGAAGAAAAACAAATAAGGAGGATGAAGGAATGCTTGGATTGCGTGCTGTAAGAAAAATCCTGTGGGTAATGGGAGTCGCGGCTCTCCTGGTGGGAGTCAATGGAGAAAGTGTCCGGGCCGGAGATCCTCAAGGACTTCTGACGGCGGAGGGCAAGGCGCCTCGTGCGATCGTCACCACCAAATTTGGTCAAATGGAACTGGTCTTTTTTCCGGAGTTGGCACCCAAACACGTGGAAAGTTTTTTGAAGTTGGCCCGAAAGGGGTTTTATAACGGGACGATCTTTCACCGGGTGATTCCCGGATTTATGATTCAAGGTGGCGACCCCAACACCAAGGATCCGAGCAAGCGACATCTCTATGGAATGGGAGGACCCGGCTATACCGTGCCGGCCGAATTCAACCGGATTCCGCATGAACGGGGCATCGTGTCCGCGGCCAGAAGTGCTGATCCCAACAGCGCAGGCTCCCAGTTCTTCATCATGGTCGGCAAAGCTCCCAGTCTGGACGGTCAGTACACGGTATTTGGAGAGGTGGTGAAGGGCATAGAGGTGGCTGAAAAAATCGTGCGTCAGCCCCGGGACCCCAGAGACAATCCCCTTGAACGTATTGAAATGACCGTCGAAGTGAAATAAGGCAAACAGCGGACCGGCTCCTAGCCGTGAGAACTTCGGACCGCCTGGTCTTCACTTCCGGCGCTCCCGGGTAGGATGATCCGTCCACCCGTCGTGCCGAGTTTGGTGAGTTGTTCGGCGACGTCGGGGTGACGACTCTTGAGGAACCCGATCAGCCCATTGAGAAAACGATTGGACCGAAGGCCGCTTCCCGAAAACCCGGTAATAAACGTCAGGCCGCGATCCAGCACCTCACTCACGAGTTGGGTGTCGGGTTTTTCTCCCTTCATAAAGACGTCATATTCTTTCTTGAGGACTTCGGTAAAGGGAGGGGCCATCCCCTCAGGCACGTGGATCGGGCTGAACGATCGACGCAACGTCTGGATGGCCGCGATGACCTCTCCATCCTGCGCATCGCTCCGTGATTGGAAATGTTTAAACGTCACGGCTTCGAGAAAGTAAAACATCTCCGCGGCCTTGTCACCCGATTGTTCGAGCAGTTCTTTGTAGAAGACGCGCCGTTCCTGTTCAAACTGATCCCCGACGCGTTTTTGTTGATATTCCACGTTCATGTCCAGATAGACGCAATCGGAATGGCACGCAATACTGACGACGCGGTGCGTCCCACAGCATTGGCTGCAAATGGCACCACGTAACGCCGGGCAGGGACGCTTGCCTTTTCGTTCGTGGCAGTAGATGCATTTGCTCATGGCTTTTCGTCTCCTTCCAACCGGCCCAGCCCGTAATCTGAAAGCGTCCGCTTGCGTTTCTGTTGATTGCCGGTATTGGTCGGGCGTTCCAATCCATTGATCTCAGCCCCATTGGCGTACAAATAGGGAACCAGGATCATATGGTTCCGGCGGTCGATTTTGACGGAAGAGGGCGAGATCAGGAATTCGGCAATGACTTGCATGGAATGGTCCGGCTGGACCCGCCAGATCTTTCCCGACGTCAGGTCGGAAAGGTACAGGCTACCGAATCGATCAAAGTCGATCCCGCTTAAATTCCGAAATTTTCCGGTAAAAAACGAATTGGAAATGACCTCGGTCATGGTACGGTCTTCCGCAATTTCCATCACGTTCCCGTTCTCGAGGCTCGCGATCCAGAGCCGGCCGGATCTTGGGTGAACGGCCAGTCCCCGCGGTGACGCCAGGTCTTCGTGTTGGAGATAGAGGGATACCTCGTGACCGTGTCGGGAGTCAATCCGGTATACGGCGTTCCCGGCCGTGTCCAGGACAAAGAGTTGCCCGATGCCGTCGGCAATCAGATCCGTCAACGCCTCGGCGTGAAACGGATGCAGGGAAACGGTGATCGTGGGTTTGCCGGATTGAGCATGAAATCCCCGGATGACGTCGATATCGGTCACGTAGAGGGTGTCGCCGGCGACGGCCATGCCATGGGGTGAATGCAGGATCGTATCGCCGCGGCCGCCCTGGATGAAATGTCGATCAAGCAGGTTGCCCTCCTGATCAAGTTTCGATATGAACCCGTTGTTGTCGGGCGTGCCGGGTTCTCCGTTGGCGTTAGCGATGTAGTAGCCTTCGCCCGAAGGATGGGCGATAAAGGATTGGGGGCTACTCAGTTTGATGATGGGATTGGCGAGAGCCGGCAGCGGCCAGGCACTCAGAAGCAGAACCACGGCGATGCTGCGGAGCGGCGTCCTGAATAAGCACGGTTGCCTGGAGAAAAAGGAGGGGAAACGTACAAGAACGGACTGCAGGGCGGAAGGGTGTCTCACAGCGGCATGCTACGGCACCCTTTGGGGGGTGTCAAGGCAACGCGTCCGACCCCTTTTCCCCTCAATTGACTATAATTTTTCGCCCCTGTTATCGTAGCGTCACATGTAAAACGGTTCCCTTCCACGTTAAGGAGGACGATGTGACGGCTCAGCTCATTGATGGGAAAAGTTTGGCAAAGGACATTCGGGACGGTATTGGCCGGGACGTGAAAGCTCTTGAAGCTCAAACCGGCGTTCGGCCCGGTTTGGCCGTGGTGTTGGTCGGTGACGATCCGGCCTCGGCTGTTTATGTTCGCAATAAAAAGAAGGCCTGCGATACCGCCGGCCTGTACGTGGCCGATCATCATTTGTCTGCGGAGACCAGCCATGCCGAGTTGTTAACCCTCGTTGATCGGTTGAACGCGGATCCCAAGGTGCATGGAATCTTGGTGCAGCTTCCATTGCCGGCTCATATTGACGGTCAAGCCGTTCTCAATGCCATCTCACCCGACAAGGACGTGGATGGCTTTCATCCGTACAATATCGGCCGGTTGGTCGCAGGGGATCCGGTGTTCGTTCCCTGTACGCCCAAAGGGGTGATCCGCATGATCGAATCCACCGGCGAGCCCCTTGCCGGGAAGCAGGCCGTCGTGGTCGGGCGCAGCAACATCGTGGGAAAACCCGTTGCCATGCTCCTGCTGCATCAACACGCCACCGTGACGGTGTGTCATTCCCGGACCAAGGATCTCCCTGCCGTCTGCCGGGAAGCCGATATTCTGGTCGCCGCGATCGGCAAACCTCAGTTCATCAAGGGAGATATGGTGAAAGACGGGGCCATCGTGCTCGACGTCGGCATCAATCGACTCGATGACGGGCGTTTGGTCGGCGACGTGGATTTTGAGCCGGTGCGTGAACGGGCCGGATGGATTTCCCCTGTCCCGGGAGGCGTCGGTCCCATGACCATCGCCATGTTATTGGCGAACACGTTGGAAGGAGCCAGGCGATCAGCTGGATAAAGGGAACTGTCTGAACCATGCCATGAACGCCCCCACTCTCCACCGGACGTTGGTCCAAGGCCAGTTTGCCGTGATCGTCGAGTTGAACCCCCCGAAGGGGACTGACGTGTCGGCATTACTCGAGACCGCCAAGTCGTTGATCGGGCGAGTGCATGGAATCAACGTGCCTGATAACACCGCCGCGGTGATGCGCGCGAGTTCGGTGGCCGTCGCTCGCCTGCTATATGAACAGGGGTATGACCCCGTGCTCCAACTCACCTGCCGGGATCGAAACCGAATCGGCATTCAGTCCGATCTCCTGGGCGCGCACGTGCTCGGGATCCGTAACGTGCTGTGTCTGACCGGCGACAGCCCGAGCGCCGGTGATCACAAGGAGGCAAAGCCGGTGTTCGACCTGGATACCGTTCAACTCATGCACGCGGTGAGAGAACTCAATCAAGGACGGGATTTATCCGGGAACCCGTTGGAGGGACAGACCGCGTTCTTTATCGGTGGAGCGGTGGCTCCCGGCGCCGAATCGGTCGAACTCTTGCACAAAAAATTCGAGGCCAAGGTCAAAGCCGGCGCACAATTTTTTCAGACGCAACCCATTTTTTCGGCGAAGGTGATCCAGTCGTTTATGGAAGAGGTGCGTCCCTATTCCCGTAAAGTGTTGGCCGGGGTCCTGGTGCTCCGGTCAGTAAAAATGGCAGAATACGTCAATGCACACGTGTCGGGTATCGACGTTCCCGAAGAGATCCTGCAAGAACTGCGGGACGCCGGGGAAGCCCAGGCATCCGAAGCCGGGATTGAGATTGCGGTGCGAACCATTCGAGCCATTCGTCCTTTTTGCGATGGTGTGCACGTCATGGCCGGCCGGTTGTCGCACCGACTTCCCGAGATTATCCGAAAGGCAGAATTGAGCTGATGACGATTCCGGAGTTTCAAAGCCAAAAGGGGAAGAAGCAATTGGTGGTCGTGACGGCCTACGATGCGTTGTTCACTCGCATCATCGAACAAGCCGGCATCGACGTCATTCTGGTCGGTGATTCGCTGGGCGTCGTGGTCCAAGGGAAAACGGACACGTTGTCGGTCACCATGGAAGACATGGTGTATCACACCCGGCTGGTGGCTCAAAGCCGGCGGCAGGCCCTGGTCATCGCCGATATGCCGTTCATGAGTTATCAGGTCAGTGAGGAACAGGCTATTCAGAATGCGGGTCGCTTAATCCAGGCAGGAGCCATGGCCGTGAAATTGGAAGGGGGCGGCGCCATGGTGGATCGGGTCCGGGCCTTGACCGCCGTGGGCATCCCGGTGATGGGTCATCTCGGCATGACGCCGCAGTTCGTGCATCGCTTTGGCGGCTACAAAGTGCAAGGAAGAGAAGTATCCCAAGCCGACACGTTGGTCGCCGATGCCCAGGCGCTGGAAACGGCCGGGGCGTTTGCCTTGGTCCTGGAGGCGATGCCCGCGACCCTGGCGCAATCCATGACCCAAGCGGTCTCAGTCCCCACCATTGGGATCGGGGCGGGCCCCCATTGCGACGGGCAGGTGTTGGTCCTGTATGATCTGCTCGGGTTGTTTGACGAGTTTGTGCCGAAATTCGTCAAGCCCTATGCCCACCTCAAAGCCGATGCCCTGCAAGCCCTGCGGCGTTTCAAGGAAGAAGTGGAATGCCGGAAGTTTCCCACCGATCAGGAAAGCTATCATTAACCAGTCTTCGAATCGTGCCGCGGGCAGGCTGTCTCTGAATCCCGTCCCATGTGCCGTACCGGTTACGGGGACTCCGAAACCACAAGTTTTTATTGACAAATAATGAGGCCCCCCCTAGGATCACTCAATGGGCTCTGGCGTCAAGTTGGCCGGGGCCTTTTTTGTGACTGTTTTCCGGAAAAGCTTGGGTGGTAAATGGGAAATTTAGTGGTCATCGGGTCCCAGTGGGGGGATGAAGGCAAGGGGAAGATCGTTGATATTCTGGCCCAAGAGGCGGATATCATCGTGAGATTCCAGGGTGGCTCCAATGCCGGGCATACGGTTGTTACGAAAAAGGGCACGTTTGTTTTTCACTTGATTCCGTCCGGGATCCTATCCCGGGGGAAACAGTGTGTCCTGGGAAACGGGGTGGTCATCGACCCGGAGGCGTTGATCGGAGAGCTGGACCAATTGGCTGCCCAGGGTATTAAGGTGGGGCGGAATTTTGCCATCAGCCAGCGCGCGCATCTGATCATGCCGTATCATAAAGCCATCGACAAAGCCGCGGAAAAAGCGAAGGGCGCTCGTCGGATCGGGACAACCGGCAAGGGGATCGGCCCGGCTTACGTGGACAAAATGGCGCGTATCGGGATTCGGATGGGAGACCTGCTCGATCCTGAAGGATTTCGGGAAAAAGTGGAAAGTAATCTGGTCGAAATCAACAGTTTTCTCCGGCACGTCTACGGCGTGCGAGGGTTTCATGCCGATCGCATTTGTGAGGAATACCTTGCCTATGCCCGGCGCCTGTCTTCTTACGTGATCGATGATTCCTTGCTCATCCACAAGGCCGTGGAAAGCGGGCGTCGCGTGCTCTTTGAAGGGGCCCAGGGGACGCACCTTGACGTGGATCTGGGGACGTATCCTTTTGTGACGTCGTCCAATGCATGTGCGGGTGGCGCCTGTACCGGGGGTGGCGTGGGACCGACGAGAATCGACGCGGTCCTGGGCGTCACCAAAGCCTATACCACGCGCGTGGGAAGCGGGCCGTTTCCCACGGAATTATCCGATGACGTCGGCAGTGGGTTGCAGGAGCGCGG
This sequence comes from Nitrospirales bacterium, assembly GCA_020027535.1. Classification (GTDB taxonomy): domain Bacteria; phylum Nitrospirota; class Nitrospiria; order Nitrospirales; family UBA8639; genus Bin75. Next base: position 6,906 of record JAHRAK010000100.1, read on the forward strand.
GCAGGAATTCGGCGCAACCACGGGCAGGGCACGTCGGTGTGGATGGTTGGATGCGATGATTTTACGCTACGCGGTCCGGGTGAACGGTTGCACTTCCTTGGCGGTGACGAAACTGGACGTCCTGGATGGGGCGCCGGAACTCAAGATTGCGGTCGGGTATCGGCATCAGGGAAAACTGTATCGCGAGATGCCCGCCGACCCGCGTGTCCTCACGCGGTGTGACCCCGTGTATGAAGTGCTCCCCGGGTGGTCGGGGACCACCACCGGGGCAACGTCCTATAAAGCCTTGCCGGCCGAAGCCAAGCGATATTTGCGGCGCATTGAAGACCTGACGTCGTGCCCGATCGATATCGTCTCGACGGGTTCTCATCGAGAACATACGATCATGCTGAAAAACCCCATGACGCAGATGCGCCCTCGAGTCAAACTCTCCAAAGTCAGTGCCTGACCAGTATTGAACCACAGTTGATCCCGTCGAGAACCCACCGTTTGACAACCACTAGAGTGGTTGCTAGCATCCGGTTCAGGTGAGCCGCTAGCTCAGTTGGCAGAGCATCGCCCTTTTAAGGCGAGGGCCCTCGGTTCGAGCCCGAGGCGGCTCACCACTTATCAAGAAGTGACGAGCCTCCTCCTCGTGTCCCGGGAGATCAGCGGACACGCCGTGGGCCACAAAAAT
>JAHRAK010000130.1 GCA_020027535.1 Nitrospirales bacterium
ATTTGCATCCTGAAAGAGACGGACCATGTGCAGGATCGCGTCGACTTCCCGGATGGTGGCCAGGAATTTGTTGCCGAGTCCCTCGCCTTGTGCGGCGCCTTTGCCCAGGCCGGCGATGTCGACAAACCGGCAGAAGGCGGGAGTCGTTTTTTGTGGTTTGAAGACTTCCGTGAGGCGGGTCAGCCTGGAGTCGGGAACGGGAACGACGCCGAGGTTCGCTTCGATAGTGGTAAAGGGATAGCTCGACGCGGTCGCGCCTCCTGACGTCAGTGCGTTAAAGATCGTCGATTTACCGACGTTGGGGAGCCCGACAATGCCAATTTCCATGGGAGACGCATACTAGCAAACCGGTTCCGGCCACGGCTAGTGGGATAACGAGTGATGCCATGAAATAAAATAAAGAGAAACTTGGTCTTGGCTCCTGACCCATTCGGTCATTCACTGCCGCTGGCAACCTGCCGGCTTTTTGTAGCCTGCTTTCCTTTCATAATCAAATGGTTACGTTGAGCAGGAAAAGGTGCTCAGACGGAGGAAACCATAGGAAAACTTTTCTGTTATTTATGGACCCGCGCTCTTGATTTGCTGCAAAAACTGATTATGAATAGAGCTATTAGTGCAAAACACGAACGGCACGTTGCGGAACAATCTATTCAGTTGGGTGTTCCGGAACAGTCAAGAACAAGGGGGATGCCATATGAAATGTCCACGTTGTGAGGGTTTGATGGTCAGAGATCATTTTTATGACCCGGATGGCCCTTTTCTTCGTATTGAGACCTTACGGTGTTTGAATTGTGGGGAAACGGTCTATCCGAAAGCTGTAAAAAAGTCGGCTGAGATGCCGGGTCGAATCAAGAGGAACCCTGCCCCTCAAGCTGCGTAACCGTCGCGGGAATCGATAATGTTGAGCCCGTAGAGGTGTATCATGCGTCAGTCTACGTTACCAGGTGTCGTAGAACCGGAATTTGAGCAACCAGCGTTGGTGATGGCGGCCAAAGATGCTTTTGGTCCAGCTTCTCACGCTTCGTCACGGCCGGTGAGCGGGGTCCTTTCTCAGAAAGAAGAAGGGCCGCGTGGCCCCACCCAGGTGTTCTTGAAGGAGATGGGGCAGGTTGCGTTATTGACTCGTGAAGAGGAAGTACGGCTTGCCAAACAGATCGAAGCCGGAAATGCCGAATTGTCACGAGCCGTCTACGGACTTCCCCTGGTGCTCGATCGTTTGGAGGCACTCCGTGCTTCTTTGCAGCGACGTGAGATTCCCGTGTCGACGGTCGTGACCCTTGAGCGCGGGTCCGGTGAGCAGAACGTTGAATCTGCGGATGCAGAACAGGAGGATGTACGCAATCGAACCATGAGTGGACTGTCGGCCATCCGGCGGGCCGCAAAACCTCTGCTAAAGTATTTCCACGAAAAATGTGCCACGCCGGCATCAAAAAACGGAGACGACCCCCGTATGTTGACTCGCTTGGAGTCTGCTCAACGGCGAATTGCTGCCCGGGTTCAGGCGTTGCATGTAACCGATGAGTATCAGGGCCAACTGCTGTCCCAGGTCAAAGCCCTGGCGAACGATCTTCGTTCACTTCGGGAAGAGAGGGTCAAGCGCGGTCAACGGCCGGCGGATTCGCTTGGCGAAATCCGAAGTCGTTTGAAGCATATTGAGCAAAACGTCCTGTCCATGCCCGTCGACCTGTTCCTGGAACATGTGAACAGGATTGAACGGGCCGAGCGAAACATCGAAGACGGGACAAACAGGCTCATTCAAGCCAACTTGCGATTGGTGGTGAGTATTGCGAAACAGTATATGGGGCGGGGCCTTCAATTTTTGGATCTTGTTCAAGAAGGAAGTATCGGGTTGATGAAGGCCGTTGACAAATTTGAATATCAACGTGGGTACAAGTTCAGCACCTATGCGACGTGGTGGATCAGACAACGCATGACGCGTGCCATAGCCGATCAAGCCAGTACGATCCGGGTTCCGGTTCATATGCGTGAGTCCATTCAAAAATTGTATAAGGTGTCGAGACGATTGGGGCAACGCTACGGGCATCCACCCACCATTCAGGAGTTGGCCGGACACATGGATTTGTCCGAGGAGAAGACCCGGGAAATGCTGGAGCATCTCAAGGAGCCCGTGTCGCTGGAGTCCCCGGTTGGTGATCACGAAGAGACGCGGTTAGGTGACCTTCTTGAGGACCGGACCGTCTCTCCTCCTTATGCGGCTGCCTTACGGTATGACACACAACACAAAGTCGGCAAGGCCTTGGGTGTGTTGACGCCGAAGGAAGAGTACATCATCAAAAAACGATTCGGGATCGGATTTGCCAAAAGTCATACCCTGGAAGAAATCAGCGAGGATTTTGGCGTGACGCGGGAACGCATCCGCCAGATTGAAACCTCCGCTCTTCGAAAGTTGCGTCAACCGCAATGCCTGGAATTGCTGCAGGATCTCGTGGAAATGAATTAACGGTTGGTTTAAAGTAGCCAACTCCGGTTTTTCTCCTTCTGTCATCCCGGATTAGCAAAGCGTAATCCGACAAATCCCTCTGAATTCCGAGCCATTCCTTTTCTATTTGTGTTAGAGTCCCGGTATCCATTTCCTTGGTTCACACGGGCCGAAAGGAGGGGTTCTTCATGGGCGCAGAAATGCAGGTCTTTGGCACCCTCGCTGTTTTGTTGGTCGTCAGCATTGTCTTGACGGGGTTCTTGTACCTGATCCCCATTCCATTATGGATTGCGGCCTGGGCCTCGAATGCGTACGTGGGGCTCCTGACGTTGGTCGGCATGCGGTTTCGCCGGGTGCCCCCCGGCACCGTGGTCACCGCGCGGATCAGTGCGGTCAAGGCCGGCCTGGAGATTCCCACCAATGATCTCGAAGCCCATTTTCTTGCCGGCGGCGACGTCGTGAAAGTGGTGAATGCGATGATCTCTGCCGACAAGGCGAACATTCCCATGCCCTTCAAACGTGCCGCGGCTATTGATTTGGCCGGTCGCGATGTGTTGGAAGCCGTGCAGATGTCCGTTTTGCCGAAGGTGATTGAAACCCCGAGGATTACGGCGGTGGCGAAAGACGGCATTCAACTCATTGCCGTGTCACGTGTCACCGTTCGAGCGAACATTGATCGGCTTGTCGGCGGAGCCGGGGAGGAAACGGTGATTGCCAGGGTGGGTGAAGGCATGGTGAGCACCATCGGTTCGTCGGCCGCGCACAAGGACGTGTTGGAAAACCCCGATGAAATCTCGAGACACATTCTCCAAAAAGGGTTGGATGCCGGGACCGCATTTGAAATTTTGTCCATCGATATCGCAGACGTGGACGTGGGCGAAAACATTGGTGCGAAGTTGCAAATTGACCAGGCCAATGCCGACAAACAAATTGCGCAGGCCAAGGCCGAAGAACGTCGGGCCATGGCCGTGGCGTTGGAACAGGAAATGCGAGCCCGGGTGATCGAGGCCGAAGCGGAAGTGCCGCGTGCCATGGCCGAGGCGTTTCGGAAAGGCAACATCGGGCTGATGGATTATTACCGAATGAAGAACGTGCAAGCCGATACCACCATGAGAGAGGCCATTGGGCATGACGAAGAGGAATCCGAAACACGGTAATTACGTGAGGCGCTAGGATGAATGTCGAAGCATTTGTCTTTCTTGGGATCGTGTTGTTGGTTTGGTTTATTGCCTCCATCGGGAGTTGGTTGCGCCAGCAAATCGAGCGCTATGCACAATACCAGGAGGGTCTCGATGCCCGCGAGGCATTCCCGCCTTCTCCGGATTCCGAGTACTTACAGCGCGAAGAGGTGGCGGCTGAACGGCCGGAGATACCCCCCTCACGCATCGTGACCCGGGAGAGCCCGGAACAGCCCGTCTCCGGACGTTTACGATATCGCAGCCGAGAAGCCGCGCGTCAGGGAATCATACTGATGACGGTGTTTGGACCGTGTAAAGCACTTGAATCTCGAGACGAATCCTGACGGACGTTGTACCGATCATTTGGCATGGACATTCGATCCAGTGTTTTATTGACGGACTTCTATCAACTCGCCATGCTTCAAGGCTATCTCGAACGGGGCATGGAGGACACCGCAGTCTTTGAATGTTTCGTGAGGACGATGCCCCCGCGACGGGGGTTTTTTATGGCCGCGGGGTTGGCACAACTCCTGGAATTTTTAGAGAACGTTCGTTTTACTCCTGATGAGTTGGAGTGGGTGGCGGACAGTGGCCGGTTCAGCCGGTCCTTTGTCGACTATCTGGAAGGGTTTCGGTTTGCGGGCGATCTTCATGCCATGCCCGAGGGCACGGTATTTTTCGTGAACGAACCGATGGTTCGGGTCACGGCCCCGTTGCCTCAAGCGCAGTTCATCGAAACCCGGTTGGTCAACCTGCTGCACTATCAGACGTTGATCGCATCCAAAGCCGCACGATGCGTGCTCGCTGCCGCCGGCAAACCCATCATTGATTTCGGCTTGCGACGATCCCACGGAGCAGAGGCCGGGTTGCTCGCTGCCCGGGCCTGTTACCTGGCCGGATTTGCCGGTTCGGCCACGGTCATGGCCGAACCCAGTTTTGAGGTGCCGGTCTTCGGAACCATGGGGCATAGTTTCGTGCAGGCCCACGAGGCCGAACGCCACGCGTTTGAGCATTTTGCCGACGCACAACCCGATAACGTGATTTTCCTGCTCGATACCTACGATACACAGGAAGGAGCCCGGACCGTGGTGAAGCTGGCTCCGCGTCTGCGGGACAAGGGCATTACGATCAAAGGTGTGCGTCTCGACAGCGGGGAATTGGTTGAACAGGCGCGCCGGGTACGGTGTATTTTGGACGAGGGCGGGTTGGGAGACGTGCAGATTACGGCAAGCGGCAACCTGGACGAAGACGCCATTCAACACCTTGTCACGGCTCAGGCGCCTGTTGATCTGTTTGCCGTCGGGACCAGGCTGGCGACTTCCGCGGATGCGCCGTATTTGGATTGCGTCTATAAGCTACAGGAATATGCCGGGAGACCGTCACGAAAAAGATCAGAGGGCAAGGAAACGTGGCCGGGTCCCAAGCAAGTCCACCGCCGATATGATCAACAAGGACGTATCGATCATGACGTGGTGACGACGGCTGCCGATACGCAAGAGGGAACCCCGCTCATCCGGCCGGTCATGGAATCCGGCAAGCTCCTTGAGGCGTCCGATTCACTGCATCACATCCGCGAACGTGCCATGGCCGAACTCGCCACGTTGCCTGACAAGATGCGCCGACTCAGCCCTAAGGCTACCATCTCCGTTCGGATCTCTGCGGCATTACGAAATCTGGCTCGCGTGGTGGATGCCCGCGATGAGGCCGAATAAGGGTGACGAACGGACGTTCGCCGTTGCGGAATCGCGTGGGAAACGTGTCTACGTTCCGACCTGGACGGGAATGACTTTGACGTGGACTCGGGCCAAGCCTTTTTTGTGAAATCCCAGTCTTCTGGCTGCTCCGTAACTCAAGTCGATAATGCGTTTCCCGGAGTTCGGGTTGTTGACACTGGGGAACGGCCCACGATCGTTGACCCGGACGACAATCGATCGCCCGTTTTCCAAGTTCGTCACCCTGACGTTGATCGGTAACGGCAGGTATTTATGCGCGGCGGTCAAGGCCATGGGATTGAACGCTTCGCCGTTCGCGGTCATATGTCCCCCTTTTTGTCGCCGGGTTTCTTCTCCATACCAGGACGCGACCCCTTTCTCTTCATAGCGTTGGGCCTTTCGGACGCTCATGGGTACGTAGCGTCTGCCCTTCACCACGTACGGAGCCCATTTGACGCGACCCTGACGAATGGCTTCTTTCACCGGCAGGCCGTCGATCGTTTCGATCTCATCATGCGTCAGGGGCCAGTCGAACGGCGCCTGAACCACCTCGAAAGTAAATTTCCCGATCTGGTAGGTGACTTTAGCGGTTTCGGACGTCAGGGTATAAACCCCTTTAATCAGTTTATAGGTCCCTTTCACGGTGCCGGAGACAACGTCATAGGTCGTTTTGACGACCGTACAGCCGGGGAGCAGGATAAGGGCAAGAACAACGCTCAGGGGGCTCAGCCGTGTCTGTGAGGGAATCAGTCTGTTCATTTTGAGCATGGCGATAAGCCGGTTCGGAGATTAGGGGAAATCAGTCACTGGATTGTACGGTAATTATATGCTTGACGGTATTTCTTTAACCACAACCGGTAGACGTTTACTATCGAATGAGCAGGTCACAGCCTACAAGATGTAGGATAGTCGCTATTGTACACTCTTGGGCAGCGATTTCAACCCATCCATGTTGTTTCACCTGTAAACGTGTGACGGCACAGCCTGGAAGGGACGTGTCACGTGGTATAGGAAGCGTTGATCCGCACGTATTCGTAGGTCAGGTCCGTGGTCCAGAGTCTGGCGGAACCCCGTTTATTCCCCACTGAGAGCGTCATGACGTATCGTTTTTTGCGCATGACTCGTTGGGCTTGGTTGTCGGCCCGGTTTCCGACCGGTTGACCGTTGTGTACCACCCGGGTCTTGTCGAATGTCAAGCCAATCTTGGCAGGATTGAAATTCACGCCGGCCCGGCCCGCGGCAGCCACGATTCGACCCCAGTTGGGATCTTCTCCGAAGACGGCGGTCTTCACCAACAAGGAAGTCGCAATGGTTTGCGCGATTTTCTTCGCTTCGTGATTGGTCTTCGTCCCGCGCACGACAATCTCGACGATTTTGGTAGCCCCTTCTCCGTCCCGGCAGATTTGAAGCGCAAGCGACAGGCAGGCTTCGTATAGAAGGGTGTAAAATTGTTCCCATTGGGGGGTGCCCATCTGAATCGCCGGATTCCCGGCGCGTCCATTGGCAAGGCATAACACCGTGTCGTTCGTGCTCGAGTCTCCGTCGACGGAAATGCAGTTGAAGGTGTCGTTGACGGCTCGCGTCAACGCGGCTTGCAGTGCCCGCGGGGCAATCGCGGCGTCGGTGGTGAGA
>JAHRAK010000020.1 GCA_020027535.1 Nitrospirales bacterium
CAGAGGTTCCGGACTTCTTCACCGGCAATCGTGGATTCACCTTGTCTTCGCTTGTGCGGCATCGACACCCCGGTTTCAAAAAACCGGACCAGTCTCTCCCGCTCCCGAAGGCCCTGTTCGATCCCGGCCTGCCGGCTCGCCTGCTCCCACACGTCGGGACGCGGAGTCGTGAGGTCGGGGCAGAAGGTCTGCCAATTCACGAACGGAGAATGCAACACGTCAAACGTTGCAGTCCGGTCAGGATCGGAAAGACGAAGCGCGAGGAGACGCAGCAAGACTTGGGGGAACGGATACTGACTCAAGGGCCGGCGCAGGGTCGCCTGAAAGGGAATACCATGCTCTGAAAAGACGCGAGGCAACACGTCTTCATATCCGGCCAACGTCCGCCCCACCACTCCGACGTCATGAAAAGGAATTTGCCGCTCATGCACCAGGGCCAGGATCTCCTTGGCCACCACTTCGATTTCGTCGTTCGCGCCCGAAACCGTCGCAAGACGACAGAACCCTTGCGCCCCGTTTGCCCCTGCGCGTTCATGCTCATTTCGCCGCGCGGCAACCACGTTCGCGTCGGTCCCGCCTGCGGGCGGCTCGTGAGGCACATCGGACTTCCGTGACCGGAATGCCCGGGAAGGATCGAACAAGTCTCGAAACGGAGACGCGGTCTCAACCTTGTGTTCGATCGGTCCTGCCGCGAGGCCGTGGACGTATTGATCGAAAAACTGCTGGGCGAAACGAAAGGCCGGATGTTGATCGAGTAACGGAAAATACAGCGTGGCGGGATACTGCCTGACGATCATTTGAAAGAGATCGAGTTGCCCTTGGGTCAAATCATAAAATCCATAGTAAAAAATATGGGCCTGTTGACGAAGCCACGATGAAGCGGATACCAGGTCAAGCGCCAACACCGCGACGTCGTCATGGTCATACAACGAGTGACGGTTCTGGTCGTCACACCATGCCTGGTACAAGCGGATGACCGACTGCAGCCGGCGATCCGTCGAGAACGGGCTTTGGCTGAACGACTCCAACACCGTACCGGCGTCCACTCTCGCATCCTTGAGATCCTGAAGCGTGGACCAGAGTGCCGCCCATCCGCCCGGCATCGAGGCGAGTTCATTGAGCCCGGCAAGCTCCGTTCCTTGCTTGCGCAGCCGTTGATGCACCCATTCCTGAAAAAAAGATTCACCTCGAAGGTGGCCGGCAACCTGACGGCCCTGTTCTTCCAGCATCCGCAACGCCAACTGGTGGAACGTCAACAGATGAACGTTGAAAAGAGGCTGGCGATTCTCAATACAGAAGGTCCACTTGAGGTGCGTGCGTAAACTCTCCGAGGGGACGAGAATCAGACACGGTGGCGAGGGTGGGACGGTAAACGAGCGAAGGTCGGAGGCTAAGGCCCGTTCCAGATCCGGATGAAAGAGACCCGTAACGACGTGAAGCATGGCAGGCTGACGAAGAGAACCGACGCTCGGGGATACGCGTCACGGGAGGGGATACGAATGTTCGCCCCTACCCCGTTTCGGGACCGATCAGTTCCCCGTTACAATCCGCACAGCCCCATTCCGCATCGATAAAGGTCATCGGCTCTCCACAGAACGGACAGTCGGGGGCAGCAACGGCTTGCCGGGGGGGCAGGACCGGAAGCTCAAGATCCAGATCCTCTTCATCCATCCCGAACGGAAGGGAAATGCTCATAGGGAGGACCGATGACGCCGGCGGGCGGCGTGCTTAAAGGTTAACCCCGACGTTGACTCAACGCTTTTTCCGCGCTTTGCCGCGAAGGCACGCCGACGAAGGTGAGTCGCCCATTGATAATCGTGGCAGGAACGGCTCGCACCGCGTGGCGGTCGGCAAGTTCCTGACCATCGGGGGTACTGATGTCAATTTCCCGGTAACTGAAACTGTGCTTCACCCGCAGTTGCTTCCACAGGCTCTTGGCAGAAGGACAGGCTGAACACGACGAGGAGACTAATAAGGTCACATTGGCCATACCACGCACTCCTTTTGCTGAAAAGCATGGTAGCACTAACCGGAAACGCGTCGCAAGCAAGGCAACCATCTCCTTTCGTCATTCCTGTATGTGTTCAGTCATTCGTTGACAGAATGAGGGACTGCCTACAAGCAGGGAGGGCGGACACGCAGGTCCACCCCTACTGAACCCCCCTTCCCCCCTTATCAGGGGGGAGAGGAGTTCTGCCGTCCCCCTGAGAAGGGGGATTGAGGGGGTTGTCTTTCAAAGGCGAGGGAAAGAAAAAACGGAAAGTGTCAACGAAT
>JAHRAK010000027.1 GCA_020027535.1 Nitrospirales bacterium
GACTATCAGCGACCAATCTTTCTGATTTTTCCATGCCAGATTTTACCATTATACTGCCAATATAATAGCAGTTCCCCTCCTTATTGACAATCCCACCCCATATCGCCATAGTCTTGGTAGTTTTTGCGCTATTCACCCTGCTGACTAAACTTTATAAATCCGCATTCTGGCCGGAGCGGCGGTGGGCTACAGTTTTTCAGGTCAAGACCCGAATCACTCCTGGAGTGGTTTCCGCGTTGAGCTGGAATACCTCTACCGGGACTCGAAATATGATCAGGCCTCTGACTTGAGTGGTGCAGCGGGCGCGAGTCTCGCCAAATCCCAGCAAGAAATCGTCGTAGGGAGGGATCAGATCGGCAGCATCACCTCGCACGACCTGTTCGGGAATCTGTACTTCGATTTCATCAACCGTAGCCGCTTCATCCCCTATGTCGGGGTTGGGGTCGGCGTTGGTTTCACGGACGTGGATTATGGGTACCTCTGGGCACGGAACGCCGACCCGACGAAGATCAAGACGGGTGCTGGGCTGCCCAATGAGAATGAGATACGAAAGAATCTGGCCGGGACGGTCAGCACAGGACAAACCACGCTCAGCGACACACTCTTGGGATTCCAGGTGCTGTTCGGGGTGGATTACGCAGTCACGGAGACGATGTCTCTGGGTCTCAAGGGACGCTGGGTCAACTTCGACACCTTTCGTGGCGAGGCTCCTTCCGGGCTGCTCCGGAGCCACGTCCCCAATCTCCGCCTTGATGGAAGTGAACCCGTGTCGGGTGGGATCAAGACCGACGACATCGAATTTTTCGGCGCCAGTGTGAACCTGAAGTACCGTTTCTAGAGAATCGACTCTCGCGTGATCTGGAGTGAAATGTATGGAGCTCTTTGCCACTTTCGAGGTCTGTCAGGTGTGCAGGCAAAAGCGGACAATTCATTTGTAACAGCACAGGACAAATCCTGTTTGTTGACAACACAACCCCGTTTGCTATGATGACGGTGATCACGAAGAAAGGGGAGAAAAACTGAGCTTCGCACTCAACACGTTTTCGTTCTTGATCTGGGGCGCGCTGGTGATGTGGATGTGCGCCGGCTTCACCATGCTGGAGTCCGGGTCCGTACGCACCAAGAACGCGTCCGTCATCTGTCTGAAAAACATCGGTCTCTACGCGATTGCGGGACTCGCCTACTACGCGATCGGCTACAACCTGATGTACGTAGACGTCGAGTCCTGGATTGGCTCCTTCACGTTCTCCTACGGGCCGTCCGCTCAAGAAATCGCCCTGCTCAGAGGCGATGCGTCCATGGAAAAAACGGTCGTCGAGAACGGTTACGCCGTCATGTCGGATTGGTTTTTCCAAATGGTGTTCGTGGCGACCACGGCCTCCATCGTGTCGGGCACGCTGGCCGAACGGGTGAAACTCTGGTCGTTCTTCCTGTTTACGTTGTTCCTCACCGCGTTCATCTATCCCGTGATCGGAGCCTGGACGTGGGGTGACGGCTGGCTCAATCAGATGGGGTTCCAGGACTTTGCGGGTTCGACTATCGTGCATTCCACCGGCGGGTGGGCGGCATTGGCCGGGGCGCTGGTGGTCGGGCCACGGCTCAGAAAGTTCCGGGCGGACGGCACCGTCAAGCCCACGCCCCCGTCGAACGTGCCCGCGGTGACGCTGGGAGTATTCATCCTCTGGCTGGGCTGGTTCGGGTTCAACGGAGGCTCGCAACTGGCGCTGTCCGGGGTGGCTGATGCCGTGGCCGTCAGCATCATCCTGGTGAATACGAATCTGGCAGCAGCGGCGGGGGTGATGGCGGCGATCTCCGTGTCCAGACCCATCTTGGGTCGCTATGACCTGTTTGCCGGGCTCAACGGGGCGATAGCGGGGCTGGTGTCGATTACCGCGGGGCCTGACATTGTGGAGCATCACTGGGCGATCATCATCGGGGCCGCAGGCGGGGTGCTGTGTACGGCCGGGATCAGGCTCCTGGAAGTCTTGAAGATCGACGACGTCGTCGGGGCGATTCCGGCCCATCTCGTGGCCGGGATATGGGGCACGCTGGCCGTGTGTATTGCGGCCGGCGGCAATGTAGGGGACCAACTCACGGGGATTCTGGCGGTGGGCGCGTTCGTGTTTGTTACCTCATGGGTTCTGTGGCTGATCATCGACGCGACCATCAAGGCGCGGGTCTCGCCGCATGTGGAGGAACTCGGTCAGGACGTGGCGGAACTGGGTATCGAGGCGTATCCCGAATTTCTGGTGATTCCTGATCCTGACGATGTCAATGACCTCAAGCTGAAGAAGTAGGCCCCTCCCTCTGCTCCTCTCCCTCCAATTCCCTGCATTTCAAAGAAACCGATAGTTCCTCTTTGAGAGGAACAACCACGGAAGTCTACACTTCGAACAGCTTCTTTCGATCAAGTTGTTCCTTCAGGCGAAGGAAGGCGCATTCTTTCTTTGGCGGTTTGTAGCGCGGGATACTTGGCTTAAAAGGATCGGGACCGTGATCGACGCAACCATTATCATCGGCTATTTCGTCATCATTCTGGCCATTGGCCTGTGGTCACGGCGCAGGGCCGGGGACGTCTCCGTCAACGAGTATTTTCTCAGCTCGAACAGCCTGCGTTGGCCCAGCATTGCCATGTCCACCATCGGCACGAATATTCACGCCGGTCACTTCCTGGGCATGATGGGGTCGGCCTACCTGTACGGCCTCGCCCAGGCCAATTTAGAGATCAATGCGATTTTCGGCATTCTCGTGGCCGCGTTCCTGTTCGTCCCTCTCTATTTGAAATACAAGGTCATCACCATCTCCCAGTTTTTCGAACGGACATTCGGCCCCCGGGTTGCGCTGACCTATTCCCTCTTGAGCATGGTGCTCTTTGCCACCTTGTACTTGGGATCGACGCTGTTTTGGGGGGCGTATACGGTGAATGCCGTGTTTGGGGAGCAACTGCGCTTCATCAGCGACGACCCCATGATACGGGTAGCGGCGTTGCTCGTGGTGTTAGGGACGTTCTCAGCGACCTACACGCTGTTGGGCGGGCTCACGGCCGTCGTGTGCACGGACGTGCTCCAGTTTATCCTGTTGCTGTTGGGCGGAGTCATACTTCTTGTGCTCTCGGTGAATGCGGTGGGAGGCTGGACACAGCTATACGTAAAAGCTCCCCACATGATGCACCTCCACCTTCCTGCTGATCATCCGACGTTGCCGTGGACGGCCATTTTCAGCATGCTGCTGCTCAACCTGAACTACTGGGGCTGCAATCAGGTCATCCTCCAGCGAGCCCTGGCCGCCAAAAATTTACGAGAAGCCCAGATCGGGCTGTTGGTGGGCGGCGTCCTCAAATACGTCATGGCTGCGATCATCATTGTCCCCGGCGTGGCCTTGGCCGGCATGTTGAGCGACCGTCCTCTTCAGGACCCGGACCAGAGTTATATTGTCCTGATCGAAACCCTCCTCCCGACAGGCTTGAGAGGGATCATTCTTGTGGGGTTGTTTGCCTCGCTCATGAGTTCCGTAGATTCCATGTTCAATTCGTTGGCGACCTTGTGGTCTATCGACGTGTACAAACGACATCTCAATCCGACGGCCGGCGATCGAACGGTCGTGCGGGTCGGCAAGATGGCCATCGTGGTGTGCCTGGTGACCGGCATCCTGTTCGGGTTCCTGCAGGTCTATATCAAATACCAGGACCCCGGCTTTGCCCTCACCCATTGGTTCAACGACATGTCGTACTACATCAAGAACGGATTCGTGGTGCTCATCAGTGCCGCGGTGTTCCTGATCAAGCCATCGCCCAGGCTCGTGCTTTACGCGCTCTTCTTGAGCATAGCGATTTCACTGGGTCTGCAATGGGCGTTTCCCAGGTTGGCGTACTTCAACCGTGCCTTGTATACGATCCTGCTCACCTTTGCCTTTGTGGCGGTTCCCACAGTGGCGAAAAACGGTTGGCGGATCAGCCTAAGGGATCTCGTCCAAACCGCCAGCCCGAAAATCGGATACGGCGCCCTGGCCCTCGGCCTTTCGTTACTGCTCGTCCACGTGTTACTGCACTGAACCCACCCTCTCCCCATCTGTCATTCCTGCGAAAGCAGGAATCCAGGGGCTTTGTTTTGTCTTTCGCCTTTCCTTTTCTCCCTCTCCCACTGGGAGAGGGCCGGGGTGAGGGGATAATCGCCTCGACGTTCTCAGATGTCCCGGACGAATCCGTCCATTGTGAGAAAGCCGGTTTTTCGGTATAACACCAAGAGACGGCCCTTAAAGCGTGACGTCGGGCTCGTTTGCAAATGCGACTCCCATGGTGAAAGGAGCGACGATGGTACACCGACTCGGAGTGTTCATGCTGGTTCTGCTTGTCCCCTCCCTCTGTCTGGCCGAGATTCAAACCAAGACGATTCCCTATCAACACGGCGACATGCCACTCGAAGGGTTTTTAGCATGGGATGACGCCCGAACGGGGAAACGACCGGGTGTCCTGGTGGTGCACGAATGGTGGGGCTTGAATGAGTACGCCCGCGCCCGCGCCCGGCAACTTGCGGGACTCGGATACGTAGCCTTTGCCGTGGACATGTACGGAAAAGGCCAGGTCACCACTCACCCGGACCAGGCAGCAACCTGGATGAAGCAGGTCCAGGCTGACGTGAAGCTATGGCAGGCTCGGGCCCTCGAAGGTTTGGCCGTGCTGCGGAGTCAGCAAAACGTCGATCCGCAACACCTTGCGGCGATCGGCTACTGCTTCGGCGGGGCCACGGTGCTTCAATTAGCCTATAGCGGGGCCGACGTGAAGGGCGTGGTGAGCTTTCATGGCGCATTGCCGTTACCGGCCGGTTCTCAAGCCCAAAGCGCCAACGCGAAAATCCTCATTGCCCACGGCAATGCCGATCCGTTTCTCAACGAAGAACACGTTCGCAAGTTTCGACAGGCGTTGGATGTTGCAAACCTGGATTGGCACATGGTGGTGTACGCCAGGGCGCGGCACAGTTTCACCAACCCCGGTGCGGACGCCCACGGCATAGACGCCTTGAAATACGATCGACAAGCCGACGAGCGGTCCTGGAAACACATGCAACTCTTTTTTGGAGAACTCTTTCAGGGCTCCTAATTTCCCTCCCTTTTGTAAGGGGAGGCTAGGCGGGGTAGAGTGCCAGCCCACTCACCCGTCCCGAGGCCCTTGCTCATTTGAACCGGCTCAGCCCGAGCGCTCCCTGTCCCCATGGATTTATTCGACATCCTCGCTATCGTGCTCACGCTGACGGCAGGATTCTCGTATCTCAACTACCGGTTCATTCGATTACCCGTCACCATCGGCGTGATGGTAATCGCCCTGGTCGCTTCTCTCCTGCTGCACGGGATCGATCTCCTGGGCTATCACGTGGAGGCCCATGCAGCAGGGTGGCTGGAATCCATCGATTTCAATAAGACCCTGCTTCACGGCATGTTGAGTTTTTTACTCTTTGCCGGGGCCTTGCACGTCAATCTCAACGACCTGTTCAACCAGAAATGGGCCATCGGATCCTTGGCCACCATCGGCATCCTGCTGTCCACGGTTTTGGTGGGCACCTTCACCTATTGGGTGCTGGCCCTGATCGGCATTCCGCTGTCCTACCTCACCTGCTTGGTGTTCGGGGCCCTGATCTCACCGACCGATCCCATCGCGGTCCTGAGCCTGTTGAAAAACGCCGGCGCCCCCAAGAGCCTGGAAGTGAAGATTACGGGCGAATCGCTCTTTAACGACGGCGTGGGGGTCGTGGTTTTTTTGGTCCTGGCCGAAGTGGCGGCCGGGACGCATGAGCCCACCGTTGGCTACGTCGCCGGCTTGTTCGCGCAGGAAGCCGTGGGCGGAGTCATGTTTGGACTGGGGCTGGGCTATCTCGCCTATTGGCTCCTGAAAAGTATTGACCAGTATCAGATCGAAGTCCTGATCACCCTGGCTCTCGTCACCGGCGGCTATGCCCTGGCGGGCGCGTTACACCTCTCCGGTCCTATCGCCGTGGTGGTGGCGGGCCTGATGGTGGGTAATCAAGATCGTGTGCTGGCGATGTCGGAAAAAACCCGTGAACACCTGGACACGTTTTGGGAGCTGATCGACGAGATCCTGAATGCGGTCCTGTTCGTGCTGATCGGTCTGGAAGTGCTCGTCCTCACGTTTACCCAACACTACCTCCTCGCGAGCGTGCTGATGATCCCGCTCATTCTCCTGTCCCGTCTGCTGGCGATCGGGCTGCCGATCGCGCTGCTGAGCCGCGTACGCTCATTTACGCCCGGGGCCGTGTGGTTGATGACATGGGGCGGATTGCGGGGCGGCATCAGCGTGGCCCTGGCCCTGTCATTGTCAGCCGGACCGGACCGCGACGTGATCGTGGCCATGACCTACGTCGTCGTGGTGTTCTCCATCGTGGTCCAGGGCCTGACCATGGAAAAACTCGTGAAGTACCTGATCCCGCGTTGATTGAAAGAAACAAACTCTGTCACAAAAATCGACCTGCAGGGAGGGAGTCGTTGAAGCGGCCTGCCGTGTATGTTGTAAGGTGACAGGCGACACGTTATACTCTCGTGGTGATCGCGTCGTTCAAACACCGAGGCCTGAAAGCCCTCTACGACGGTCGGACGGCGCGGCGAGTCGCGCCGGAGCACATCGGGAAACTTCGGGATATCTTGGCCGCACTGGATCGAAGTCGCGAACCCGATGGCATGGATCTGCCGGGATTTCGGCTGCACGCATTGAAGGGCGCGATGAAAGGCTACTTTGCCGTCACGGTGTCGGGAAACTGGCGCGTGATCTTTCGCTTTAAGGATGGATCGGCGATCGACGTCGATTACATTGACTATCACTGAGGAGGGACAGAACCATGGCCATGCACAATCCCCCCCATCCGGGAGGCATCATAAGACGACAGTGTCTCGAACCGCTCGGCTTATCCGTGACACAGGCTGCAGAAGGGCTCGGCGTCACGCGTCAAACCCTCTCAGACCTTGTCAATGAGAACGCCGGAGTGTCCATCGACATGGCCATTCGTCTGTCCAAAGCGTTCGGCTCCACCCCGGAGACTTGGCTCGGCATGCAGATGGCTTACGATCTCTGGCAGGCCCGCGACCGCGTCGATCAGATCACGGTCAGGCAGTTCGAGGTGGCTTGATAAGTGACCATAAGAAACCTATTGTGGCCTCTGATTCAGGAAAAAGCGGCTCAAGATTTCTTGGGTTCCTGTTAAGTGGCCTCCATTGTGAAAAATTAAGATGTAGTTGATTCGTGTTTTTTGGCGTCCTCATTGTTCTGAACTCCATCCTTGTGACTCATAACATCTCCTTTAAATCCATAGGTTACGCTGTCAAGTTAAGTATATAATTCCCGGACATGAGGGCACACTTTGTTTCCACCTACCCAGTCTTTTAGTTTCTCCACGTTGCCGTATTCCCAGACTTAATTGCCTCGGCCTCATTGACGCGATGGCGTGCTGTTGGAGGCTGATTGCTCTAGACGCTCGGCCAGCCAGACTTTAATGATGGATTGGCGCGTCACGCCGAGTCGACCGGCTTCCTTATCCAGGGAATCGATCATCCAAACGGGAAAATCAACGTTGACTCGTTTTTGTTCTTGCAGGGGTCTGCGGGCTTTTGATACATCCAACACATGAGAGACGTCTTTGCTTCCATCAAAATCTGAATCGAATTTCCTGGCTTTCATAGATCGATACCTCCTCTACACGCCTCCTCTAGACGTAAAAGTAAAAATTGTATAAAAACTATACCATTATGGCATGACGTGCAAGGATTGACGTTTGGGGTTCGAAACCAATCTAAGCAAGCATTGTCGGTAACAGGAGTCATGGACACCCACACCATCCAATACAGTCTCGCGATACTGGCTGCGGGGTTTTGGGTGCCGGCCGGCATATGGCTCATGCTCAACAGGCATGCGTTGACGGTGCTGGCATCCATACCGGTTGAAGACGATCAGCCGCTGCCGACAGTCTCGGTCGTGATCCCGGCACGAAACGAAGAACGGAACCTGGAACAGGCGCTCGAATCGGTCCTGGCATTGGACTATCCGGACCTTGAGATCATCGTGGTCAATGACCGGTCGACCGACGGCACGGGAGCGATTCTCGAAGAAATGGCGGAGCGGGACTTGCGTCTCACCGTGGTGATGATTGACAGCCTGCCGGCCAGCTGGATCGGAAAACCCTACGCGTTGCACAGGGGCGCGTAACACGCCCGGGGCGAATTCATCCTGTTCACCGATGCGGATATCGTGTTTGATCCGTCTGCGCTCGGAAAGGCCATGGCCCACGTGCAGGCGCACCAATTCGATCACGTGACCTTGATCCCGCAAGGCACCATGCCAGGGTTTTTCCTGAAGACGGTTTCCGCCACCTTCGGGATCTTCATGCTTCTCATCTTTAAACCGTGGAAAGCCCGAAATCCGCGGAGCCGGTGCTACATGGGCATCGGGGCGTTCAATTTGATCCGAACGTCGGCCTATCGGGCCATGGGCGGCCATCAACCGGTGGCCCTGCGTCCGGACGATGATCTCAAATTCGGAAAGCTGGTGAAGGACCACGGCTACAGGCAGGACGTGCTCAATGGAAGAGGGATGGTCATGGTGGAATGGTACCGGTCGGTCGGGGAACTCATCGACGGCCTCATGAAAAATATGTTTGCGGGAATGGAGTACAGCGTCTCGTTGGTGATCGCGGCGACGCTCGCCGCCCTGCTCATGCACATCTGGCCGTGGATCGGAATGTGGATTGCCGAGGGATGGCCCCAAGCCTGGTACGCCGTGACCGTGGTCATGATGGTCGGCAGCTTTGGTGTCGCCATGGCGCCGTTCGGAGTGAAATCCCGGCACGGACTGTTGCTGCCCCTCACGATCGGTCTGTTGGTCTACATTCAATGCCGTTCGATGGTCCTGGTACTCTGGCGGGGTGGCATTGTCTGGCGGGGCACCTTTTATGAATTACGTCAACTGAAAACCGAGGGTAGGTCGGGTTAGCGTAGCGTAACCCGACAACCACTTAAAAAAACAAAAAGTTGCGAAAATTTGGCGCTCCGTTTGAGCCGGGGTGTATACTGTCGGTATGGATAGCCGTTCTGTCTGGAAACGTGACCTCAACAAGCCGAAGAATTCAGAAAGCAAGTGAAGTCGTGAAACGATCCGCACCTGGTGTGCTTCTTGTGTTGTCGATCCTGACCGCCTCAGGGGTCTTGGCCACGTCTGCACCGTTCAGGATTCAAATGGAATCCTGGTCTCCGTATTTCGCCCCGGCAGCCGCCACCGTGACGGCCGGCAGCACGATTCGTTGGGAGAATCCCACCGGCACGCATCACACCATCACCCATGATGGATGCCTCGGAACCAGCGCGTGCGCCTTCGATTCCGGTTCCATCGGCCCCGATGGCACGTTTGAAATAGCGGGGCTTCCTCCCGGTCTGTATTCGTACCACTGCACCCTGCATCCGATCATGCGTGGGACGGTGGTCATCGTGGATTCGGGGCGATCCTCGGAAATTTAACGACCCCCGCGATCCCAAAATCCGCCCAACACCCCTTGACTCAGGCACCCGTATTTATATTATGAAACAGGATCGAGAAAGCAAAAGAATGAACGGAGAAAACAGTGGAATCGATGGTTGAACTACGACGGCTTGGGAAAACGTTCGGGCCGATCGTCGCGGTGGACGACGTGTCGTTTACGGTCGGCCAAGGCGAGGTCCTGGGGTTCTTAGGGCCCAACGGCGCTGGAAAATCCACGACCATGAAAATGATTACGGGGTTTCTGACCCCGACCAGAGGCACTGTCAAGGTCAACGGCTTCGATGTGCAGGAGCAGCCGATCGAGGCCAAAAAAAGCCTGGGGTATCTGCCGGAAGGAGCCCCGGCATATGGGGAGATGACGCCGCTGAATTTTCTGTGGTTCATCGGCGAAATGCGCGGGTTTCGTGGAGCGGAGTTGCATCGCAGGGTGGCGGAGACCATGGAAAAGGTGAATCTCGAGGGTGTGGCGCATCAGCCCATTGACACCCTCTCCAAGGGATTCAAACGGCGGGTGGGCTTGGCCCAGGCCCTCGTGCATGATCCGTCCGTGTTGATTCTCGACGAACCGACCGACGGGCTCGATCCAAATCAAAAACATGAAGTGCGCGGGCTCATCAAAACCATGGCGCGGGAAAAGGCCATTATTCTGTCCACGCACGTATTGGAAGAAGTCCACGCGGTGTGTACGCGCGCCATGATCATCGCCAAGGGCAAGGTGATCACCGATGGCACGCCGGCGGAGTTGGAAGCCCGTTCCCGCTGGCACAATGCGGTGCTCCTTCGAGTGCGCGGGCCGCTCACTGATGGCGTACAGGCAATGCTGGAAGGGGTGCCCGGCGTCAAGAGAGCCGAAGTCATCGACGCGGGCGACGCGGAGCAGGCATATCGGATCCTGCCGAAAGACGGGCAACCGATCATCAGTGCGGTCAGCCGGTGCGCGCACCGGCAGGACTGGGACGTGGTCGAATTGTCCGTGGACCGGGGGCACCTGGATGAAGTGTTCCGGTCGTTGACCATGCCCGCCCAGGCCCTCACGTAGGCAAAGCACGGCGAAAAGGAATCGCGGAAAGGACCGGCAAAACTACAAGCGATGGGCAAAATCGGCGTCATTTTCAAACGGGAACTGATCGGGTACTTCGCCACGCCGATTGCGGCGGTGTTCATCATCATCTTCCTGATGCTGGCGGGAGCCTTTACCTTCTACCTGGGCAACTTTTTCGCCCGTGGCCAAGCGGACCTCATCCCTTTTTTCGATTTTCACCCGTGGCTCTATCTGGTCCTGATCCCGGCCCTGGCCATGCGGCTCTGGGCGGAGGAGCGGCGAGGGGGCACCATCGAATTACTGTTCACGCTGCCCGTGACCTTGTGGGAAGCCGTGGTGGGCAAGTTCCTGGCGGCGTGGTGCTTTACGGGCATAGCGCTCGTGCTGACCTTTCCCATGTGGGTGACCGTGAATATCCTGGGAGAGCCGGATAACGGGGTGATCCTGGCAAGTTACCTCGGCAGCTTTTTCATGGCGGGCGGCTTTATGGCGATCGGTTCATGCGTGTCGGCCCTCACCAAAAACCAGGTCATCGCCTTCGTGATCAGTGTGGTGGTCGGGTTGGGGTTCGTCCTCAGCGGCTACCCCATGGTGCTGGACGTGTTCAGCGGGTGGGCTCCGCCATTCTTCCTGGAACTCATCAGCTCGTTCAGTTTCCTGACACACTTCAACGCCCTGAGTCGCGGGGTCATCGACGTGCGCGACCTGGTGTATTTCCTCTCGCTTATCGGCGTGTGGTTATTTGCCACGGCACTCGTGCTGGAATGGAAGAAAGCCGAATGAAGGATCGAACCCCATGAATATCCGGCTGTTGACGGGAAGCGGATTGGCCGTCGCGGTGGTGTTGTTTTTCACGGTGAACGTCCTGAGTCACGTGGCGTTTCGATCGGCCCGCTTCGATCTCACGGAACAACGGCTCTATACCCTCACCGAGGGAAGCCGAAACATTCTGCGGGGCCTCGATGAGCCGGTGACCCTGCGGTTGTACCTGTCGAAGAAGCTGGCAGTGGAACTGCCCGGCATTCAGGGCTACACCAACCGGGTACTGGAACTGGTGCAGGAATATGAGCAGGCCGCCGCCGGGAACCTGATCCTGCACGTCATCGACCCCGAGCCTTTTTCAGAAGAAGAAGATCGGGCAGTGGGGTATGGACTCCGGGGCGTACCGCTGGACGCGGGAAACGTGCAATTCTATTTTGGACTGGTGGGCACCAATGCCACGGATGACCGGGAGCTCATTCCGTTTTTCCAGCAGAGCCGGGAAGAATTTCTCGAATATGATCTCACCAAACTGGTGTACCGGTTAGGCAATCCCAAACAGAAAGTCGTGGGTCTGTTGAGCACCCTTCCCATGGACGGCGGCCCGCAAATGCCGTTTCCGCAGGCACCAGGAAGCGCCCCCTGGATGATCATGGACAGCATCCGGGAGTTGATGGAAGTCAAGGTCCTGGACAAAGCCGTCACGGACATCCCCGAGGACGTGGACGTGCTCATGGTCGTGCATCCCAAGCAACTCGGCGACCCAACCCTCTATGCCATCGACCAATTCGTGTTGCGAGGCGGCCGCGCCGTGGTCTTTGTGGACCCCCACAGTGAAGCCGACCGCGTGCTACCCAACCCTCAAAACCCCATGGGCATGCAAGCGCCACGCAACTCCGATCTCGGCCGGGTCTTCGACGCCTGGGGTATCGAATTGGTCAACGGAAAAGTGGTGGGCGATCTCCCCTTGGCCAAAAAAGTGAACTTCCAAAAACAATCCCGCATGATGGTGGCGGATTACCCCGTGTGGATCGACTTGGCGCCCCGGCAACTCAATGCCGAGGACGTCATGACCGCCAAGCTCCCGAACCTCACCATGGCCTCGGCAGGGATCCTTCGCAAGAAGGAAGACAGCGCGATAGAGTGGACGCCCTTGGTGGAAACCGATGACCAGGCCATGCAAATCGACGCCGCCCGCCTGCAATTTATGCCCGACATCGAGGGCATCCTGCGGGCCTACCGGCCGGAAGGCGAAACCCTCGTGTTGGCCGCACGCCTGACCGGCAAAGTGAAAACCGCGTTTCCCGACGGCAGGCCGGAAGCCGCGGATTCGGAAGAAAAGGAACAAGGGGCGCCCGGTGACGACAAGAAAACAAAACAACCCCCGCACCTGGCCGAATCCGCGGACCCCATCAACGTCATCGTGGTGGCGGATACCGACATGCTGCAAGACCGGTTTTGGGTGCAGGTCCAAAACTTCCTGGGCCAGCGGATCGGGATTCCCACCTCCGCGAATAACGACTTCGTGACCAATGCCCTGGACAACCTGACCGGCAGTCACGACCTGATCAGCGTCAGGAACCGGGGAAGTTTCTCTCGCCCCTTCACGTTGGTCAGGGCCATTCAACAGGAAGCGGAAATGCAGTTCCGTCAAAAAGAACAAGTCCTGCAACAACGCTTAAAAGAAACCGAACGGAAAATTCAGGAATTGCAGAGCGGGAAAGAAGACCAGACCACGGTCATCTTGAGCGCCGAACAGGAAGCCGCGCTCGACGGGTTCCGGCAAGAGTTGGTGGCGACCAGAAAAGAACTGCGGAACGTGCAACATGAATTGCAGAAAAACATCGAAAGTCTCGAAAACGTCGTGAAGTTTCTCAACATCGGACTCGTGCCCTTGGTAATCGCCGGCGGCGGCGTGGTGTTCAGCGCCTACACCATGCGCCGCCGTATCCGTGGCCATGCACCGGAACCCAAAGTCATCCCATGACCAAGATGCTCAAAACTCTTAGTATTTTGGCCGTCATCGCGGGTGTCCTGATTCTTGTAGCGGTGTTCCTGGCCCAACGGGAGGAACCCGCGCCCCCGCAAACCGGACAACCCGTCTTCCCGGAATTAAAGGCCGCCATTAACGACGTTACGGAACTCAGCGTAGCGACTCAAAGCGGGAGGATCACGGTTCAGCGGAATAAAGAGGCCTGGCGCGTCAAGGAAAAACACGAGTACCCGGCGGATCTGGGAAAAGTGCGAGAAGCGCTCATCGGCCTCGCGGAACTGAAAACACTCGAACCGAAAACCCGGAAACCGGAACTCTATGAAAAGCTCGGGTTACAGGACGTGGAGGCGGAGGGATCCTTGTCCACGGGCGTGACACTCAAGGATGCCGCAGGCAACACCCTGGCCGGAGTCATCATCGGCAATGATCGACCGGCCGGGGGGAACAGCGGTCAAAAAGAAATGTTTATCCGCAAGACCGGGGACCCGCAGACCTGGCTGGCCGTGGGCAAATTCTCGGTCGAAAAGAATCCCGGTGAATGGTTGGACAAGGGACTCGTCCGGATCGAAACCAACCGAGTCAGGCGTCTGCGCGTGACCCACCCGGATGACACCCGGTTGGTATTGGAAAAAGCCAAACCGGCGGATCTCGATTATCACATGGTCGATCTGCCCGAAGGCCTGGAACTGCAATCGCAATTCACCGTGAACAACGTGGTGTCCACGATCGCGTCCCTGTCGTTGGACGACGTCAACCCACGCAGCGAGATCCCGTTCGACCAGCAACCGGTTGTGACCGCCGTGTTCGAAACCTTCGACGGCCTCGAAGGGACCGTCAAATTACTTCGAAAAGACGAAAAGAACTACGTGCAAAT
>JAHRAK010000048.1 GCA_020027535.1 Nitrospirales bacterium
CAAGCCATCCTTCAAGCACTTTGCCCTCAAGCACTTGCCTTCAAACATCCAAAGCCAACCCAGCCCTCTCCGCGAGGTGCGGTCACGCACGGGCTCGCCCGAAGCTGTCCGCAATATCTGTAGGTGATGATCAATGCCCAATTACTCTCTGGTGCCGGTGGACCATCAGCCGGACTTCGATGACTACTCGCTCGTTCCCGTTGACCACGATCCGTTCGCCGCGGATGGCGTAACTCAACTGGCGCAGTTTCAACAGCCGCCGACACCGACTCAACCGGCGCAGCCACAGCCGCAAACCCAATTGCAACAGTCTGCGACAGGAGCCGATCAACCCGGCGTCAATGGGCCGGCGACTGGCAGCAACCCCAGCGGATCGGGTGGCGTCGCCGGCGTCGGCGATGCAGGAAGCGATCCAAACAACCCGACTTGGGCTCAAGGCTGGTCGATCGAGTCCAGCCCCTTCGGCGGAAATCCGGCACCAACGCAGTCCCTGACGGATGATCAGCTCAACCTCATACGTCAGAAAATCGTCGATCGAGCTAACGCTCAAATTGGTTCAACCGCATGGACCACCGGGGTGGCAAGGGGAAATTTCGCTGAAAGAAAGAACAAGTGCAATTTGTTCGTGCATGAGATGCTGACCGATGCTGGGACGAGTCCCGGTCTCCCGAATGGGCATTGGTATTGGAAGCATTTTCCGCCCGCCGCCGGACAATGGGCAGATCCATCGTATGCAATTCCCGGATGGCGCGTCCTGGGTCCCGACGAGTCGCCCCAGCCGGGCGATGTGGCGGCGCAACCGAGAGATTATAGCGACGCGACGGGGCATGTCGTGATCGTGGGGCCGAACAACACGTTCATCGGCGTCGGGTCTCCTCCCTACGATGGGGCTCCCGAAAAGATTGAAAGCGGCCCAAAAAGGACATGATAGTACGCGCCCCTGCCAAGGGTCCGATACTGTATCGACGCTATGTCGGGCAATAACGTGCGACGTTTCATCCTGTCTTGTGTACTGTCGCTCGGCTGCGCGTTCGCGCTCTGTCTGAATGCCGCCAGCGCGGCCTCCAACGGGAGCGAAGCAAGCGCGCCGCACGATGAAGACAAGTATCAAGCCTATGTCGAGAAAGTCGCCCAGGCGACAAGAGATGATGCTGTTGACCGCATACCGCCCCAATATCCCCCGTCCGGCGACGCGTTCGAAGAGCTTGTGGCCGCCGCGCCAGAGAACATCGATTTTTGCATTCGCTATCTAACGGAAGGAAGGGAGGGCGGGCGCATCGCCCTCTATGCGATGTATCAACTCGATGTCGATGACTATGTCGTGCTTATAAGAAAATTGGTGAAACTGTACCGCAGTGGCCTGTTACCCGAACTCTCATTAGCAGGAGCGATATATTATCGCTATTCTCTTGTTGCCCGTGATCATTACGATCATCCGAAAATTCAGGCACTTTTCAAGGAATTGGCGGCACAAGACTTTCCGGACCATATCAAGTGGGAAATTAGATATATCCGTTCTGGTGAGGGGTTTGCGAAGAAGAGATGGCGGGATTTTGATCGGGAGTGCTCGCGCTGGTCGGAGATACGATCGATCTCAGCATGCGTTTCGCTGGCGGCGGAGATATTGAGGGTCTATGCGGTCTCTTTGGCGACGCGGTGATCAGAAGGCGTCTTGATGGCGCAGCCGCTTACGCTTGAACAGTTGTGGGGCCGAATGCCAACTTCCTCGGTGTTGGAGAGAGCGAAAAGATCGAGAGCGTTGCTGCAAAGATGATGGGTAAAAATCAGCCTGGTGGTCTGCTGGTTTATTCGTCGTTACGAGCCTTAGCATGCGGCGCGCTCGAATATGGCTCTTGCTATGCTTCGGATGCCTCTTCGGTTGCTGTCCAGAAATCGCTGCCGCCGAACCATCTAGTCGTAAGGCCGACGGCTCGTATGACGCTAGGAGTGATAGGGCTTTGCTGGATCGGCTCATGACCTCCGACCCACAGGACTGGTGTGCAGTCAGTTCCTGTCCTCGACCCGCTCCCCCTGAATCATCCGGCAGCGGTGCAGCGAGTAATTATGAGGGATACGCGGACAAGGTTGTTGCCACGGACCAGAACCATGAGCGTGTTGGGGTTTCAGTCTACGAGTGGCTCGGCATAAATAGCTTCCAGCAACTTGTCGATGCGAGCGCCAGGAACCCCGATTTCTGCATCCGATTTCTCTCGGAGAAAAAGTACTCAGAACGCCAGAGACACGTAGCAATTCTGTCGATGTATGGGCTTTCGATTGATCAACATGTGGTCTTCGTCAGGAAACTGATGAAATTACGTGACCAGGATTTGATATCTCCCGAGGAGCTCACGAGCGCCATGGTGCCTCGTTTATCGACGATGCTGGTTTTGGCAAACTACCAAGACGAGGGCATTCAGTCGCTTCTGAACGAGCTGGAAGCGCGGGATGATATTGGTCCTTCTCCCAAGTCCCGGATACGGAGCATTCTTTCGGGTGAGGCGCTTGAGGAACGTCGATTATTTGATTTGGAATGCTGCTCGGTGCGGCAATGAGCTGCTCCCGGTTCGGTGGACACCGGGCCAATCCCGACTGCGACAGAATCTCTTGCCAGCAAGGCCAAATGGAAGAGATGGAGTCAAAGCGCCCCTGCGCTACGCTGTTGCGCCCCACGAATTGCTTGAGCGCTATCGCTCCGACCCGGCATTGTTTCTAGGGGGCGCTAGGGATGGACAGGCAGGTATTGCCGTGCGGTTGTCATTTCAGCCGCTCCCGGCGCTCTGCAATCTGCGCAACGAATAATTGACACGTCGGGCAACTCACCGATACATTTTCATCGTCGCAACAATTGAGCCCGCACCGGAAAATCCGCTGCGGGCTTTTTCAATCGGACAGGCCGCTGTCGGCCAATACGCTGCCGAGCGCGCCGGAATTGGCCACCGCAGCGAACTGAACTCGCAAATAGCCAGGGCCACCCCCACCGACAGACCGGCGCCCGGCGAAGGCGATGGGCAAGCCGAACCGGAAGCGACACTTCCGTGCCATCGCGCAAGCCATCCTTCGAGCACTTTGCCTTCAGGCACTTAAAGCCAACCCAGCCCTCTCCGCGAGGTGCGGTCGCGCACGGGCTCACCCGAAGCTGTCCGCAATATCTGTAGGTCATGATCAATGCCCGATTACTCTCTGGTGCCGGTGGACCATCAGCCGGACTTCGATGACTACTCGCTCGTTCCCGTTGACCACGATCCGTTCGCCGCGGACGACATCATTCAACGGACAAGGACGCAACCGGCAAGCCATGCGCAAACGGATGCGGGTTTCGATCGGCCGCCGTCCGTTCCGCAAACGCCGGGGTCCGCGCCGCCACACTCGATTGCGGCGGGGGCCGCTGACTTCTTCAGGTCCATCCCTCGCGGAATCGCTTCTGGCCTGAATAGTGCGGGGAGCGCATTGGCTCGCGCCACGCAGGCCGAAATGGGGCAAGACGTGGACGCGCCGACTCCAGCACAGGGGATGGACATTCTTGAGAAGAATGTAACCGGACCCATGCACAGGCCGGAAGGCCGGGCGGGCAAACTCGGTGCATCTGTCGGGGAATTTGTCGGCAATCCCGCTTCCTATGTCGTGCCCGGAGGATTGCCGTTCAAAGTCGGAGCGGCTGCGCTGGGGGGCTTGGGGAGCGAAGCTGGCGGTCAACTTGGTGAGGGAAGCTCGCTGGAGCTGCCTCTCCGGATTCTCGGCGGCCTGGTCGGTGGCCTTGGTGCCGCCAAGATAGCACCTGCGAGCAGGGTGAGGCCGCCGACGGGTGCAGTTGAAGACGTTCCAGGCGCTGGGCTTCGTAACCTATATCACTACACCGACGAGGCTGGTCTGAACGGCATCCTGAATGAAGGAAAGCTAAATCCTTCTCTGAAAGCCCGAAGACCACGCGATGTGAAGTATGGCAACGGTCAGTATCTTACCGATATTGAGCCCGGCACAATGGAGCCGGAAAAGCTTTCGGTGGCCCTCGTACAAAATCCCCACCAAGTGAAAAAATTCACTCACTACCTCGAAATCAACCCGGCCGGTCTGAATGTCGTTGAGGGCCGGTCCGGCGTTTATGTTATCCCAAACGAAGGACCGTTGGATTTGAACAACAGGATTATCCGCAGCGGAAAGGTGTCCGACCAATGACCTATCTCAAAGTGAAGTGGATTCACGCGTACCCCGATCAACCGGTCCTGATCTACAGCGAGTTGGATCACGAACGTTGGGAGCTTCGTAAGGTCGAAATCTTTTCCGACGGAAGGATCTGGTATGCCGATGCTGAAGTTGAGGTCGGGGACACGGGCCTTGGTCAGATGCCATTGCCGTCCGTTGAAGAGATCGCCGCCGATCCCCAGTTCGTGCCGGAAGTGATATCAAAGGCCGAGTTCGAAAAAATCTGGGCAATGGCGACGGCGTGAACTGGTTTCGCCGCTGCACGGCAATTAAGCCCGCATCGGAAAATCCGCTGCGGGCTTTTTGAATCGGATGGGCCGCTGTCGGCCAATACACTGCCGAGCGCGCCGAAATTCGCCACCGCACCGAGCCGATCTGGCTGATAGCCAGGGCCGCCCCACCGACCGACAGGCGCCCGGCGAAGACGATGGGCAAGCCGAACCGGAAGTGACGCTTCCGCGCCATCGCGCAAGCCATCCTTCAAGCACTTTGCCCTCAAGCACTTGCCTTCAAACATCCAAAGCCAACCCAGCCCTCTCCGCGAGG
>JAHRAK010000050.1 GCA_020027535.1 Nitrospirales bacterium
CAGAATCACGACCGCCAGCAACACGCGCTTGATGGTCTTCTTGCACACACTGAGCTTGAGCGGGTTCCCGGTGGTTCCGAGCGGGTTCCCGGCCGTGCCCCGAAACAACACTATTGTCCATCTGTCATTAGAGGGGGTCATGGATGCGACGGGAGTTCAGGATTGTGAACTTGCTTGTGACGCGCTACTTTATGAAGAAAATCCTCACGGGTCAATCGGGCGTACTACGGTATTTCACTTCATTCAGAATGACCATTCCACGACGGCTGGGGATGGGGGGGAACACATACAAAAGGCAAAGAGGGCGGGCCGCATGAGATGCGGCCCCTACAACTACTGAAAACAAAAACAACGACACTGGATCCTCGATTACTAATGTCGAGGATGACAGAGGGGGAAAAGCAAGGATTGTAAATGTTCACTCATTCGTTGACAGAATGAGGGACTGCCCACAAGAAAGGAGGGCGGACACGCAGGTCCGCCCCTACTGAACCCCCCTGCCCCCCTTGTCAGGGGGGAGAGGGGATCTGCCGTCCCCCTGATAAGGGGGATTGAGGGGGTTGTCTTCCAAAGGCAGGACACGGGGGCACAAAAGGAAGCGGGAAAATTGTCAACGAATTACTGAATACATACGAGGATGCCAGGGGGAGAATGCGGGGATGAGGAAAGGGGACAGGTGTCGGGGAATGGTGGATTTCTTCACGGGCTCGACATCCGACTTTTGACCTGCCAGAATTCTTTTTTCGCCAGCAGGGGATTTGCACGCTTGTCCCCTCTTATTCGTCGATCACCACTATAAGGATTCTGCTCATGATTCCACGGTTCCGTCTTCTGTGTTTGACGCGGCGCGCCGCATGCACCGCTTTTCTTTGTCTGTTGTTTCTGTGTGTGTTGTGGCCGTCTGCCGCCGCCTCGGGTGAGGCCGAGGACGTTACGGTTGCCATGCCACTGCGGCTCGTCAACCTGAACCCATTTTTTGTCCCTTATGGCGTCCCTGTTTCCTTTGGCACTCGCACGTTGCCACCGGGGTCGTCGGAACTCACCGTCGCCGTGGATACCGCGTCTTACCTGAGTGCCGCTGCCTCAGGTTCCGAGCGTCTCTTGCTCGATGGGGAGACCTACCGGACCAGCCTCACGTTGCGCCGCGGGTTCCGGTCCCGTTGGGAATATTTTCTGGAATTGTCCGCCGTCGGGCACCATGGCGGGTTGTTCGATGGCTTTATCGAAAACTGGCATGATTTCTTCGGCCTTCCTCAGGGCGGACGGGACCGGACTCCGCGTGATCGCTTGGCCGTCTTCTACACGGATGGCGCCGGCACCCGAGTCGATATGCGCCGGGATGTCTTTGCGTTGTCCGATCTGGTGCTCGGCGTCGGGTATTCCGTGCCGGCCTGGCTGATTGAGAATGACGGGTTGACGATCCGGAGCCACCTTAAGATTCCGACTGGCGACGCCGGCTCGCTCGCGGGTTCGGGCCGCTTTTCGACTTCGCTCTGGGCGGAAACATCCGGGGCCCTGCCCTGGTCGGAGACGTCCCGCCGGTGGTTGTATGCCGCGACGTTGGGCCTCGTTGTTACCGAGCCTCCGAAACGACTCTCGGCCGTGGGCGACCCGTTCATCGCGTTCGGACGCGTGAGTGCGACGTGGCGCGCCCTGTCCTGGTTGGATCTCACCGTGCAGGTCGACGTCCATTCCTCGCCCTATCGTGCCTCGAATGTCGACGTGCTCGCCGATCCGGTCGTCCTTTTTGGCATCGGCGGCGCCGTCCACATTACCGAACAGGCGACGCTTGAACTCGCCGTCACCGAAGATGACAGCCTCCATCGTGCCGCGCCCGATATCGGTCTGCATACGGCTTTACGCTGGCGGCTTTAACGGTTGGAAAGCAGGCCGTGTCAGGACTCCACCAGCGACGAGGATCGACGGGGAATTATCCTTTTAATTTTACAAGGTAAGTTTGAGATGAGGTTTATTATGAGGAAACGATCAAAATATGCACGTATGAGTATTTGACCTTCCCCCCAATTTAGGTCCAAATCGAGAGTGAGGGATTGATGGCATTGGACCTGCCCCCTGACGCCGATATGTAAATTGTTGACAGATGCCCCGAAAACCTCACAAGTCTTACGGAATCGTCATAATTTGCTCACAATGCCTCTGCTAGCATCGTCGATTCAAATTTCAGGGAGGTATCCAGTTCACTCGACAAGAGGACCGGCATGGAGCAGCGAAAGAAATCAATGGATAAATCCCTAAGTAATCCTTATAGCTCAGCAATAAGCGAACAGCGGAAAGGAGTCAACCCGATGCGAGACCAACGAATGCTGATGGTCGTCATGGCCGGCTGGATGATGGCCCTCAGTGGGTGTTTGGGGAGCGGTGGGTCGCTGCCGCCCGTCGAAATCCCCACGCTCACGGCCGTCCCCCAACCGTTTCGGACGGGGACCACCTTCGCCGATGGCGTCCTCAGTATCGACGTGCGCTCCCCTGACGGCCGGACCCGCACCCTCGATACCGTCCGGCACCGGGAATGGGAGTCGGGGCTGTTCCTTCCCCGCCCGGTGCAACCCAATCATTCCAGCCGTGAATGGATTCTCGGGGACAACTACTACGACGGCAAGATTTTGCTCTACGCCCTCGTCGATTGGGACAATGCTGACCCGACCGACTACCTCGCGGCGGGCTGGTGGCTGATCTACCCGCCTGACGTGCCCTTTTTTGCTTTCGAGGCTGCCACGCGCGGGGTCTTTCTCGATGGCCCGGAACTCGATCCGGCCAATCCACCTGATCTGCCCCTCACGGGCACGGCCACCTATGTTGGAGGGATGGGTGGCCTCTACACGTACCAATACGGCAGGGGGTGGGGCGAGTTGGCCGATTCCTCCGAGATCACGGAATTTGCGGGGGTGGTTCGTTGACGGCAGACTTCGACCAAAACCGCCTCACCGGGTGTATGGGGTGCGTGGAACCCATCGAGACCGCACCCGGTCGCCACCTCTTTCCAGCCGTGCCGTGGCAGGGGGACGATCCTGCGGCGTTGCCCGCCGACTACGATCTGCACTTTGAAGCCTCGTTTGGTGCAAATGGGGCCTTTGAGGATACCGCCATTACCGTGACGCATCCTGAACGCACCGTCACGAACGCCGCCGGGACGTGGCAGGGACAGTTCTCGAACGTGCCGGATGTCGACGGCAACCCCCGCCGCGTGATCGGTTCGACCGACGTGCACTTCGCCGAAAACGACGGCTCGCAGGGACGGTTTACGGGCATCTTCGATGCACTGACGCCCGCCACGCTCACGCCTCCCGGTGGCAACGAGGTCACGACGAAATGAATGTCGCCCGCGCACACCGTCCACGCGCTCGACGAGACACCGGGAAGTCTATAATTCCCCTTACCCCAACCCTCTACGTGCCCCCTTCTCAGAAGTAGAAGCGGCTGAGGATGCCGAACGTGCGGGGCTGGCCTACGCGATAGGCCATACGGGCGGCGGCGTTGCGTTCACGGTCGAAGGAGAGTTGCGGGTTTTCGTCCGTGATGTTCTTGATGTAGAGCATGACTTCCCACGTGTCGTACAGGAGGCCCGTGTTCAGGTTGAGCAGATGGTACGCGTCCAGTTCCATTTGGTCCCGAAAATTGTCGAACGCCATGTCTGCTCCCGTCAGACCCGTAATGAGTCTGGACGGGAATGGCGTACTGTCCTGATCGCCGGGTTGGGTGAACTGACTGCCGACGTACTGCCAGGATGCGGTGACGTAACTCTCCTTTGAATTCCAGAGTGGCGGTAGCGTGTACGTGGCCACCGCGGAGAGTTGCCAGTTGGGCACGGACGGGATGCGGTTGCCGTCCTTGATGCCCGACACGACGGATCCATCCACCGCGTTGGTGATCGTGGAGTCGAATTCCGCCTCCACGTAGCTGCCGGCAAACGTCACCAGCAAGGCGTCCGTGGGGTGGACAGCGAACTCCAGTTCTCCTCCCATGGTATGCGCCTCGGGTACGCTGACGGTCACACGCGATGAACATGACCCGGCCACCACGTTCACGCCCAGGTTTTCGATGTCGGCATAGAACAGCGACGCGTTCATCGTCACTTTGTCGTATGAGGATTTGAGGCCGACTTCGTAATTCCACAGGGTTTCGTCCTTGAACCGCTGGAATCCCCGGTAGGTGTCATAGTCGCCTTGGCACAGCGGCACGTTCAACGGATCGTTCACGCCGCCCAGCCGGAAGCCCCGGGACGCCTGCGCGTTCAGGGCCACGCGGTCCGTCACGTCGTAGCTGACCATGAACCGGGGCGTCAGGCCGTTGGAGGACACGGTCACGTTCTGGTTCTGCGCCGCCGAATTGGAGAAGGCCCCGCCCGATCTGAAGGTTTTGTCTTCTTCCCAGTCGTACCAGCGCAACCCGGCGGTGATACCCAGGCGGTCGTAGAGCGTGTAGGTGGCTTCGCCGAATACGGCGATCTGGCTGAGGTCGTAGGTCAAGTCCGACACATAGGGCGAATCCATCGTGTTGAAGCCGTTACTGCTGGCCGCCAACGACCCGAGCGGGAGCCCCGCGTTTTCATGTATCAGGTCCCACCCGGGCGTGGGCAGGCGCTGGGAGTAGTTGCGTTTGATATTGGAATAGAAGACGCCCGCCTGCCATTGGAATGCACTGTCGTCGGTGGAACTGACCCGCACCTCATGGGTCATCTGCTCGATCCCGGTAGTATCCCGCAGGTTGGATGGCAGCAACACTCCTTCCGGTGGAAATCCCACATCGACCGCCACACTCCCGGCCAGCGCGCTGGAGTCCCGGCTGACCAGCAGGTCGCGGTTGGTGTAGCTGGCGGCGTACGTCGCTTCGAGGCGATTGTTCATGTTCCACTTGATGACGTTGTCGAGCAGCAGGGTTTCGTCTTCGAAGGCTTCGTTCAGCAGCAGAAACTGCTGGCGCTTGCCGAGCTGCACGCGCGGCCGTGTCGTGGAATACGGGTTGGCGTACAGGTTGAAGAATTCTTCGCGGTTGAACCCGTCCATGTCGATGCTCTGATACACCAGCCGGGGGGTGATGGTGACGTTCTCGGTGGGTTGCCACAACACGGACACGCGGCTGCCGAAGCGCCCGCCGTCGTTGACGTTGTCGTCCGTTTCACCCGTGACCCGCAGGGCATCGATGAACCCGCCGTATCGCGTCCCGTAGCTCGTCACGCGCACGGCCGCGTTGTCGCCCAGGGGCGCGTTGAAAGCCGCTTTGACGTGACCGCCGGCCGAGCCGCTGTCGATGGTGTTGAGGTCGAATTGCGTCCTGACGTCCTTGACGCCGAGTTGGGGTTTGTTGGTGACGTACCGCACGGTGCCGCCGATGGACCCGGAACCGAACAGCGTGCCTTGCGGGCCCCGCAGGGTTTCCACGCGCTGGACGTCATACAGGTCCAGGTCCGGGGTGAACATCGAGATCGCAATCGGCGTGTCGTCCAGATAGATGCCCACCTGCTCCTTGATGCCGGGCTGGTCACGGACGATCTGGCCGGATGACACCCCGCGGATGGTCACCACGCTCTGCCCGGGTCCCAGGTTCTGGATGTTCAGGCCGGCGATGTTCCGGGAGAGGTTTTCCAGGTTGAAGGTGTTGAGCCGCTGGATGTCGGATTCGTCCTGCACGTTCACGGAAAAGGGTACGTCCATGATCGATTCAACCCGCCGGGTGGCCGTGACCACGACTTCCTCCAATTTATGGATATCCGACACGCTGGAGCTCTTCGCCGTACCGGCGTCACTCTGCGCAGAGGCCGCTCCCGCACCCAGCACCATCGCCAACGGCAATAGGGCAAGGCACCTTATTATCATCGTCCAGTAAGTTTGTTTATCCGTGATGGTTCTCTTCTTCATGTGTGCCTCCCTCGGTTGGGTGCTGATCTCTTGTTTGAAGAATGTCTTTTGAGGGCGACCGATTATAGCGCGTTGTAAGTAGTTTGTCATGCCGCCCCGTTCTCTCCCTCTCCCTCCTTCTCTTCCTTCTGTCATCCCCTTCCTCTTCTGTCATCCCTGTATGTGTTCACTCATTCGTTGACAATGTTCCCGCTTCCTTTTGTGCCCCCGTGCCCCGCCTTTGGAAGACAACCCCCTCAATCCCCCTTATCAGGGGGACGGCAGATCCCCTCTCCCCCCTGGCAAGGGGGGCCAGGGGGATTCAGTAGGGGCGGACCTGCCTGTCCGCCCTCCCTTCTTTTGGGCAGATCCTCATTCTGTCAACGAATGACTGAACATTTACAATCCCGGACTTGATCCGGGATCCAGGGTTGTTGCTTTTTTCATTCGTGAGGAGAACGACACTGGATCCCTGCTTTCGCAGGAATGACAGAAAGAGAGAAGCAGGAATCCCTCATGCAGGCTTGCGGCCTGCACACCAAGAAATGAAAATGGTGTCCTGCGTGGATCTGGTTCTCTTTTCCTCCCCTTTGTAAGGGGAGGGTAGGTGGGGTAGAGTGGACCGCCCATCGAGCACGGGATGTCGCCGTCCTAGCCGCAAGCTCTCTACCTCCCCTCGCCCCTCCTTACAAAGGAGGGGAACCAGATGGCTATTTTCATACCAATGACAAAGAATGACACATCTGATGTTGTGTGCCGGATGATCACGAGGGGAAGAAAGGGAAGGCGTGGGTCCTACACCAGTTCCACGCGCACCGCGCGCCCGATTGCCGTCGCCGCTTTCTGCAACGTCGCCAGCGTGACCGATTCATTCTCGGCGTCCAGCAACCGGTTCAGCGCACTGCGGCTGGTCTGCATGCGCCGCGCCATCGCCGTCTTGGTGAGCCCTTCTTGTGCCATCGCTGTTGCGACCTGACGCGCCAGCACCCGCTTGATGACGCCAGCAGTCACTTCCTGCCGGATCCCTTCTTCGTCCAGCCAGCTATCGAACGATGTTCCGACGTTCTTCTTCCTCATCGACCTTCTCCTCTCCTGCGCCGTCGCGCCAGTTCCATATCTTTCTTCGGTGTTTTCTGACTTTTCTTGATGAAGGCGTGCAACAATACCAGCCTTCCTTCATCCACACAGAATATGACTCGTGCAATCCTGCTCCCGCTGAGATTGCTGCGTACTTCCCATAGATCATGGCCCAGTGAACACACCAGCGGCATGCCAAGCGGCCAAGAATATTCCACATCCTTGATGTCTTCACCGATGATCTTGCGGTCGGTAGGCTTGAGGCTCTTCAGCCACGCCCTAACCGGCTCCCGTCCGCTATCAGAGCGGTAGAAGTATGCGGGCACACGTTTCTGTTCCCAGGCCATGAGCGACTGTATCAAAAGTGGTACAAACGGTCAATTGAAGCGTGTTTCCTCCATCATTCGTCGCCGGCCCATCCCTGCTCAGGGCAGGGACATGCCTCATAGCGATTCCTTTTCTTGGCGGCCTCTTCCTCTTCTGTCATCCCGGACGCTTCCTTCTGTCATCCCCGACCCCGATCGGGGATCCAGGGTCTTTGCTTTGTGGGTTTTGTGAAGACAACGACCCTGGATTCCCGCTTTCGCGGGAATGACAGAAAGAGAGGACCCCGTTTGCCTTGACAAATGCGGCAGGCCGGTTTTAACTGCCTGCATGACGCCCTCCATGGACCAGGCCGCCGATTCATCGACGGGGAAGACCGTGTCGCAATGGTCCGGCGCGTCGCGGGAACAGGCCGTGCAGCGCATGTTTACCGCGATTGCCGCACGGTACGATCTGAATAATTCCCTGCTCAGTTTCGGGCTTCATCATCGCTGGAAGGCGTTGGCCGCGAGCCATATCCCGGTCCACACGCACGGGCGCGCCCTGGACCTGGGCGCGGGCACCGGAGATCTGGCCCTGTTGCTGGACGGCCGGATGGGGCCGCAGGGCCGGGTGGCGGCGATGGATTTGAATTTCGCCATGTTGCGGTTCGGCGTCGAGAAGATCGGCCGGCGCGGCCTGGCGTCGCGCATCGCCTGTTTTCGCGGGAACGCAGAACGCATCGGGTTTCGCGACGACACGTTCGACGCGGTGACGACGGGGTTCTGCATTCGCAACGTGGGCGACCGGCCGCAAGCCTTTCGTGAGATCCATCGCGTGCTGAAACCGGGTGGCCGCTTCGTGTGTCTGGAATTTTCCCGGCCGGGGTGTGCCTGGCTGCGGCGTGTGTATGACTGGTATTCGTTTCGTCTCCTGCCCGCGATCGGCACCTGGGTCGCCGGGGATCACACGGACGTGTACCGCTACCTGCCCGAATCCATTCGCGCGTTTCCCGATCAGGACCAACTGGCCGCCCTGCTGCGGGAGGCCGGGTTCGCCCGCGTGGATTATCACAATCTCAACGGCGGGATCGTGGCCATTCACGTGGCCGTGAAGTGATGGATTCTCTCCTCTACGTCTTCCTGCCGTGTAAGAAGGTCTATCCCACCGGCATTACTTACCTGGCCGATTTCATTCACCGGCGCCGGCCGGAGGTTCGCCAGCAGATTCTGGATTTGTCGCTGTTTCCGGTTGCGGAACGGTCTCGCGCGTTGCGGGAGACCATACGCCGATTCCAGCCGGAGCTCGTGTGTTTTTCGTGGCGCGACATTCAGATTTTTTCGCCGCATGAAGGCGACGCGTCGCTGGAGCAGGCGTTCAATTTTTATTACGCGGGCAACCCCTTGAAGCGCGTGGTGGCGTCGTTCCAGGGGATCCGGAACCTGTACCGGTATTATCAGGATATCCGCCGGAACCTGTCGTACCCGTGGCTCGTGCACCGGGAGTTTTCGGACGCACGGCTGATGATCGGGGGCGGGGCGTTCACCGCGTTCGCGGATCAGTTGATCGAACAACTGCCCGACAACACGCTCGGGATTCTGGGCGAGGGGGAGGATGCGATCCTCAAGGTGTTGAACGACGAGCCGCTGACGGATGAACGGTTCATCGTGAAAACGGACGGGCGCGTGACCAAAGGCACGAAGCATACGCCGGCCATGCTGGATTCGCTGACGGTGGATCTCCCTTACCTGACGTCGATTTTTCCGCAGTATCCGGCCTACGTGGGCGAATGTATCGGGGTGCAGTCGAAACGGGGGTGTCCGTACGACTGCGCGTTTTGTCTGTATCCGTATATCGAGGGGAAACGCGTGCGCTACCGGCCGGCCGCCAACGTGGTACACGATATTGCGCAGTATTATCATCAATGGGGCGCGCGGCGGTTCTGGTTTACGGATGCGC
This sequence comes from Nitrospirales bacterium, assembly GCA_020027535.1. Classification (GTDB taxonomy): domain Bacteria; phylum Nitrospirota; class Nitrospiria; order Nitrospirales; family UBA8639; genus Bin75. The sequence goes on from JAHRAK010000050.1 coordinate 9,195, forward strand.
AGTTCATTACGGGCAAGGACGCGTACCCGCAATGCACGGAGATCCTGGAACGGATCATTCGCGAGGGCCTGGACATCGAATGGTCGGGGTACGTGCGCACGTCGCTGATTTCCGCGGACCTGGCGACGCTGATGGTGCGGTCGGGCGTGGGCGACCTGGAAGTGGCGATTACCGCGGGCTCGCAGCAGGTGCTGAACAGCCTGCACATGGGCTTCAAGCTGGAACACTTGTATGACGGCTGCCGGTATTTGAAGGAGGCGGGGTTTGCGGGCCGCGTGATCCTGAATTATTCGCTCAACTCGCCGGAGGAAACCGAGGAGACGCTGTTGCAAAGTATCGAGTCGTATAAGATGGTGGCGTCGATTCTCGGGGAAGACCGCGTGTTCCCCCTGATGTTCTTTTTGGGCGTTCAGCCGAATACGGACCTGGAACAGCGGTTGTTGTCGGACGGCTACCTGTCCGCGGGCTATAACCCGCTCAGCCTCACGCCGTGGAACATCAAGAAATTGCTCTATAATCCCGCTCCGCTGAACAAGCTCATTGCGAAGGCGTGCCTGACGGCCTGGGACAAGAAACACGGGAGCCGCGACCCGCGGCGCTGGTCCGGCAGTCTCAGCCAAAGCGCCACGCAGGACCACGGCCACACCTACGCCGACCAGAGCCTGTCCAAAGGCCTCGAAGCCAACTCGGGCCGTGACGCGTTGCTGACACTGGAAGAAATCCTGCGGTCACGCCCGGCGGCGCGGCAGCGCGCGTCGTAACTTGTTCTTTCATTCCCGCCTTTTTCTTGTGTCATCCCCGGCTCGATCGGGGATCCAGTGTCTTTGTTTTTTCATTCGTTTGGGAAGAGAACGACCCTGGATTCCCGATTAAAAATGTCGGGAATGACAGATAAAAACAAGAGACAGAAGAACGCGCCATCTCATGACGCCATTCCCCGGCGCCTGCGGGCGTGGCTGCGCGGCGGTCAATCCGTGATCGTAAACGACATGGTGCCGATGACGTTGGGTTCGTACAGTTCCTGGCCGGGACTTTCGAAATAGAGCTTGACGAGATACTTTCCCTTTTTCCAGCCGCCGTCGGGTCGAAAGATTTCCAGGTACCCTGCTTTTTCGTTCATTTCCATAAACAGGGCATCGGTTCCCGTGAGTTCTGTTGAGGGGGTCTTTCCGTCCGGCATGTGAAACCACGCCGCTCGATATTGCGAGGGGGCATCGAGGGCCGATACCGCGAAGACAAGATAGAATATTTCCGTATCCGCCGAAAATTCGGACACGCCGGGATCCACCGGATCCACGTAGGCGTCATCCGTCATCCACCCCTGTCGCCCGAACGTGTCCCAGGGCACTTTGATGTCCCGCGCCATGGCGATCCATTTGAAGGCGGATTGCGGGCGCTGCCAATTTTCCTGGTCCAGCGCCATCAGTTCGGTCTGCGTGGTCACGCTCCCCTCGCTCTCCTTTGTGGCCGCGGTGGCGGTAAACCCTTTTTCTTCCCCCCAGACGAGCGCGGGCATCACGAAGACGAGCAGGAGGATGGAGAGGCTGAGGGCTCCGAGGGACCGGTCGCCACGATGCGCGTGCTCTGCGGTAGATGGTTTCTTTGTCATGCTACGCCTCCCCCCGGCCAAGATCTGTTCCTGCCCGCACTCTACCCCTCTCACGGCGTTTTCGCAATCGTTTGTGGGTGACTACGCTGCGGAGCGAAGCGCCCGAGTGGTCATCTGGCACAAAACATCAAGTTGTCATCCTGAGCGTAGCGAAGAATCTCGTAGTTGGGGCGTGCGGTTGTTGAAGGAGAGATTCTTCACTTCGTTCAGAATGACAACTCTTGGTTGTGCAGCGCCCCATCACACGTCACCAACATGCTCATCATGCTGGACCATCCCAGTCCGTTGACAAATCCTTCCATCCAGGGTTGTTTGCGACAATGAGTTGAAGCTTTTTTGCGCGGGTCCAGCTTTTGATCTGTTTTTCTCGGGTCAGCGCCGCCTGGACGTCCCGGGTATCTTCAAAATGGACGAGGCGCGTAATGCGATATTTCCGGGTGAATTGGCTGCCCAGTCCCTGCTTATGTTCAAAGACCCGACGAATGAGATCGTTGGTGACCCCCGTGTATAACGTTTTCGAACGGCTGCTCATGATGTACACATAATAATGTTTCATTGCTGTTCTAGTGTTTCAATTGTCCTGCCGTCACCCTGCACAAAACACCAAGTTGTCATCCTGAGCGTAGCGAAGAATCTCGTAGTTGAGGCGTGTGGTTGTTGAGGAGAGATTCTTCACTTCGTTCAGAATGACAATGATAATGTGGTCAGCCTCTAAAGCTGTCAACGAATGAGTGACCAGACCTCCCCGCCTCAGTTACGGCGGGGGGGCGGCGACGCGGGTGGCGGCGATGGCTTGACGGCGGCGTTCGACGATCCCGTCGGCGATTTCGGTCAGGCGCTGTTCGAGGATCAGGCGGAGCTGGCTCCCGCTGCGATAATCGGCCGGGGCCATGAAATGCACGCGGTCGGCATGCTGCTTCAGGTCGTAACATTTTTTGAATGACCGTCGCGTGGGATCGTCCGGATTGTATACGGCCACGGCCAAGCCGCCGTTCTTTTTGATGACGGTGAAACACGGCACGTCGGTGGGTCCGTCGCCCACGTAGATCATATGCCGGAACGGCACGCGCCTGGCTTCTTCGGGCATGTGGTCGTTCACGTCCTGGTCCGCGTCCAGGAGGTTTTTGTTGACCCGGAAGAGGTATTGCGTCTTTTGCGTGTGACTGATGGTGCGTTTCGGGAAACTGATGTGCCCATCCTCTTCGTCGAACCGGCACCCCCACGTGGCTTTGGTCCACTTGGCGATCTCGCTGCCCGCCAGGATCGCCTCCAGCCCCGCGCTGACCACGTAATGCTCCAGGTGAATGTCCCACTCCCGGTATTTGGGTTGGTGGACGATGGCGTTCAATTCGCCGAAACAGTCCGGCACCCCGGGGAAGAACGTGAGTTGCGTACCCATGCGTTGCAGGTCCTGGTTCGACAGGGACCGGATCGCGTCGTGTTCCAGCATGCGCTTCATATAGGCGAGTTCCTGGTCGTAGCCTTTTTCTTTGATGAGCGCGGTGCAGCTTTGCCAGAATTGTTGCGGCTCGATCCCGGCGTGACGCAGGATCGTCTGGTCCTGCATGTACTGCGGGCTCAGGGTGTGATCGAAATCGTAGACGACGGCGATGATGTTGTGTGGTTCGGCCAAACTCTCTACCTCCCCTTGCCCCTCCTTACCCTTCGACTTCGCTCAGGGCAGGCAAAGGAAGGGAACTGGGTTAGAGACGGGGGAACGGTTCGCGGAGGCGTTTTCTAAAAGATCGCTTTCACCAGTTCCTGGATGCTGCGATGCATATCCACGTCGTCCGTGATGGGCTGGATCACCGCGACCTCACATGCGCGCTCCGGGGCGACGCCTTGCTTCATCAGGGTGCCGGCGTAAATGAGCAGTCGCGTGCTGACGCCTTCCTCCAGCCCATGGTTGCGTAAGTTCCTCACCTTGCCGCCCAGTTTGACGAGCCGGTGGGCCACGTCTTTGGCGACGCCGGCTTCATGCTCGATGATGGTCGTTTCGATCTCCGCGGGAGGATACGTGAATTCAATCGCCATGAACCGCTGTTTGGTGCTTTGTTTGAGTTCTTTGAGCACGCTCTGGTAGCCGGGGTTGTAGGAAATCACGAGCATGAAGTCATCGACCGCTTCGATCACCTGCCCGCGTTTTTCGATAGGCAGGAACCGGCGGTCGTCACCGAGCGGGTGCACCACCACCGTGGTGTCTTTTCTGGCTTCGACGATTTCATCCAGATAGACGATGGCCCCGTGTTTCACTCCGAGGGTCAGGGGGCCGTCCATCCACACGGTTTCTTCGCCTTTGAGGAGATACCGGCCCACCAGGTCCGACGCGGTCAGGTCCTCATGGCAGGCCACCGTAATCAGCGGGCGCTTCAACCGGTACGCCAGGTGTTGCACGAACCGGGTCTTGCCGCAGCCCGTCGGGCCTTTCAGCATCACCGGCAACTGCTGTTGCGCCGCGATGTCGGCCAGCCCGATCTCGCCGTTGATCTCTTCATAAAACGGCTCTTCGGTGATCCGGTATTGCTCGATGTCGATTTCGTGTCCTTTCACGCGTCTCCTGTTTTCTCCCTCCCCGATGCCCCCATTCTCCGGGCGTTCCTAGCGCGTCGCGCCGAAGGCCCCGACGATCTGGTTGCGTTCAAAGATGCCGCCGGCTTCTTCATGGTTGGGCCCGTAGAACCGGCCTTCGATCGAGGGGTCGGCGAGGTTCTCCCCAAACCTGCCGTTGCTGACCGGCAGGTTCTTCCACGTCATGTTCGGATAGACCGGTGATGCCTCCCGGTTGTTGAGATCGCGGATATTGGTAAAGAATACGTCCATGTCCACATTCGTGAAATCAAAGATCAGGGTGGCATCGCCCCGCACGACGTCCCCGACGATGGAGTCCGGGCTGACTTGCCCACCCACCATGACGCCTCTCCACGCGGCGCTGCCGGAGACCGGATTCGTGTTCGTCGCCATCCCGGCGGAGGAGCCAAAGTAATACCGCACGTCTCTCAGGTTCGTCCCATCATCGAAGAGGCCAGACTGGATGACACTGTAGTCCAGGGAAAAGGTACTGTACTTCATCTAGCCGTCAAGCGACAGCACATTCGTGTCAACGTGACCGTACTCACTCCGCTGCTCGTGTTTCCTGCGAAACCCGCCAAGGGACACGCCCCGGTAGCGTTCCAGCGGGTAAACCAGTTCCGCGTCACCAACAAACCCGACGTCGTCAGCAGAGGATCACCCCCGAAGCAGCCGCTCAGGCCCATCACAAAGAGGCCCACCACCGCCATGACATATCGTCGCATCAGATGCTCTCCTCCGGTTGCATGGTTGGTCTTTCGCACGACACGGCGCCGTCACTCACTCCGAGCATGCAGGATAATTCCCTTCCATGCCATCGTCAACTCCGGTGGCGGGGGGAGGGGGGAACCCCCGCAAGAACTTCTCCCCCTCTGTCCTCCCTGTATGTGTTCACTCATTTCCCCGATTAAAAACGTCGGGGACAGGCGTTGACAATTTCTGCGGCTTTCTTCTGTGCCCTCGTTCCCCTCCTTTGTCAGACAACCCCCCCTTCGACAGGCTCAGGACAGGCTCAATCCCCCTGATAAGGGGGGCCAGGGGGGTTCATCTCTTACGACACCCGGCCGCCGAACGACAGCTTCGGGTATCGTTGGCTCTTTTCATCTCAATGACACAAGAACACAGTCGTCGTGACCGGGCGCGGCTTGGTCTGTTGCTTGTCTATCCGAAGGAGGTCGTGCTATCATTACCTATTGTTGGGTACTCTGTTGCAACTCTGCGAACTCCACTAACATCCATTCTTCGTCACTCCATCATTACGAACCATCGAGGTCTAACGTTCTCATGGCCCACGTCCCGGCGACAGGTCCCGTGATTCCGCATTGTTCGGAGACGGCGGCGCCTTCCGCCTTGTCCCCGGCTCCTCCTCTCTGCGAAGAGAGCCGGCGCTGCCTGTCCGTGCACCATGCGCTGCAAGCGGCGGGGCTGTTCGAGTCAACGCCCGCATGGCGCGTCTCGCCCGTTCCGTTCCAGTTGACCGCACAGGACGTGTCGTTCTTCGAGCGCCTCGGCCCCCAGCTCTGGTCGTTTTCCAAAGCGCTCAACCGGCTGTACCTGGACAGCGTCAAGGGCAAACAACCTTTTTGGGTACACCAGTATCTCGACCAGGGCAAGCCGCCGGCCCTGCTGGAGTATGCGCGCATGAAACGGTTTCGGGAGGCGGTCCCGCACGTGATCCGGCCCGACGTGATTCCGACCGAGACGGGCATGACGATCACGGAATTGGATTCCGTGCCGGGCGGCATCGGGATGACGGGCACGTTGTCCTCCGCCTACGGCGCGTTGGGTGATGCGCTCGCCGGCGGGGCCGACGGCATGATCGACGGGTTTGCCACGCTGTTCCGTGACCGGTCCGGCGAGGACGTGGGCTGTGTCGCCATCGTGGTGTCCGATGAGGCCGAGGATTACCGGAATGAAATGGACTGGGTGGCGTGCCGGCTCCGGGCCGCCGGGGCGGATGCCTATTGTGTGCATCCCCGCGATCTCCGGTTCACCGAGGATGAAGGCTCGTTATCCCCTGCGTTGTTCGCACGCACGCCGTCCGGGGAACGGCCCGTTTCGCACGTCTACCGGTTTTTTGAACTGTTCGACCTGGACAATATTCCGAAGTCCGAATTGCTGATGTACACCGCCAAAAAGGGACGGGTGAGCGTGACGCCGCCGTACAAGCCCTGGATGGAAGAGAAGCTGGCTTTCGCGCTCCTGCATCACCCCATACTGGAGGGGTTCTGGTCCGACGCGCTGGGGCCGGACGTGTTTGACAGTCTCCGTGGGGTCATGCCCAAGACCTGGATCGTGGACCCTCGTCCCGTGCCGCCGTCCGCGATCATCCCGGACCTGACACTTGACGGGAAAGCCGTGTCCGATTGGCGGCAGTTGGCCCATGCCACGCAGAAACAGCGGCAATGCGTGTTGAAGCCGTCGGGGTTTTCGGAACTGGCCTGGGGCAGCCGCGGGGTGGTCGTGGGACATGATATCCCGCAGTCCGCCTGGGCGGCGAAATTGGAGCATGCGCTGGATTCTTTTAGTTCGACGCCCTACGTGTTCCAGGCGTTTCACAAGGGCCGGTCGTACGAGATGACGTATTGGGACGAGCGCACCGGACAACTGGCATCCATGGAGGGACGGGCTCGATTGTCCCCGTATTATTTCGTGTCCGGAGACGAGGTGACCCTTGGCGGGATTTTGGCGACGGTCTGCCCCAAGGATAAAAAAGTGCTGCACGGCATGCGCGATGCCATCCTGGCGCCGTGCGCCCTGCCGACGCGGTAGGGCGGCCCGTGTTGCGGCCTCTCTGCATTTATTGTAGGTCGGATTCGCGCAGCGTAATCCGACAAGATGATGCATTTTGGAACCAAATAGCGGATTGTCGGGTTACGCCTTCGGCTAACCCGACCTACGGGGTCTGAACCCCCCGTGCCCCCCTTATCAGGGGGGTGAGGAACTCGGCCGTCCCCCTGATAAGGGGGATTGAGGGGGTTGTCTGACAAAGGTGACGAACGAAGAAGCCATGCACTCGGTGACGTTGTATCATACTGAATGGTGTCCGGAATGCGTCCTGGTGCGCAGCCTGTTGGATGAGTTGGAGATCGAGTATAAAAGTGTTACCGTTCCCACGGTCCGCCCGTTCAGAAAACAGGTGTTCGAGATCTCGGGACAATATTACGTCCCAGTCCTGGTCGATGGAGACACCGTCCTGACGGAAACGTCGGACATTCTGGACCACCTTGACGCCTTGGCGTCCACCGCGAGTGAGGCCACCCCGGAGGAGCAGGAACCCGTTGAGGACCCGGTGCATGAGAACCTGCCCTGAGTGTACCCTGAACGAAGCGAAGGGTTTTTATCCCTCGTGACGAGGCATGCCGATGGATGATTGGAAACGTGTCCTGGCCGAGAGTATCACCAAGCCCAAGGATTTGGCGAAACATCTCGGCGTGGATCCCAAAGAGGTAGAGGAGGTCGTGGGCCCGTATCCCATGCGGATCACGCCCACGGTACTTTTCACGATCAAGGCAAAAGGCGACGCGATCTGGAAACAGGTGGTGCCGGACGCCGTCGAAATGGAGGACTTCGACGCGCCCGACGACCCCCTGGAAGAAGATACCGACAGCCCCGTGCCGCACCTGGTCCATCGCTATCCGGACCGCGCACTGTTGATGGTCACGAATCAATGCCCCATCTATTGCCGGTTCTGTACGCGCAAGCGGTTGGTCGGGAAACCCGGCTTTTTGAAGAAGGGTGAACTGGATCAGGCCATCGCGTATCTCCGCGAGCATCCGGAAGTCCGGGACGTCATCCTCTCGGGCGGCGATCCCCTGTTGTTACCCGATTACCTGATCGAACGCATTTTGAAGGCGCTCCGGACCATCCCGCATCTGGAACTCATCCGGTTCGGTACCCGCGTGCCCGGGACGCTGCCCCAGCGCATTACCCCGGAACTGTGCGAGATCGTCAAACAGTATCATCCGATCTATATGAACCTGCATTTCAATCATCCCGATGAACTTACCCCGGACGTCAAGGCGGCCTGCGGGCGCCTGGCCGACGCCGGTGTGCCGCTGGGCGCGCAAACGGTGTTGCTGAAGGGCGTGAACGATGATCCGGACATCATGAAGCGGCTCATGCAGCAACTCCTGCTGGCCCGCGTGAAGCCGTATTATCTGTACCAGGCCGACCTGACCAAAGGGACCAACCATTTCCGCACGACCGTGGAGACGGGCCTGCACATCATCCAGGCGCTCCAAGGCCATACCAGCGGCATGGCCGTTCCTCATTTCGTGATCGATGCCCCGGGCGGCGGCGGGAAAATCCCGCTCCTGCCCCCCGACTATCTGCTGAACCTGGATGAAAACGGCGCGGTGCTGAAAAACTACGAAAACAAGACGTACCATTATCCGCAGCCCAACCCCCAGCCCGACGCGGGTCGCCTGCGGGAACTGCCCATGGTCGGCACCTCCGCCGCCGGGGGACTCTGTAGCCTGGGCGCCATGGACGAGTAACGATGGGCTCTGCTCGCAAGCACGGCATTCTGTCCGATACTCACCTGAAAACATTGATTCGGGAACACGCGATCGACGCGGCTCCCGCCATCACCGAAAGCCAGATCCAACCGGCCAGCGTGGATCTCCGGCTCGGCACGAAGGCGTACCGGTTGATCAGCAGCTTCCTCCCGGAACGGTCGGAGAGCAGCGCGCGCTTGAACGTGCTGGACCTGTACCAGTCCGAGCTGGTCATGTATGACATGGACCTCACCCAGGGCGCCATCCTGGAAAAGGGGCACGTCTATCTGGTGCCGTTATTGGAACACGTCGCGCTGCCCCCGCACGTCCGCGGGCGGGCCAATCCCAAAAGCTCCACGGGTCGCCTGGATATTTTTACGCGGCTCATCACGGACCTGAATGCGGGATTCGATGAGATCCCGCCCGGGTACCAGGGTCCGCTCTACCTGGAGATCGTCCCCCGGTCGTTTACCATTCGCGTGCAGACCGGGTTGGCGTTAAACCAACTCCGGCTCCTGACCGGGCGGCCCACGGTCTCCGATCCGCAACTGCGAACCCTGCACCGGTCGGCCAAACTGCTCTATCACAATGACGACGACGTGGCGGAAGCCCGTCCCCTCGCGACTCAAGATATCCGCGTGGATCACGGCCTCTTTCTGGGGATCGACTTGCGGGGTTCCGGCGCGGGCCGCGAGATCGTGGGGTATCGGGCGAAAAAGAACAGTCACGTGGTCGATCTGTCGAAGATCGGCCATTATTCGGCGCTCGACTTCTGGGAACCCATCTACCGGCAGCCCAACAATACGTTGTTGCTCGAGCCCGAAGAGTTTTATATCCTGGCTTCTCATGAGCGCATCAAAGTGCCCGCCGGGTACGCGGCCGAAATGGTGGCCTATGAAGCGGCCTTCGGTGAATTGCGCACCCACTACGCCGGGTTCTTCGACCCGGGCTTCGGCGCCGGTGACGGGCCGCGAAAAGGCACGCAGGTCGTGCTGGAAGTCAGACCGCATGACGTGCCGTTTTTGATTCGCGACGGCCAGACGTTTTTCAAGGTCGTGTACGAGCACATGTTGGACCTGCCGGAACACCTGTATGGGGCGTCCATCGGGTCCAGCTATCATCAACAGGGACTCACGCTCAGTAAACATTTCAAGTGGTAACGCATGGCACCCGAGACAAAACCGCCTGACCCTTCCCAGGTCCCCGAGCAGCCCGACCCGCCCGCGCGGCAGGTGCCCGGGGTCCACGTGGGACCGCCCAGTCAGAATTCCGACGTGGACCCGGAAGCGCACGAAGCCCTGCAAATGAAAGTGGCCATGAAGATGGTGGGTTCCGCCATGGTCTTCATCGGGTTCATTCAGGTCTTCATGTCCGCCAGCACCGGCGCGGAGATTTCCATCTTTCCCATGATCCTGTATTTTTCGGGCCTGGCCCTGTGGGCCTATTCGTCCGTCCGGATCCCCGTTGTCCGGTATGCGGTCATCGCCTTTTCCCTCTTCTGCATCGTCGCCTTCCTCAACATCGGCGAAGTGCTCTTCTGGCACAAATACGTCATTTACTGGGGCACCATCGCCATGGTGGTCTACTTCATGTTCCAGAACCCCAAGAAACCGTCCAAACCGTCGTAGTGGGTCAGAGGAATGTGGGGTTTCGTCCCCACACGACGAGGTCCTTTTGTTTCGGCAAAAGGACCCAAAACCATTCGCGCCCGGGCGTGGCCCCAAGAGGATGCCTTTGCCCCAGTCCCGATTGTTTGGGCTGCGGAACTCGCTACGCTCAGACAGTCCTCGCCCCCATATAGAAAGTGCGGGACCGGGGCGCAGCCACGCCCGCAGGCGCGGGGGACATGGCGGCATAA
>JAHRAK010000069.1 GCA_020027535.1 Nitrospirales bacterium
GGGCAATCGCGGCGTCGGTGGTGAGATAGGCCAACATGGTCGCCATATTGGGATGAATCATGCCGGAGCCTTTGGCCATCCCTCCGATCGTGAGAATCGGCTGCCCGATCTTTGCCTGCAAGGCGACTTCTTTATGTATGGTGTCCGTCGTCATAATGGCCTGCGCGGCCGATTTGTGGCCGGATCGGCTCAGGATGCGGCTGAGAGGCGGGACGGCTTCACGAATGGCGGGCATCGGCAGCGGGCGGCCGATGACTCCCGTCGACCCCACAAACACCGAACCGACGGGAAGACGTAAGGCCGCGGACACAAGCCGGCGCATTTCCATGGCGTCCGCCATCCCTTGTGAACCGGTCAATGAATTGGCGTTTCCACTATTCACGAGAATGGCTTGCCCCGTGTGTTTCTTGAGTTGACGTCGACCCAAAAGGACGGGAGCCGCCACGATGCGATTGTTCGAGAAGACTCCCGCCATGCCCCCGGGGTGAGTGGACACCAAAAGGGCGAGGTCCGGCAGGGGCACCGGTTTGATGCCGGCGTGAATGCCGGCGGCGAGAAAGCCGGTCGGGGCAGTGACGCCGCCTTTGATCTTGTTCACGTTCATAAGAAATCCTTCATGCAGGCTTGCATCTGCACAGCAAGAGATGAAAATGCCCAACCTCGCACCCATCTGTCATTCCCGACATTCTTAATCGGGAATCCAGGGTCTTTACTTTTTCCTTCGTCCGTAACAACAACGACGCTGGATTCCCGCCTTCGCGGGAATGACAGAAGGAGAAAAACAGGAATAACTGATTGGGGTGGCGGTTGCTATTTTCATGCCCATATGAGTCATGAGTAAGAGAATAGGTATGGTTCAGTCTACGGGAAAATCCCCGGTGCCGTCAGCGCCGTCTCTTCAGGAAATCCCATCATCAGGTTCATGGATTGGATGGCTTGTCCGGCCGCACCTTTGACCAGGTTGTCCAGGGTCGACACGGTGATGATGTGGCTTGTTCGTTCATCCACAAACGCGCCGATGTCGCAAAAATTCGACCCTCGAACGTGTATGGGGCTGATGGCGGTCGAGGCTTCCCGGATTCGAATGAAGCGTTCGTTCGCATAAAAATCCTTATACAGCGCCGTGGCCGCATCGTTTGTGAGCGGGGTCCGGAGTTTGGCATAAGCTGTATTCAGGAGTCCTCGATTCATCGGGATCAGATGAGGCGTAAAGAGCACGCGTGCGCCCCCCCCCTTCCCTTTCGAACCTTTTATGAGCCGGTTCAGTTCCTGTTCGATTTCAGGCGTGTGCCGGTGCCGGGCGATATTGTAGGCCGTGAGGGAGTCATGCGCCTCCGGAAAATGATAGGGCAGTCCCGGGCTTCGTCCGGCTCCGGAAATGCCGGACTTGGCGTCGACGACGATGGTGTCTGCTTGAATCATCCGATGGGCCAGTAACGGCGCCAACTGCAGAATGGCCGCCGTCGGGTAGCAACCTGGCGCGGCAACCAGTCGCGCGCGCCGGATCCGCGTTCGATGTAATTCCGGAAGCCCGTACACTGCCTTTTTGAGCAACGCGGGTGATGCATGCGTGGTGCCGTACCATTGTTCATAGGTTTTGGTCTCTGTCAGCCGAAAGTCGGCACTCAGGTCGATCACAAGTTTTTTGGCCCGGACGCAGGCTGCCACCGGCTCCATGGCTTTCGTGTGCGGCAGGCATGAAAACACCACGTCGACCTTTTTCAGGATGGGTTCAACGTCCAGTGGCGCAAAACGGAACTCATGGAACGTTTCGAGGTGCGGGAACAGGGAGGTCACCGGCAGGCCGACGGATTTGTCCGCGGTCACGTGGGTGACCGTGACGTACGGGTGACCGTCCAACAAGCGGAGGAGTTCCCCGCCCGTATATCCACTGGCTCCCAGTACCGCTACTTTTAATCGAGTGCGACGCATGATTATTCATTAAGACGAAAAAAGGGAAGGCATCGAAGCCTTCCCTTTTTTCGTCACCATCTTGGAATGTCCGCGTGGTTAACGCTTGGAATATTGGAATCGGCTTCGAGCGCCTTTTTGCCCGTATTTTTTCCTTTCTTTCACCCTGGGGTCGCGCGTCAGCAAGCCCTCTTTCTTGAGAGTCGCGCGAAAATCCGGGTTTGCCTTCACCAGGGCTTTGGCTATGGCATGGCGAAGGGCTCCTGCCTGCCCGGCGCCGCCTCCACCGCAGACCGAGGCCTTGATGCGAAATTGTCCACGGGTATTCGTCACTTCAAGCGGCGTTTCGACCTGAATGCGATGTGCAAGCAGGGTAAAATAATGGTCGAGCGTTCGGCCGTTGACCGTAATGTCCGGAGGACCCGGTTCGATCCAGGCGCGGGCGATCGCATATTTACGTTTTCCCGTGGCATAGTGTCGTTGGCTGATCATCGGTAAGGGCCTTTCCTCTAACGTTTGGCAAGTGGTTATGACCAAGGCTCCGGACGTTGCGCGACGTGCGGGTGTTCCGTCCCCACGTAGACGCGTAGCTTTTTAGCCATTTTTTTCCCTAATGGGCTATGCGGAAGCATACCCTGAATGGCTTTGGACACGATTTCCGTGGGGGCCTTTTTCAAGAGCTGCTCGGCGGTAATGGATTTGATCCCCCCGGGATATCCGGTATGGTGATAATACGTCTTATCCTTCAATTTTTTCCCGGTCAGCCGAATCGCTTCGGCATTGATCACGATCACGTGATCGCCCGTATCCACGTTGGGCGTGAACGTCGGTTTATGCTTGCCGCGGAGCAGCGTGGCGGCTTGAGTCGCCAGGCGACCAAGCGGGATGCCCTTGGCGTCCAGAACATACCATTTTCTGTCGATCTCGTGGGGTTTGGCTTGAAAGCTGCGCATCAGTGATTCTCCAGTTATGTTTCGGATGATTGCGATTCTTTGTGGTCGAGTTTGGCCAGCCACGCATCCAAGTTGTCACCGGCCCTTCTCTTGAGAACGTCCTGCGTCACGTAGATCGGACACTTGGCCCTCAGGGCCAGGGCGATAGCATCGCTCGGTCGGGAATCCATCGTTCGTTCGAGTCCATTCAAAGCCACGTGCACCGTGGCGTAGTACGTGTTGTTTTGGACGTCCGTCACCACGACTTGAGAGATTTTCATGCCCAAGTGAGTCGAGAGACTCGTAATCAAATCGTGACTCATCGGCCTGGGTGGAACCACGTCTTCCAAGGCCAGGCGAATGGCCGTGCCTTCGGCCGTGCCCACCCAAATGGGCAGCACGTCGGCGTTGCTTTCGTCGCGAAGGATGACGATCTGGGTATCCGTATTGGGGTCAACCAGCACTCCGTGAACTTTCAACGGGACGAGGTCGGTATTTTGTTCCACGCTCATGACTATGGTGAACAACGGGTTCCGTTTAACGAGAGGGCATCGAGTGCTACGTCTCGAATTTGCCGAAATCCTCAGGTTTCAGATTTTCGAGCCATCGCTCCAATTCCTCGGAATTCTGTTTTTGCAGGACTTCTTCCCTGGTAAAAATCGGGGCTTCGGCGCGCAGCGCCAGGGCTATGGCGTCACTGGGCCTTGAATCAATCGAATATTCCGAATCGCCGTACCAGAGATGAATTTTGGCATAGTACGTATTGTCCTTTAAGTCAGTGACCACGGCGCTCAAGATTTTGGCATCCACGTTGTCCAGAATCGACTTCATCAAATCGTGCGTCATGGGACGCGGCGGGGCTACGTTCTCCAAAGCAAAACTGATGGCGCTCGCTTCGGATTTCCCGACCCAAATCGGAAGCATATCGGAGTTTTCCTCGTCCCGAAGGATGACGATATAGGCGTTATTATAGGGGTCGAACAACAGCCCCCGCACGTTCATTTGCGTAATCATATCTGCAATCCGTTTACCGCGCATAGTGATACGCGCAATCCGAATAAAACTATCATTCGGTTCTTTCTATTGTCAATTCAAATGCGGAAAAAGCGATTTGCTGGGAGAGGGTTGGGGTAAGGGAGCACTCAACGAGGAAGGAGGACATGATGAGAAACGCTTCAGAGGGGGACGGCGCCTCTGCCATACGGTGGCGCTACGGAGCGACAAGGGAGGGAATGGCCCGGACATCAGTGGAAGAACGGGCCACATCAAGATCATACATACGCTGAAGATTCAACCAGAATTCAGGCGTCATTCCCAAGGCCTGCCCGAGTCGCAGCGCCGTGTCGGCCGTGATGGATCGGTTGCCGTGGATAATTTCGTTAATCCGTCTCGCAGGCGTCCCCATCGTTTTGGCCAGCCGGTACTGACTGATTCCCAGTTCCTCAAGCATCTCAGCCAAGTGTTCTCCGGGATGGATGGGCGGCATGTTCGTCATCAATCAGTCTCCTCAATGGTAGTCTGTGATTTCAATAGTTCTGGCACCTTGGTCTGTCCAGCGGAAGCACACACGCCATTGATCGTTGATACGGATGCTGTGCTGGCCTCTTCGGTCGCCCTTCAACGCCTCAAGGTGATGGGAGGGCGGCAGCCGCAGATCAGAGAGCTTTGTCGCCGCCATGACTCGCTGAAGCCTCATCCGCGCTCGGCGCTGAAGATTCGCCGGCAACCTCACGGCGTGCTGTCCATGAAAGACTCGTTCCGTGTCTTTATTCGCGAACAGTCTCATGGATCGCACCCACTATTAACGCATGGCGTTATCAATGTCAAGAGAGTGTATGGGTCCACCACCGTTGGCACTCGGGGTGGTGGTGAATCAGGAATGGTCCCGGAGATTGGCGCCCGAGGCTCTGGGGGGGCAAGACGGGATTGTCAGCCAGCAGCCAAGCGGCCAGTTTTCGGTTCAAGGCAGCCAGGTCGTCGAAGAGCCGGGCTTCGTGGTCATCCACGAACGGTTCCTGGAGGGTGCGATTGAACCGGTCGGCGGGGGCGTTCATGTTCGGGGAGCGGGGCTCCGGCCCCCAGGGGGTGAGGCCGCGGTCGGCGCGGCGCTGCTGGAAGGGCCCGAGGCACTCCGCGCCGGTGTCGGTGAGGAGGCACCGGGGGGGAGCGGGGAGCAGATGGCCCAGGGCCTCGAGGGCGTGAGTGGCGTGGCGGCGCCCCACGGTAGCACCCGCAAACCCCTGAAGCGGCACGGGGTGGCGGTTCTTGGGGGGCCGGGGTTTGCGGGGCTGGCTCACGGGTTTGGGGCGCCCCCGGGCATCCAGGCGAATGGGCGGCTGCCGCATCTGAGCCGGGGCGCGGGCGAGCAGCCGGCCGAGTGTCGAGCCACTGGGGAGGGCGCGCCCGGGCTGGGCACCCCAGGGCCGCAGGAGGACCTGCAGCTTGGCCTGACCCCGGTTGGGGGAGGGGGTGCGCAGACTCCGGAGCTCGTGGCTCAGGGCGGGCGGCCACGAGGCCTGACGGAACAGGAGGACGATGAGGAGCGCGTTCACCACCCGGACCATGGACCAAAAGGAAGAGGCCATCATCCGATGGCCTCTTCGTCCTCCTTGGTGAACTACGCGACAGCGACGGACTTATTGTTTGAACCCGACAAAGAACCCGCTCATCGAGAGATTCTCGTTCCCCGCCCCGAACGTGCCGGCCGCGGCCTCCGGCTCGGCCCCAGCGCCGTAAAACATGCCACCCCAATGGCCTTGTACATATTCTGCATTTTCCCCGATGTTGCCGAGGAGAGTTCCTCGGAAATCCCCACCCGGCTTCGGCGTGAGGTTCGCAGGCTCCAACGTGAACGACCCTGCGATAGAGTCACCCCCATCCTCAGTGGAAAAGTCCCCCAAAGATCCCTCAATCGTGCCGCCGCTCGCGCCACCGAAGTCGACGGTCAGTTGAACCCTCCCGATTTCGAAGTCCGTGATCTCGCCCACCAAGTCCTTCATGATGCCGCTTCCCCTTCCTTCATAGGTCGCGGTGCCGGTGACGAGTGTGCTGGCGAGAGGCACGCCATCTGCAAACGCACCTATCTCGAACAAGGCGGTGTTCGTGAAATCCCTCGGTACAAACACCCACTGCCCTAAGGCCAGATAGTCTGTCTCGCTTAGGGGAAGCTGGTGAATCTCGACATACCGGTCTCCGTTGTCGAATCTTTTTCGAAAGTTAGCGGTGATGGACTCAACGGGCCGGCCACCTATGGTGAGTGATGTTCTCTTGATCATCGCCTCAGGGTCCTCATTTGTATCCACCGTCCAGCTAAACCCGAGCCGCGCCATGTTTTGGTTTTGGGCTAGTAGGCTAAAACGTAAGTCGGAGCTATCACCCGATATGTTGGTACTCACGTTTCGAACGGGGTTCGAGGACTGCGTCGTACTGTTCGAATTCTGTACTGGCAGATTGTCAGCAAGCCTCGCGAGTTGGTCGGCTATCGCCTCGGGATATGTTCCGTACACAGCAGAGAGGTCCTGTAGGAAGCTGCCTTGTTGGCCATTCCCATTCCCATTCCCATTCCCATTCCCATTCCCATCGCTCATAGCCACGTGTACCGCGCCGCTCCCGCCCCCGCACCCGGACAGAGCCAGCACCCCCGCCATCAGCACCAGCAGAACGAACACGCTGAGTCTCTTCATTTCATGCTCCTTTCAAAGAAGTATAAGCATTTGGAAAATCGCGTAAATTTTACGGGGGGGGGGGGGTAAGTCAAGCCTTTTTTGAAGGCCGCGAATGACGGGGAGTTGGGCCGCTAACATCTATCTAAGTAAGATCTATCTAAGAAGACGGGGCGACCTCGGCATTGCACCTGACCAAACCGGCCGCGAGCGCTAATCCCAAAATTTGCAGCCACGCCATCATCCTCCTTGAGTCAATCCCGTCCTTCCCCGCCTTGAGCGCGGCGGCGCGAAACCCCGCATGCAAAAGAAAAAAGCCTGGATCTCCGGTCAAGCCGGGGATGACAGGAGGGACGACGGGGCCTTACACCACCGGCAGATCGTAGGAAGAGAGCAACTCTTGCACGTGGGGAATCACGTCAGCCGGCGGGAGTTGCTGTACTTCTCCGGTGTGGCGTTGCTTGAGTTCGACCACGCCTTGCTTCAGGCCCCGGTCACCGATCGTGACATGAAACGGGGCACCGATCAGATCGGCGTCGTTGAATTTCACGCCGGCCCGTTCATCGCGGTCGTCCCATAAGACTTCCACGCCGGCCTCGAGACACGCATCGTACAACATGCCGGCTGTTTGGACGACCTGCTCCGAGGCCGTCACCGGCAAGAGATGAACGTGAAAGGCCGCAATGGGCACGGGCCATATCATGCCTTTGTCGTCATGGTTCTGTTCGATGGACGCGGCCGCGGTCCGGCTGACGCCGATGCCGTAACATCCCATGATCGCCAGCGTTTCCTGCCCGTCCGCATCCAGAAACGTCGCATTCATCGCTTGACTGTACTTGGTCCCCAATAGGAAGACGTGGCCAACTTCGATGCCTTTGGCCTCTTGCAACCGGCCATCGCTTCGAGGCGACCGGTCGCCGGCCCGGGCCAGGCGCAGATCGAGGAATGCTTCGACCGCAAAATCCCGTTCCCAGTTTGCATTGATCAGGTGGGTATCGTTTTTGTTTCCGCCGACGACGAAATTCCGCATGGCCTTGACCGCGTGGTCCGCGATGATGCGGATACCCGTGAGCCCGACCGGTCCGGCGAAACCGACCGGTGCGGACGATATGGCGCTCACGGTCTCCGCACTTGCCAGCGTGATTTCCGTTGTTCCCAGGAAACGATTGATTTTGATTTCATTCGCCTCGTGGTCGCCGCGAATCAGGACCGCAATGACGTCGCCAGCCGACGTCTGGTAGAGCAGGGTTTTGACGAGACGATCCGGTGAAACCTTCAAAAAGGCGCAGACTTCCTCGACGGTTTTGGTCCCCGGGGTCTGTACGGCTTCGAGGGCGAGCGGCGCGGCATCGTCTTCTTCAGCCGGAGGCGTCGTTTCCGCCAACTCGACGTTGGCGGCATAGGACCCGCCTTCGTCGTACACGATCGTTTCTTCTCCGGTATCGGCCAGGACCATGAATTCATGGGACATGCTGCCGCCGATCAGTCCGGTGTCCGCTTCGACCGCACGGAATTTGAGCCCGCAGCGCGTAAAGATCCGCTCGTACGCGTCGTACATTTTTTGATAACTGACGCGTGCACTGTCTTCATCGGCATCGAAACTGTAGGCATCTTTCATGATGAATTCGCGCCCGCGCATCAAACCGAAACGGGGACGGATTTCATCGCGAAACTTGGTTTGAATCTGGTAGCAGTTCATGGGGAGTTGCCGATAGGAGCGTATCTCACGTCGGAAAAGATCGGTGATGACTTCCTCATGCGTGGGGCCGAAGCAAAAATCGCGGTCGTGCCGGTCCTGGCATCGAAGCAGTTCCTTGCCGTAAAAATCCCATCGTCCGGTTTCCCGCCACAGTTCCGCCGGCGAAAGGATCGGCATCAGCAGTTCCTGCGCCCCGGCGCGATTCATTTCCTGGCGAATGATCGATTCGATTTTTTTGAGAACGCGCAGGCCCAACGGGAGATAGGTGTAGATTCCGGCCGCGACCTTTCGGATCATGCCGGCGCGCAACATGAGCCGGTGGCTGACGACTTCAGCCTCGCCAGGGGTTTGCCGGAGAGTCGGAATAAACAGTTGGCTTGTTCGCATATTTGAGGTGATCCTTCTGTGTTGACTTATGCGTTGATAATTTCCCCCTCACCCCGACCCTCTCCCGCGTTGGGGAGAGGGGAAACAAAGGGGAGGAAAAGGTGGCTATATATAAATGCTACGGCTCGAGGATTCAAGCGCCTTCCGGAACGGGGCGCGCCGTCAGCAACAACAGAACAGATCCGATCAGGGTTGCGAGCAGGGAACCGGCGAGGACCGCGGTCTTGGCGGCGTCGACCAGCGCCACTTCTTCGAAGGCGAGGGTGGCGATGAACAGGGACATGGTGAACCCGACCCCGGCCAGGCAGCCCACCGAGGCCACATGGAGGAGACTGACCCCCTTCGGGAGTTCCGCGACGCAAAGCTTCACGCCCGCCCAGGCGAACAGCCAGATGCCGAGTGGTTTGCCTAGGACCAGACCCAAGATGATTCCCAGGCTCATCGGTTCGGTCAGCCGGACAAGCGCCTCGAGTTCCAGGCTCACGCCGGCGTTGGTCAGGGCGAAGAGGGGAAGGATGGCGAACGTCACAAATGGCATGAGCGCGTGTTCGAGTTCCTGGAGAGGGGCGGTCGCGTACTCGGTCAATTGTTCCATCGAGTGCACGATATGGTGCTGTTGGTTGGTCAGCAGGCGTTTGTCCGAAGGCAAACCGGTGCCCTGCAGTTGTTTCAGCAGGGTACGGGTCCTGTCGTGCAGTTGCCGGGCGTTGATGACGGTGCGCGCGGGAATGGTGAACGCCAGCAGGACTCCGGCGAGGGTCGCGTGCACACCCGACTTGTAGAAAGCCACCCAGATGGCGCACCCGATGAGAAAGTAGATGATCGGGTTGCGCACGCCGATGACGTTGGCGCCGATGGAGACACACAGCAACAGGCCGCCGATGAGCAGGCTCCACGGCGCGATGGCGTCCGTGTAGAAAACCGCGACGACGACGATAGCCCCGATGTCATCCACGATGGCCAGCGCGGTGAGGAAAATCTTGAGGGAAAGCGGCACCGGGAACACCGCGAGAATGCCCAGGGCAAACGCGATGTCCGTGGCCATCGGGATACCCCAGCCGCGGGCGAACACCCCGTCTCCGTTGAAGACAACGTACACGAGAGCCGGGACGACCATGCCCCCCACCGCGGCGATCACCGGCAGGGCCGCTTTCCGGGGGCTGGCCAATTCGCCGGCCAGTAATTCGCGTTTGATCTCCAGACCGACGACGAAAAAGAAGATGCCCATCAGTCCGTCGTTAATCCAGTGGCTGATGGATTTGTTCAATCCGAACGGTCCGACGGAGAGGGCGAGTTTCGTGTGCAGCCAGTGGTGGTAGAATTCGGCCCAGGGCGAGTTGGCCCAGGCCACGGCCACCACCGTGGCCGCCAGCAGCAGCACGGCGCCCGATAATTTGTGAGCGGCAAAAATCTGGAAGGGCCGCGCAAGGCGGTCAATGAGACCTTCTTCGATGTCCCGGGTGGGTTTCATGGAGCGAACGCGCGCACGGGCAATGAGCAGGCCGGATTAGCGAAGCGAAATCCGACGCCAGATTTCTACCCGCTGTCTTTCCTTCTGTCATTCCCGACGGTAGTAATCGGGAATCCAGTGTCGTTCTCTTCTCAAACGAAGGAAAAAGTAAAGACCCTGGATCCTCGATTAAAAATGTCGAGGATGACAGTCAGGGTAGGTCGGGTTAGCCGAAGGCGTAACCCGACGAATCGTCAGGGTTATTGCAGCAAGCGTTGGATGTCATTGAAAAACGCGAAAATCATAATCCCGAAGAGCAGTACGATCCCTACCTGTTGAGTGAATTCACGCTGCCGTTCGGCCAGTGGACGGCCCAGGATCGCTTCACAGGCGAAGAAGAACAGATGACCGCCGTCCAAAACGGGAATCGGTAACAAATTCAGAATGCCCAGGTTGATGCTCAGGATGGCCACGAAGAACATGATGTCGGCGAGTCCTCGCTCGGCCGCCGTGCCCGAGGCGCTGGCAATCATGATGGGTCCCCCGATGTTTTTCGAGGAGATTTCTCCGGTCAGCATTTTGTAAATGCCGACGACCGTGAGTTCTGACCATCCCCATGTGGCTTTCACGCCCTGGAACACGGCCGTGAGCGGTGAGGACGCGCGGATCACCGACCGCCCCGATCCCATAATGCCGATTTTTCCGATCGTGGTCAATATTCCCTGGTCCTTGACCTCATGCGGTTCGGGGATGATCGTCAACGTGAGCACTGCGCCTTCACGTTCAACCTGCATGCTGAGGGAGTCATTAGGATGCGCCTTGATGATGCGGGTCATCTGTGACCAGGTCTGAATCGCCTCGCCTTGAATCTCGAGGATGCGGTCCCCTTCCTCGAGCCCGGCTTGCGCGGCCGGCATATCCGGCATGACGGCCGTGACCACGGGAGCCGCCTCTTCGATGCCGATGACGTACAGGGGGTGCTCGACATTTTCGGGATCGTAGAGTTCGGGTGTGACGACGTAGGTTTTCAGGGCATCGCCCCGGCGCACTTCCACGGCGAGCGACCGGCCGCCGCTCTCGGCCACCGTGGCATAGACCTCATTTTTCGTAGTGATCTCCCGTTCATCGATTCTCGTGATGCGGTCGCCCACGTGAAGGCCGGCTTGGCCGGCCGGCGAGTCCGCCCTGATGGCGTCGATCGTGGGGGAGAGTTCGGCAAACGTCGGAATGGGCAGGGGAGCGCCCATGGCCAGCCAGGCTGAAAAGATCAGGTAACTCAGGAAAAAATTGAATCCCGGTCCGGCCGCCACGATGAGGGTCCGCTTCCATAAGGGTTTGTGGGCAAACGATTGTTCCCGTTCTTCCGGTGGGACGGTTTCCCCCATGTCTTCTCCGGACATTTTGACGTATCCGCCAAGGGGAATGGCCGAAATGAGATATTCCGTATCTCCGATTTGACGACTCAGGAGTTTGGGTCCGAAGCCCAGGGAAAATTTCAATACCTTGACCCCGGCCCACCGGGCCAGGATGAAGTGTCCGAACTCGTGAAAGGTTACGAGGACACCCAACACCACCAAAAACCACCAGATCTTTTGAACGATAACGTAGATGATATCGGGAGACATCAGGTCACTCGTAACTGGCGAATTTTAACGTCAGGATCCATTGCGGATGAACTCTGCGGCCTTGTCCCTGGCCCACCGGTCGGCCTCCAGGGCATCCTCCAATGACGTGAGCGGTTGCACGTCAGCACATTGTACGGTTCGTTCGATCACGTTGGCAATGCTCCCGAAGGGGAGCCCGTGATACAGAAACGCATCCACTGCGGCTTCATTCGCGGCATTGAGAATCGCCGGACAGGTTCCCCCGTGTTCCAACGCCTCATAGGCCAGCCGCAGACAGGGAAATCGCACGGGATCCGGTTCATAGAACGTCAACTTGCTGTATTTCCATAAATCCAACGCGGGCGGATCCAGGGGCACGCGTCGAGGGTAATCCATGGCGTAGCTGATCGGGGTTCGCATATCGGGTAAGCCCAATTGCGCGATCACCGACCCATCACGATATTCTACCAGAGAATGGATGATACTTTCCCGGTGCACCACCACGTCCAGTTGAGCGGGAGGACAATCAAACAGCCACCGGGCTTCGATGACTTCCAGCCCTTTATTCATCAGGGTCGCCGAATCCACGGTGATCTTCGCGCCCATATCCCAATTCGGATGTTTGAGCGCCTGCTCCGGCGTCACGGTCTCCATGTATTCCTTGGTGCAGTCCCAAAACGGGCCGCCGGAAGCCGTCAGGATGATGCGACGGACGTCTTCTCGTCGATGGCCGGCGAGCGATTGAAAGATCGCACTGTGTTCACTGTCCACGGGGAACACGGGGACGCCCTGGCGGTGCGCCTCGGCCTGCATCAGTTGCCCGGCCATGACCATGGGTTCCTTGTTGGCCAGGGCCACCCGGCGACCCGCTTGAATCGCGGCCATGGTCGGGACCAGGCCGGCTCCGCCCACAATGGCCGAGATCACCAGATCACTCTCCGGAAGGGCCGCCACTTCCGTGACGCCGCCGGGTCCGTCGAGGA
This sequence comes from Nitrospirales bacterium, assembly GCA_020027535.1. Taxonomy (GTDB): domain Bacteria; phylum Nitrospirota; class Nitrospiria; order Nitrospirales; family UBA8639; genus Bin75. Next base: position 12,629 of record JAHRAK010000069.1, read on the forward strand.
CCTGGACCGTGGGATCGTTCAGGCGGGCACGGAGTCGCTGGGCCGCGGCAAGGTCGGCCAAAGCTACGTATTTCGGACGAAACGAACGGACCTGTTTTTCCAGTTTTTCATCACTGTGCCGGGCTGCGAGTCCCAAAATCAAAAATTGATCGGGAAATTTGGCGACGATGTCGAGGGTACTGTCGCCGATGGAACCCGTTGAGCCAAGGAGAACGATCTGTTTCATGGTCCGTTTTTAGTTGAGAAGAGCCTAGTGCACAAACGCCATATAATAATAGAAAACCGGCGCGTTGAGAAGCAGGCTGTCGACTCGGTCCAACATGCCTCCGTGCCCGGGGATCAAGGCCCCGGAATCCTTGACCCCGGCCTGTCGTTTCAGGGCCGATTCGGAAAGATCTCCCAGCAGACCCAGTACGGTAAACAGGATACCCAGGATCAGGCAGTCGACCGGCGTAACAACGGGGAGAAACCAGAGATGGCCGATCCAGGCGATGAGCGGCGCCACGACCAGGCCCCCGAGAAACCCTTCGACGGTCTTATTCGGGCTGAGCCGTGGGGCCAGAGGCCGTGCCCCCCAGGTTTTGCCGACGTAGTACGCGGCTGCATCGCTGGCCCACGTCACCAACAGCACGAACAACACCAGCAAGCCCCCGTCCTGTTGATTTCTCAGCAAGAGAAAATGTCCGAGGGTATACCCGATATAAAATATACCGAACAGAAGAATGAACATGGAGAGATGTCGGTTCCCCCGAGGAGCGAAGCCGACCTGGTAGCAGAGGAGCCCCAGGAGGGTGATGGAGAGGACCAGGGAAAAATCGATCACCGCCGGCCACTGCATGGCGACCAGGAGAAGTATCGTGCCCGTAAACCCGACGAGCGCATGCGGAGGCAGGTGACTCTTCTCAATGAAGAGCGTCAGGAATTCCCATTGGGCCAGCAGGACGGCGGCCATGACGAGAATAAAGAAGGCCGCCGGCGGAAGATGCCGGGTAAGCACGTACAAGAGCGGGAGCAGAACCAGAGCGGAATAGACGCGCTTGGGGTCAAGTCTCAACGCGGATGAACGGGCT
>JAHRAK010000076.1 GCA_020027535.1 Nitrospirales bacterium
CCAATCGGTTGATATCATCTATATCGGTGAAGCGCATTACACGCCTTCTCACGTCGATGCCGCATTGCAGGTCCTCCAAAGCGTGCTCAACGGAGGCCGAATACCGATCCTGGGCATGGAAATGTTCAGTTGGGACGGGCAAGCCGGACTTGATCGTTACCTCAAGGGAACGGTCACGTCCATGGAGGAGTTTTTAGCCGAATCCCACTGGAAGAACAATTGGGGCGGGAAATACGCGGATTACTCGCCACTTGTTGATTTTGCGAAAACCCATGGCTTAACCTTGCTGGGCCTCAATCCGCCTCGTCCTCTCGTCAGGAACGTGGCGAAACAAGGACTCGCGGCTGTTGGCAGTGATCCGCAGGTGCAACGATGGACCATTCCCGTCCCGTTTCCTGCCGACGACCCTGAATATCGACGGGTCATTTACGAGCAAATTGAACAGTGTCATGGAGGATTGTCACAGGAAGTCTATCAGAAAATCTATGAAGCGTCCGTCTTTCGGGACGAAGGAATGGCGGCCGTCATTACGACGACGGTCAAGCTGGATGCGCCAGAACCAACGGCCTTTGTCAGTTATACCGGTGCCGGGCATATTCAGTATGGGCTTCCTATTCCCAAACGGGTCAAACGGCAATTGGGAAGTTCCATCAAAGACGTAACAGTATATCTCCACGCGCTGGACCCCGAACACCCGGAGGACGTCGAACATTTAATCGACGAACGCATTGCGGATTACGTGTGGCTCACGGCATTAGGCCCGCAAGGGAGGCAACCCCGTTGCGGGGAATAGGAGTGTATCGCGTTCAGTAAAAGGACGATCGCGGAAACGATTCACGAAGCAAACACAAGGAGGAAAAGCATGGGAGACCCGGTCATGATTGCGCAACGGATGCCCTATGTGCTGGAGATGGAGCCCGGCAAGTATTATTGGTGTCGGTGTGGCCGCTCCAAGACGCAACCCTTTTGCGATGGGTCACACACGGGCACGGAACATTCCCCGGTGGAAGTCGAATTTACCGAGAAAAAATGAGTCGCATGGTGTGGATGTAAGCATACGAACAAACGGCCGTTTTGTGATGGAACCCATTCCAACCTCGAAGAATAGCTTTGTCCTCTCTTGCCTCTTTTATGAGAGTTTTTATATAATTTTGTTCTTATCGATTCGAATGAGATCATCTGGACATGTATTCTGTCTGATAAGGAGGATGAGACAATGAAGAAGACCATGCAGGGGATTCTTGGTGCAGCCTTCCTGGTTTTGGGAACCTTGCCCGTTTTCGCCAATGAACCGGGTGGCGGATATGAAGGTATCACCGCCTTATACTACGGGGTGATCGGGCTTGTTCTTGCTTATGGCGTGTGGGATATTTTCTTCAAGAAAGACTGAGGAACCGCTGATTTATCGCACTATCGGGCGCAGTGCGGCGTTGTGTCCTCGCTCAACCCTCACCTATCTATGTGATAAGCCTCGGGTTTCGCTGCGGGACGCCTTGCCCTGCATCCCGCTATCACAATAAATCAGCGGTTCCCTGACGCCTCTTCGACTTCGAATACCGCCTCCTTTCATGCCCTGTCAGGGCTGTGAAAGGAGGCGCTCCTTTTTGAGTAACGGTTCGATCACGTCAAACACAGTCTGTGCGACGATCCGATAGCCCTCTGCGGTGGGATGGATGCCGTCAGCCTGGTTCAATTCCTTCCGCGCCGCCACTCCTTCAAGAAAAAAGGGGATCAAGGTCACCGAATGGTCTTGGGCTAAACGCTCAAACACGGACGCAAAGCCCGTGGTATAGGCCAAGCCGTAATTCGGAGGAATCTGCATCCCTGCCAGCACGACCTCGACGCCCGCTTCCTGTAACCCGTCAATGATTTCCGTTAAATTCGAATCCATGAGAGACAAGGGCTGCCCTCGCAAGCCGTCGTTTGCGCCCAATTCGAGAATCACCATCGACGGCCGGCTTTTGAGAACCCAGGTGAGACGGCGCAACCCGCCAGCGGTTGTCTCACCACTGACGCCTGCATTAATGACTTCATAGTGATACCCTGCTTCGCGCAGGCGATGTTGCAATTGAGCAGGATACGATTGATCGGGAGAGACCCCAAGGCCGGTGGTGAGACTGTTTCCAAACGCGACGATTCGTGGAGGTTCTGCTACAACGGTACCTTGCGAAGAATCACTCGAAACGTTGGAAGACGCAACGTTGCGTGCAGGTTGCGTTTCATTTGGGAGAGCAGGCTCTTTGGGGTCACAGCCTCCCACTCCTGACGCGAGCAAGAGAACCCCTACGGCTATACGGAGCCATCGTTCCGATAGACTGAATCGTTGGGTTGCGAAACGGTGAAGAACGGCAGAGTCAGGGGTGTTCGGAGCCATAGTGTATAATAGACTGCTTTGATGAAGGTTTTCCAATAGGGAGGAAACGTTTCAGGCGATGATCCGCGTCGAGAATCTGACCATGCAACTCCGGGGCGGAGGCCACGTGGTGTCCATCCTCAAGGGGTTGAGTTTCGAGGTGCCGCGCAAGCAAATGGTGTCCATTGTCGGCCCATCAGGGAGCGGGAAATCCACCTTACTGGGGCTGTTGGCCGGATTGGATAAACCCACCACCGGCTCCATCCGGTTGAACGGCCAGGAGATCACGACGTGGACGGAGGATCAACTGGCTCACTTTCGACGTCAAAACATCGGGTATCTTTTTCAGTCGTTTCATCTTATCCCAACCCTGACTGCCCTGGAAAACGTCATGCTTCCCTTGGAATTGAGCAGCGATTGGTCTGCGAAGGCTCGAGCCCGGGACTTGTTGGAAGCCGTGGGGCTGCAAGACCGTCAGGACCACTATCCCACCCAACTCTCCGGAGGCGAGCAGCAGCGCGTGGCGGTGGCTCGAGCCTTTTCCTGCCGTCCTCCCATTTTGCTGGCGGACGAGCCGACCGGGAATTTGGATAGTACGACCGGGCAACTCGTGATTGATTTATTGCTCAGGCTCCATCGCGATCAGGGGAGCACGTTGATCCTCGTCACGCACGATTCCACGCTCGCCGAACAAACGGAAAGAATCCTCACGCTTCACGACGGCACGATTGTGTCGGACAAGCTGATTCGTACTTAGCTCATGCAGCACACACGATTACCCATGTCGTTCCTGATGGCGTGGCGGGAAATCCGAGGCAGTTGGCGTCAGTTTGTCTTCTTCCTGGCATGTTTGGCCGTCGGAGTTGGAGCCGTAGTCGGTATTGAATTGTTTGCGACGAACGTGGAAACCCTCATTCTCCGCGATGCGAGAAGTCTCCTGGGCGGGGATCTGGAGATTCGTGTGGCCCATCAGTTGAGTGAATCCGGGAGAGAGACGTTGGATACCCTCCGGGAACGCAACGTCGAGGTCACGCACGTGAGGGAACTCGTGGCCATGGCGGCCGTTCCTTCGATGGAACAGGCTCAAACGCCAAACGCCCAAGCCACCCAGTTGGTTGAACTCAAAGCCGTTGAGGCACTGTACCCGTTGTATGGGCACGTGGAACTGACCCCTTCTCAGCCTCTCCATTCGTCACTTGCATCCAACGACTGTCCTTCACTCCCCTGCTTCGGCGCCGTGGTGCAGGAATCCTTGCTGATCAGTCTCGGGATTCAGCTTCACGATCACATCAAGATCGGACAAGCCTGGTTTGCCGTAACGGGGATCCTCATCAAAGAGCCGGATCGCGTGGCCAGTGCCTTCAGCCTGGGCCCACGAGTCCTGATCTCCCGGCAAGCGCTACGAGCGACGGATCTGGTGAAGCCGGGAAGCCGCATTCGTGAGCGCTACTTGCTTCGCGTTCCGGAGTCACTGGCCCTTGGCCCTCTCAGGGGCGAATTGCAAGGGCGACTTGGCCCGGAGGGGGCCGGTGTCTCATCGTATCGCGACGCCCAACCGCGCATTCGGAGATTTCTGGATCAGCTGACCACCTATTTGGGACTCATCGGCCTGACATCACTGTTTGTGGGCGGGATCGGTATCGCCTGCACCATTCACGGATTCATGCGGCACAAACTCACGACCGTGGCGATTCTGAAGACCTTGGGGGCTGACGCCGGCCTGCTGATGCGGATGTATCTGTTCCAGAGTCTGTTCATGGGGTGCCTTGGCAGTATGGTCGGCGTGGCGTTAGGAGTTGGATTGCAAAGGCTGTTGCCCGTGCTCTTGGGTGAGCTCATTCCCCTTGCCATCAGCAGTCAGATCACCGTGTTGCCCCTCGCTAAAGGTCTGCTTGTGGGGGTGGTAACGACGTTCTGTTTTACGATTTGGCCGTTACTCACGATCAGGGAGACCCCACCCGCGTTGGTGTTTCGTCGTGAAGTGGAGCAGCACCAAACTCCAATCCGGGCAGGTTCATGGTTAAGGCTGACGTGGGCCGCGTTCCTCGGGGTCGTGCGAGACTGCTACCGGCTTGGCACAGCCTTGCTGATGGGGTGCGGCCTCACCCTCCTGGCCACGTGGCAAGCGCGGTCACTCACGTTGGGGGCGCTCTTTATCGTGGCGTTTGCATCTGCGGTGATTCTCCTTCAGGTTGGCGTGTGGGTATTGCTGCGCGGCCTGCGTACACTTCCCCGTCCCCGTTCATTCGTGATCAGGCAGGCGCTGGGCAACGTGCAACGCCCGGGCAACTACACTCGGGGCATGGCCGTGGCGATCGGGGTCGGCGTCATGGTCATCGTGACGGTCGCGCTGGTGAAATCGTCGCTGCTCATCGCCATTGGAGAACGCATTCCGGAGGATGCCCCGACGTTTTTCTTCATCGACATTCAACCGGATCAACGGGAGCCGTTTGAAGCGATCGTGCAACGGGAAGCCCCTCATGCTCCGTACCGGCTCACCCCTGTCGTTCGGTCTCGGTTGAGAGCGATTGATGGACGTGTAATTGATCCCGAAGAACACAAAGGCAAAAAGAATGGATGGTACTTCACCCGAGAATACGTGCTCACGGCGCTATCGACGCTTCCCGAAGATAATACCGTGGCGAAAGGGAAATGGTGGTCGACTGATTCGGAAGCAAGGCGGGAAGGCGAGCACAAGAATCAGGGAAGGGCCATTCGCGTGTCGGTTGAAGAAGAGGCTGCCGGCAACCTTGGCGCGGATGTGGGGTCCACGCTCGAGTTCGCTGTTCAAGGGACTCCCTTGGCCGCCATCGTGGAAAGTACGAGGAAGGTTGACTGGGGAAGTTTCTCCATGAACTTTTTCATGATTCTTTCACCGGGCGCGCTGGACGGGGCGCCGATGACCTACATTGCCACGGCGAAAGTCGAAGCTGAAGAAGAACTGCCGCTCCAGCACGCGCTCGTTCGAACCCTTCCCAACGTGACCGCGATCAAGGTTGATGACGTGCTGGCCAACGTGGCGAGGTTATTGGAACAGTTGGCTTGGGCCATTCAAGGCATTGCGCTGTTGAGCATGGTGAGTGGAGCCGTCGTCATGACTGCGGCCGTCTCGTCGACACGGTACCGTCGTCTGTATGAGTCGGCCATTCTCAAGGCCATCGGCGGGACGCGCCGAATCGTTGTGGCATCATTTGCCGTGGAGTTTGCCCTGATTGGGGGGCTGGCGGGTCTGATCGGCGTGGGGTTGGCCAGTGCGCTCTCCTGGGCCATTCTGCACTTTTTCCTGGACCTTGCCTGGACCGCTCAACCCGTGGTGCTGGGCTGGGGGCTGCTGGCGACCGTGGGCTTGGCCGTGGCCGTAGGATTTCTGAGCACCTTTAAGATTCTCGGCGAGCCGCCGCTGGCCGTGTTAAGGCAGGAATAGGACAAGTCATAATAGCCTAAGCCAGCGCCTGTGTTGAAAGGGATGAGAAATTCCAACAAAATAGATAAGAAAGTAAGAATTCAGGAGTAAGAAGATGCGTATCACAGAAAAAGGACAAGTGACCATACCCGTTTCACTGCGAAGA
>JAHRAK010000103.1 GCA_020027535.1 Nitrospirales bacterium
GAGAAGAAGGTGAGAAGCGTCAAACCCGTTGATAACCATCAAGCCTTCTCATTGAAATCATAGGATAGAAGAACCATCAGCGTCAGCGTCTGGCTGGCATCATGTCAAGTTAAAAGGATAAATCCCAAACAAAAAGGCGTATTCCTGCTTTGACGCCCAATGAAGTGGCTGTCGTTCTGCTGGTTAAAATTGACGATATCGTGATTCTTCTTGGTGCCGACCTCGAAAGCCCTGGTTGGTTGAAGATACTCAATGCTCACGAACGGCCAAATTGCAAAGCTTCCGTTTTCAAAATTGCGCACCATGGTTCCCAAGATGCCCATGAGGATCGAGTATGGAGGGAGATGCTACATAGCAACCCGGTCGCAACACTCACGCCCTGGCAAAGAGGCAGAAAAAGATTGCCGACGAAGAGCGATATTGAACGTATTATCTCGTTTACCCCAAGAGCTTACACGACTACATCGCATAACGATTTTACTCGAAAACCCGTACGACGCAGGAGTAACATGGTAGAAAAGACCATCAAAGAAACTGACACAAAGTTCTGGCGCGCGCACCTATCTTCCGGAATGATCCGTCTACGCAAGAAGTTCGGTTCACGAAGCGATTGGGACATTGAGACGTTTGGAACGGCATGTAACTTAGCGGATGCCTTGTGATTAAGAGAAACTAGTGCGGTTGCGAATTCTTCAGATGATCGCCACTAAGAAATCTCAACCGGCCGTGGTCAGTTTGATCAATACTGTCTAGTTTGGGGGCAAGCATTCATCGTCTGTAAGAAATCATCTCCGTGAAAAGGTGCTGCACTGGACGGAGATGTCCCACCGCCAGTGAGCTTGATCGGCAAGTTTTTTCGGCAAGCGGCCGTACTTCGTTTGATTGGACTATCATAAAAAAACTCACGCGCCCTGTTGATACGGAATAAACTCCTGTGGTAGAATTTTGCACCCGATGGATGACGACGGTCCCAGACGATACTCCCGTCACCAGAGCAAGCATCTTTGCCTTCCCTTCCGGTTTTTCTTTGCCCGTTTCTCAACACATGAGCGTTGTAACTCAAAGGGTTTGATTCTTTTAGCTTTTCCGGCCCTTCTGCCCAGGATTAGGGGTTTGCTCTAATCTCATCCCATGGAATACATCGTCATTTTGATTTGTTTAGTGTTCTCCGGCTTGTTTTCAGGAGCGGAAATTGCGTTCTTTTCCCTTCCCGAAAGCCGGTTGCAAACCATGAAGAACGAAGGCCCCCGGGCGGCAAAACTGGCGCTTTCTCTCAGACAGAACCCCCAGCGACTTCTTTCGACCATCCTGATCGGGAACAACGTCGTCAACCTGACGGCCGCCGCGTTGATTTCCCTAGTCACCCTTGAACATTTCGGCTCCGAAGCGGTCGCGATCGCCACGGGGGCGCTGACGGTGTTTGTGCTGATCTTCGGGGAAATCGTGCCCAAAACCCTGTGCGCCAAGCACGCGACTTCCGCCGTCCAATTTTTCGCGTATATGATCTATGGAGCCGAAAAGCTCTTCGCTCCAGCTTTATTCCTGTTGGAGCCGCTGATTCTGAAATTGACCGGAGGACGGGGTCTGGCTGTCCCGTTCGTGACGAAGGAAGAGCTGAAGATCATGATCGAGGCCGGAGGCAGAGCCGGGGTACTCGACACTGAAAAGGTCGAGATGATCAAGAACGTCTTCGAATTCACCGAACTCACGGCCAGAGACGTGATGACCCCGAGAATCGATTCGATTGTCCTCGACAGCAGCCTCACGTTGGACGAGGCCAAGGAAGACTTGTTCAATACCAAACATTCGCGGATTCCCGTCTATGAGAGCAACCGCGATAACATCACGGGCATTCTGTATCGTACCCATGCCTTAATCGAACTGGCCCAAGGGAATCGCACCAGCCGGCTCAAGGAATTAGCCCTTTCGCCGCTCTTCATTCCCATTTCCAAACCGGTAGGCGATTTGCTGAAGCAATTCCAGCAGGAAAAACGCCACATTGCGATCGTCGTGAACGAATTCGGCGGGATCATGGGCTTAGTCACCACGGAAGACCTGTTGGAAGAAGTCGTGGGTGATATTCTTGACGAGACGGACGTCACCGAGGAACTGATCAAGCGGGTCGGCAAAAATCAGATTTTGGTGAGCGGGCGAACGGAAGTTCGCAAAATCAATGAATTTCTGAAGGTGGCTTTGGATAAAGACGAAGACGTTCTCTTCTATACCATCAGCGGGCTCATCCAGCAGCGCCTCGGCCATATTCCTTCGGTCGGCGAGGAACTCCAGGTAGCCGGTTGTCAGCTGACTATCCGGGATGCCGATAGCAAATCCATCAAGAGTGTCCAGATTCACAAACTGGAGGACGTGGCTCAAGAACAACGGGAGCCCGCCCAAGCCGTTTCTTCCGAATAACGCCGGCCGTTTCGTCTTTTTCCTCAATCGACGCCGGCGGCCCGAATCAACTCAAGCAATCCGGCTTCATCGAGAACGGCGACACCCAAACGTTTGGCCTCCGCCAATTTTGACCCCGGGGCTTTTCCGACGACCACGTACGCGGTGTATTTGCTGACACTGGAGGTGACCCGTCCGCCAAGCGCTTCAAGGCGTTGCGTGGCTTGCTGCCTGCTCAAACTCTCCAGCCCGCCCGTGAACACAAAACTTTTTCCTTTCAATGGTGCGGCCTGTCCACTCGTCTCGCGGGGGAACGATTGCACGTTCACACCCAATGCTTTCATGCTGTCAAGCACGACCATGTTTCGCGGTTCGGCAAAAAAGTGCACGACACTCTGCGCAATTTCAGGTCCGATATCGTAAATCTCCAGTAGTTCCTCTTGCGTAGCGGCCAGCAACGTCGCCAAAGAACCGAATTGGGAGGCCAGAATCTGCGCGACGTGATGCCCGACGTGGTGAATACCAAGGCCAAAGAGAAACCGCTCTAATGATGGGGTTTTGCTTTGTGCAATGGCCGAAAGCAATTGTGCGGCCGATTTTTCCGCGAATCCGTCCAGGCTCAAGAGTTGGTCCTTGGTTAAGCGGTACAGGTCCGACAAATCCTTCACATAAGCTTTGTCGACAAGTTGCGCGACGGTTTTCTCCCCCAATCCTTCAATATTGAGGGCGCCTTTGGAGGCAAAATGTTGAACGCCGCCTTTCAACTGTGCGGAGCACACCGTTTGCCCCGTGCAATAATAGACGGGGCCTTCCTGCACCACGGCCGATTGACACACCGGGCAGGAAGAAGGGACCTCGAACGGAGCCGCACGTTGTTCGCCGGGAATCACCACCCGCTCGACAATATCGGGGATGACGTCCCCTGCCCTCTCGACCTTGACCGTATCCCCTACCCGCACGTCCTTTCGCGCGACTTCTTCCACGTTGTGCAACGTAGCCCGGCTGATCGTGACGCCACCGACTTCCACCGGCGCCAATAAGGCAATGGGCGTCAATGCCCCGGTTCGCCCCACCGACACCACGATATCCTGGACGGTCGTCAATTCCTTGCGGGGTGGAAATTTAAAGGCAATCGCCCAACGCGGGCTTCTGGACTTTTCGCCAAGTTGTTGTTGGTGAGCCAGGGAGTTGAGCTTCACCACAATGCCGTCGATTTCAAAGGGTAAGCGCTCACGTTGTTCCATCATGCTTTGATGAAAGCCTATGACCTCTTCAATGCCGTGACACACCCGGCGTTGCTCGGGAACGGGCAAGCCCCACGTTTCGAGTACGGCAACGGTCTCCCAATGCGTACGCGGTAACGGATCGGAGGAGACCATCAGGTCATAACAGGTGAGCACCAGGGGTCTGGAGGCGATAATCCGGGAATCGAGTTGCCTGAGCGAACCGGACGCGGCGTTGCGGGGATTCGCAAACG
>JAHRAK010000113.1 GCA_020027535.1 Nitrospirales bacterium
TTCGTTATGAAGGGAGTGCTGAACCGGCAATCGAACACATTCGCCTCACCGTCGAGTTCGGCGAAGTCGTTGCGTTAGTCGGGAAAAGCGGGAGTGGCAAATCCACCCTGATGAGTTTGGTCCCGAGGTTTCATGATCCATCCGAAGGCCGCATTCTGATCGACGGTCAGGACATCAGGGACGTGACGTTGACCTCCCTGCGGGCACAGATTGCCATCGTCTCTCAAGAGACGGTCTTGTTTGACGAAACCGTACGGGCTAACATTACGTACGGATGCCCGGAGGCGTCTGAAGAAGAAATCGTCCGGGCGGCACGGGCAGGGCATGCGTGGGAATTTATCGAAGAGTTACCCGGGGGGCTGGATACGATGATAGGAGAAAACGGCGTCAACCTATCCGGGGGGCAACGTCAACGGTTGGCCATCGCTCGCGCGATGTTGCGGAATCCTCCACTGCTCATTCTCGATGAGGCCACCTCCGCGTTGGATACCGAGTCTGAACGAAAAATCCAGGCGGCCTTGGCCGAATTGATGAAAAACCGGACGACGCTGGTCATTGCCCACCGCCTGTCCACTGTTCAGCATGCGGACCGTATTGTGGTGCTGGATGAAGGACGCATGGTGGAAGAGGGTATTCATCATGAGTTGCTTGGCCGAAACGGAGTGTATACGCGCCTGTATCAAACCCAATTCCACGACATTCCCGTAGCGCCCACGTTGCGGTAGTCAGTGAAGAGCTAACAGCTTGTATGATGAACCGCCTGAAATTGAGCATCCTGTCGTTTCTCGGCGAGGCAACGATTCGTCTTCTCGGCAAGTCGATGTCCTTGCAGTCGCATGGCTTCGAGCCGGTCGATCGGGTTTATGAGGAAGGCCGCAACATCATCCTGGCATTCTGGCACGGGCAACAATTGATGATCCCGTTGGGCTACCGCGGTCCTCACCCCGAGATTCTGATCAGCCAGCATCGGGACGGAGAACTCATTTATCGAATCGTCAAACGATTCGGATTCGGCGCTGTCCGCGGATCGACCACGAGGGGCGGACAGAAGGCATTGCGGCAACTCATTCGCCTGGGCCGGCAGGGCGTCGATCTCGTCATCACGCCGGATGGTCCCAGGGGGCCCAGGCACCGCGTTCAGCCGGGTGTCGTGGCTCTCGCCAAATTGACGGGCCTGCCTATCGTGCCCTTGGCGTTCGCCTGTTCAAAAAAAAAACTTTTCCAGTTGGGACCGGTTTCTAATCCCGTATCCGTTCTCCCGCGGGATCTATCTGTGGGGCGACCCGATTCAGGTTGACCGCGACGCCGATTCCGCGACCCTGGAACAAATTCGGGTGGAGTTGGAAAGCGCCCTTTCCTCACTATCATCCGAAGCGGAATCGATGTGTGACGATCCGAGGTCGTGCTGAAATGTGGTACGGCATCTATAACGTGCTCCTTATCCTCGGTTTTCCATTCATCCTTTGCGCATTACTGCTCAAAAAACGGAGTCGATCCGGCCTGTTGCAACGGATAGGATGGATTGTACCTCAGGGGTGGGGCTCTCAGGATAAGGTGCTTTGGATTCATGCCGTGTCATTGGGAGAAGTTTCCGCCATCGTTCCGTTTGTGACGACGCTCCATCAGCGACACCCTGCGATCAGGATCATCGTATCGACCATAACGGAAACCGGACGGGAAGCCGTGCGACAACGATTGGCCGGCATCGCAACACATTGTTTTTTGCCGTTGGATTATCCGTGGATCGTCAACCGGTTCATTACATCCCTGAACCCGATCGGGTTTGTCGTCGTCGAAACCGAGCTTTGGCCGAACCTGTTGCGGGCGCTCTCTCGACGGGGAATCCCTTCCGTGATTATCAATGGACGCTTGTCGTCCCGTTCCTTTTTCCGCTACCGGCGGATCAGGCCGTTCATGCGACAGATCCTCTCGACCATATCATTGGGGCTTCTGCAATCCGGCAGGGACGAACGCCGGTTCGTCGAGTTGGGGGCTTCGCCGGACCGGATGCACCGTACGGGGAACATGAAATTTGATCTGACGATGAATGGAGATTTTGCTTCCCAGCCATCGATCCGGCGTTCGACATTCGGGGTGTCCGAAGACGAGCGGCTGATTGTCGCAGGGAGCACGCATCCCACCGAAGAAGAAGTCCTTTTGGAAAGTTATCGCAGCTTGATCCGGTCATTCCCCAACGTGGTCCTGTTGTTGGCTCCACGACATATTGAACGAAGTGACGCGTTGACCCAAACAATCCGGTCGTTTGGGTTTCCCGTGGTGAGACGAAGCCGGTTGCCTGAAGAGGTTCGTCAGGAACCCGTGGGCCCCCGGATCATTCTTCTCGATACCCGAGGAGAATTAGCCCAAGTGTACGGGTTGGCGTTCATGGCGTTTGTCGGAGGGACGCTGGTTCCAGTCGGAGGGCATAATCTCCTGGAACCGCCGGTTTGGGGAAAGCCGGTGTGCTTTGGCCCGTATACCGATCACTGCCAGGAAATTGCAGATCTGTTGATTGAATCCGGAGGCGGCATTCGAGTCCGCAACGGGCAGGAATTGACGGAAACGTTTGTCAAAGGACTGCAAGATCAGGATTGGGTGTCTCATAGAGGGCTGAACGCGCGAAAGGTCATCGATGACAATCAAGGAGTGGTCGAGAGAAACGTGAATCTGGTCGAGCAAGTCGTCGGTTTAAGTCGTTGCAGGTCGGATTAGCGAAGCGTCATCCGACAGGAGTTTTCTACCCCACCAAGCCTCCCCATACAAAGGGGAGGGACAAGATGGGCATGCCTTTCGTATTCCCCTCCTTTGTAAGGACGGGAACTTTTTCCGAAGAGGGAAAAGTTGGGAGGTAGAGACTGGGGCAGGAAGGATCGTGAACCCATGATGAATGGATGGACGTCGCTGCTGACCGGGCCGTATCGGTTCGCCACGTGGTTTCGGACGTGGCTCTATGAACGAGGGTGGTTAACGCGACGCCGGTTAGCCTGTCCGGTCGTCAGTGTGGGGAACCTCACGGTCGGCGGAACGGGCAAAACCCCCATGGCAATGTGGGTGGCCGAAAAACTGTTGGAACAAGGAAAAAAGCCGGGCATCCTCAGCCGGGGATACCGTCGAAACAGTCAAGAGAAATTCTTGCTGGTATCCGATGGAACGTCGATCCTTGCCGGACCCCGTGAGGCGGGCGATGAGCCCTATCTCATGGCGACACGATGTCCGGGTGTCGTCGTGGCCGTCGGGGCCGACCGGTATGCCTTGGGCCGTTGGGTGTTGAGCCTCATGCCCATCGACTGTTTCATTTTGGATGATGGGTTCCAACATGTGGGCCTCGACCGTGACGTGAACCTGTTGTTGGTGGATAGTTCCGATTCTGCCGGAATGAGAGAACTGCTTCCCGTGGGGAGACTCCGTGAACCTCTTCGCGAAGCCGGAAGAGCGTCGGATATTGTCTTGACGCGGGTTGAAGATGTATCGATGATTTCCAACGTATTGGAACCCATCGAGATCGCCATGGGGTCCACCATCAATCCCATCACCACGAGATTTACGGTCAAAAAATTGGTCGGTGCATCGGAAGCCATGCCGCCTTCCGATATCCGTGGAAAAAAGGCGCTTATCTTCAGCGGTATCGGCAATCCGAACCAGTTCCGCCGGACGGTGAAGGCGCTCGGCGTGCAGGTGGTGGATGAACTTGTTTTTCGGGATCATGAAGCGTATGTCCCTTCCAGGGTCAAGGACATTCATCGACGTATTGAGCAGAGCAAACCGGACGTGGTGCTCACGACGGAAAAAGATCTGATAAAAGTGCAATCGAGTTGGTCGATTCCCACGCCTCTCTTTGCCCTTTTCCTTGAGTTGGAGTTTTTGGATGGCCGGAGTCGATTGGAAAAAGCCTTATCGGCTTTGTAACGGGTAGTCATTGTTTTGATAGAGAACCCTCTCCCGTCTCTTCGTTTCCTCTCCCTTGATGGGAGAGGATTAAGGTGAGGGTGAGCCGGGGAGAAGGTGAGGGAGGGGAGTGGTTCCTGAATGGATGAACATAGACAGAAATCCTCCGTACGAACGTTCAAGATCCAATCGGACATCCCGTCGCTCCCCCGGATGGCGCACGTACGGTCCATCAGGCGCACTATTATATGGATGTGCTCAAGCCTCTTGTGCAAGAGGCGTCCCCCTCGAAGTCCCGTGAGAGTAGAATGAGTCACCGAGGTGACGGGACAACGGTATGGTTGATGACTCTTTTACGGAAAGGGGGAGAGTGGGGCATACGTCATGGGATAGGAGAACAGATCCTCGAGCCAGGAGGTCATCTCGTTCATGGGCAAGGGCATCATATTTAACCGGACTTCCAGTTGATAGTGATGTTCCGTCCCCATGATTCCGATAATGGCGGCAGCATCCGGCTGATCGGGGAGAACTTCTTGTGTTCGAAATTCGGAAACCGTGGTGTACAACCGACCTCCCTTGCCCGCAATGTCCAAAAGGGCGGGGAGGTCCGTGAGGCAGGCATGCGTGGAACAACGGTAGACCGTGCGGACGTCGGGTTCAATGGCCTTGAACTCATTCAGGGCTTCCCGGGAAAAGCCGGTCAAATAGATGCGAACCGTGGACGTGGGCAGTCGATGCGTCGAAGCCAACCCGCTGGCCGGCACGAGAAAGGCAAATGGATCCGAGGAATTGAATTCGAATTGGCACGGTCCGAACGCGTCCGGCCATGAACAGAAAAACGGCACCTCTTCGTAGGTGTTGCGAAGCGTAACCCGGTCCTGTTGAATCGAAACCTCTATCGGTAAATCAAGCAGTTCAATCGCTTCATGGAACGCTGCTTGTCGTTCCTCCAACCAGATTGGCCGTTGGTGCCGGGCATAGGGTTCACCCTGGGCAATAATCGTCGCAGTATGGAACCGGATTCGGATGAATGAGTGCGTATGGCGAAAGCCGACCCAGAACATGGCAAGGGGTTGAAGTGTGGCCGGATGGCCGGAAAGGTGCCAAGGGTGGCTGATCGAGCAATACGCGCTGATGGATTGGTGGCGTTGGAAGATCGAATGGTAGCGTCCGGCCAGGAGAAAAAAATCGTTCTTCCACGCGTCGAGCACGTGAATCATCGTCACGTCCTCAAGGGGCCACTGATCGAGTCGTTGAATGGCCTCCGGCGATGGAACCGGCCATTCTTCGATATAACAAATGCCTTCTTTTTCAGGATCAACGGGACGTAATCCTCTGGATTGCAGCCTATCGAGCAGGTCGAGGACCTGCGGGAAACTCAGAAATTGACGGGATTCCCAGCGTTGTTCACGCATGACGGCGTTCCTGCAGGAAATAGAGAAGCGGGTTGTGCCTTGGGCGGACGTGCATGACTTGGGGATTGAGGCAAAAGGAAGGCAGAAGAGATCTATGAAGGGGGAACACCCCCTTCCAATCCCCGTTCAAATCCCGTCCACCCAATGAAACAGGGCAACACATTTTGAGCGGGAGTTTTCCCTTGTGAGGCCTCACGAAATGGCGGAGAGGGCGGGATTTGAACCCGCGGTAGGGGGTTAGCCTACGACGGTTTAGCAAACCGTTGCCTTCGGCCGCTCGGCCACCTCTCCGGCATTGCGTCATTTGCCAATGTGTTGCTCTAATCTTCTACGTTCAATCTGTCAACGACACGATTCACTGTAGGCGAAATTCCTGCAGAAGTCTAGTTTTAAGAGACCACATGGCATAGAAAACAGACCTGTAGGTCGGGTTAGCGTAGCGTAACCCGGCAGACCTCCTTATGCATGGCCTGTCAATGATTCCCCGCCTTCGTTTTCAGGTAAAGGCGGCGTGTCGACTCCCATCTGTTCGGCAAGGAATTGGAGCTTTTTCACCTGTGGATGGTCGGGTGGAAGGGGATTCCCATACTCGTCAGTGAGTAATTCCTCCATGTCTTTGAGCATGGCCTCTAATTCAGGAAAGGAGACTTTTGGCAACTTTTTTTTGCTCATGTGGACGTTCCTCCGGTTTGCTTCAAGGATGATGGCAATTCAGATCCAATGCAACGTCTTCAGCCTCTACCTCCCCTTCGCCCCTCCTTACAAAGGAGGGGAAAAAGCCGGGAATGGCACTCATAAGTCTATGGAGTGTTATCTTTCTTGAGAATGCCGTTGATCAGTGTGCGGAGATTGTCGATGTTCAGATTCGAGACCAGCAGGTTTCCGTCGAGAACGACAGTAGGGGTATGCTTGACGTGAATGCGTTCACCCCAGGCTTTACTTTTTTCCAGGGACTTGTAAGGCTCGCCACTGGCCAGTCCGGCCTCGAAGGCTTTGCCGTCCAACCCGACTTCGCGAAGCAGCAGTGAGCGAAGGCCTCGATCAAACACCTGAATTTTCTCTTTGTGAATCGTACGGAATAAGACCTTCTTCATTTCGGACCCTTTTCCCATCACTCTGGCCTGCTCATACATTTCAAAAGCCGTAGGCAGTTTCCCGCGAATCACGGGAAATCCGACCAATCGGACTTCCAGTCGTTCACCGAATTCTTTTTTCAGTTGTGAAGTCACGACCTTCTCGAAAAGGTGGCAATGCGGGCAGTAAAAATCGGCAAATTCCAGAAGCAGGACCTTCTCCGGTGTATGAAGAGAGCGTTCCCCTTTGATCACCTCATAATCACCCGGCAATTGTTCTGCCGCCTGGGCACCCGTGAATAACAGATGGAGGAACACGATCCCACCGAAAACAATGATTCCTCCTTTTTGCAAGACGTTCATCTCTCGCTCCTTGGTTGCTGAATGCGAAACGCTGTTACGCTGTTTGACACGGTATCATGCGCGGTCTCGAGAGGGCAAAACCGGATGAATCCGGATCGGTGCCTGTCTTCGACCAGATCGAGGACCTTTTCCCCTCCTGTGCTGTAGGGACAGGCCCCCGTGCCTGTCCGAGGGGCTTCGTCCGTGAAGACGCGGGACGGCACCCTTCGGCTTCGCTCAGGGCAGGCACAGGCCGTCCCCTACAAGATTCCGCAGGCATGACGGATTCGTGGTGTTGTTAGCCCTGCTGCCGGTTTATGCTATGAATTGTTATGTTCTGCTATGAATTGTTGCACTATGCTATGGATTGTTGCGTTACGCTACTCTTTGCTCCCTCTCCCCTATTTTCCGCATTAAGCGGAAAATAGGGAGAGGGCTGGGGTGAGGGGGAAAGTGTCAACGAATAAGCGAACACATGCAATCCTCGACTCGTCGGGGACCGGGGACCAGCGTCGAGAGCAGGCTTGGGAACGTGACGGGCCTTTGGTAGAATAGCTCAATGGACGATTCTATCAAACTAGTAAGCAGGGGAGGTCAGGGGAGAATGAAGGTCATCAGTCTGGCGGATTTTCAGGAATTTTCCAATGAAAAGATGAAGAAACATAACGTGTTTGAAACGCCTCGATTTTTTTGTGACGTCTATTGCTTTGAACCGGATCAGGTGCAGAAAGGGCACGTTCATGCCCACGAAGATAAAGTGTACATGGTGTTGGAGGGGCAGGGGACCTTTCGCGTCGGCAATCAGGAACACGTCCTGGGACCCTGGCAGGGGACGTTAGCCCCGGCCGGTGAAGAACACGCCGTCACCAATCATTCCGGCGCCAGGCTGCGAGTGCTCGTCTTTATGGCTCCCAATCCTTCGTGAACACTAGTGGACCAGCAGGGTCTCGGGAGAAGGAATCTGGGTCAGTATCAGGGAGCGGGTCTGATAAATGCCGGGTAATCCGGCTCCTGTGGCATAGACCAGGCCTTTCTCTCGTGTTCCCAATGTCAAACGTCCGCGGGGCCGGCCTTTTTGGTCAATGCCTGCGATCTCAATGGTGGGTGACGTGAGACCATAGTGCTCCGGATTGGTTTTCGTTTCACTGACGGGCAATTCCGCGGGAAGATCCACGAGACGGCTGACGAACAATTTTACGTGCTGCTGGTCGATCGGCGCTGCCTCCTTCCCTTCGAGATGCCATTCTCCGTGCTGTTGAATCAGGGTGTACCGCGCGTCATGGGTTTGGACGGTCAAGAGAGCGATCTCTTCGACTTCCATGCCCAATAAGCGTTTGTCCTGTAAGTGAAACACGTCACTCGGCAGTTCGCGCAGCACGTGGGCCGGTATCCGATAGATGGGATCCTTCGAGGACGTGACGGCGTACGCATCTTCACCGGAAGCCACCGGTTTAAAGAACGCGACGTGATGGCCCTGTTGTTTCGTATGAACGGTCGCCGTAAACGACGGGATGTCGAGCTTTTTCAGGAGGGCTTCTTTCTCGGCCCGTGAATCGATAAATCCCGTCGCGGTCAGATCTTCAAGCGTCATCAGCAGAATGCCGACGGCGGTTTTATCGGCCGGGGCGTTTACCGGAGACGTGAAATGCCACTTGGACACGGGGCCATGGAAACCGGCTCCTCGCTGGAGCGTGATGGTTTGATCCGGGGTCTGAAGCTGGATGCGTTCGGCCTGGGTCCGGTCGAAGAAGAGGATATCTTTCAGGCGAAAGGTGTCCAGGGTTTTCGCCCGAAAATCCCCAACCATGAGCGTGGTCAGCAGAATGTTTTGATCTGATCCCCGCTGAGCATACAGGGTGGACGAGAGGGGGCCCGTGTCACCCAAGGACAATGATTCCGTGTACTCCCGCGTCGTCAGGTCAATGGTCACGTACGGCGATTTCAGCCCGTATTGCTCGGCAGCCTCCCCCTTCTCCGGCCCTTCCTCTTGAACAACGCGAGAGATTTTTCCAATTTCCAAGGCCCGAAGAACGTTTTCAATTTCACGAGCGTCACCCCGGGCCTCAACCGGTTCAACGATCCGCCAACGATTCCGTTCGTCCCGGCTCATCAGGATTCGTTCGGTTCGCGTGGTATATGCCAGGTGCGTCACGTCCCTGTAATCGAAAGGCAAGAGCCGTTGCGTTTCGGCTTGTTGAATCGTGTGGTTTTCCATGGTGGGAACGTCGATGGTATAGACGTACACCCCCAGCCCTGCAAAAAGCACTGCGAGGAGAAGGGTGGTTCGATATGACGTCATGGGATCACCGGGTTGCTCAGAGGCGGTTTCGCCGTCGCCACACCGTTATGCCTGACAAGAGCAGCAGGAACGGAACCGAGAAGACTTGCACAGCAAACAGCATATGTTCCTGGGTGGGATTCGGAATATATGGTGGGAACGAAGATTCTTTGGGGCTGACCGAAATCAACGTGTTCTCATCCGCCAACCAGGCGATGGCGTTGGACAAAAAATCGGTATTCCCCGGAAACTGCAAATAGGTGTTGCTGGCAAACGCTGAATTTCCGATGATCACCAGCGCAGGGTGAACAGTTGAATCCGCGTGGGGGCTTGCCCATCCTAATGTGCCGGCGAGCATAAAAGGGCCTTTCTTGTCGGAACCTTCTTCAAATTCCGGAGTGGTCTCATCATAGGTTGTTTCGGCCCAGCTTTGTTCCGACGATTGTAAAAGAGACGTAAAGTTCAGATTGGTGCCCGGGGGTTGGTCAAACGACACCGGTTGCAGGACGGGCAGCAAAATCGGAGCGGTAAATCCCTTGGTAATGGCGTGGTTGGTAAATCGACGGACGAGTAAGGCCGTCGGGCTGCCTTGGGCCACGCGATCCTCGGGATCGACCACGATCCCGGGACCGAGCGTCAGACCCCATTGCGAGATCCATTCTTCGAGACCGCTTGATGTTTGTGGATCGAGCAGTAACAGGAGTCGCCCGCCCTCGGCTACGAAGTTCGTGATGCGCGTCAATTCTTCCTGCTCGATGGATTCACGAGGTCCGGGAATAATGAGGACGGCGGTATCCTCGAGCAGGGTCGCGTCTTTTCGCATGGAGCCTCGTGCCACCCGGTACCCTTGTGCTTCGAGATTTTTCCTGGCCAGTGACAGCCCTCCTCGTTCCTGGTCCGTGATTTGACGTTCACCATGCCCTTCCAAAAAGACGAGGCGCTTGGATTGTTTTTTCGTCACGCGGATCAACGCGCTTGTCAGGTTCGATTCGCTGGGTTTGGGGACGTGGATGGTCTGCTCGCCTCTTTTGAACACGGCCGTATCGATCTTGGCAATCTCATATTCACGAGCCTTGCCCGGTTCTTTTTCCGGATCGATAAAGGTCACGGAAAGGCGCGAGCTTGCATGGGCGTACCCTTCCAACAGGTCACGATACGTCCGGAACCCCGGACTTCGTTCATGAGAAAATACCAGGACCCGGACGTTTTCTTTGAGTTGCCCGAGCACTTGCAGGGTTTGCGGGGCTAGTGAAAAGTGCTGCGTTTCGGATAAGTCCCACCGGCCGCCGTGCCGGATGACCAAAAAATTGATGATGGTCAGGATGCCGGCCATGAGGAGAATGGCCAGGATGCCGTTCAACCCGAGTCGCGTCGACCGTGAGCCGGAAAAAGTTTTGAGTCGTGTCCAGTTCCCCGCGAAATAGACAATGAGACACAGTAACGCGACCCCTTCCAGTATCGTGCTTTTGGCATCGGTTTGAGGGAGGAGCAGCCCTCCCAATCCCAATCCGACTCCCAACATGCCCAGAACGGGTAACAGGTGTTTTATGTCCATCGGTGTGAATCGACGACTCGATGCGCAATGAATAACATCAGCACAATACCGGACAGGTAATACACAATGTCTTTCACCTCCAGGAGGCCGCGAACGAGCCGGTCGTAATGTTCGCTGAACGACAAATAGGAGAGGACGTTTCCGATCGTCGTGTCGCCTGCTAATGAACCCAGCCCCCCGAGTAACCAGATAAGCAGAATCATCCCGAAACTCAAAAACGCCGCGACGACCTGATTTTCGGTCGTGGCGGAGGCCAGGACGCCACAGGCCAGGAACAAGCCGCCCTGCAGTGCCAAGGCCACGTACCCGGTCAGAATGGGATTCCAATGAAAGCTGCTGTAAAAGGACAGGAGAAGAGGTGTCAGGCTCGTCAGGGAGAGCAACCCCAAATAGATCAAGAGCACACTGACATATTTGGCCGAAATCAGTTCGTTGATTCCGATGGGAGAGGTCAGCAAAAGTTCAAACGTGTGCAATTTCCGTTCTTCCGCAAACAGCCGCATCGTCAGAATCGGGAGGAGAAACATGAGGACGAAATCCAAACTGTAAAACAGTGAGCGGAAGACCAACTCGTTCAGGTTGAGTTGGGCGTAGGTATTTTGAATCTGCAATAATCGAACCGCCTGCTGGCCTGCGTTCACCGTCATGAGGTGAGCGATCAATCCGGAGATAAACAGAAAGACCGCTCCGACGACGTAAAAAATAGGTGATACGAAAAAACACCGTAATTCTTTAGCGAGTATGGTCCGGAACGGTGTCATGTAGGCGGTTGCTCGCTTGATTGCCCAATGGGATCGATGTGGTTGGGTTCACCCAACCCGGCATTCTCCTCCTGGTGGGTGAGTTGGAGAAAGACCTCTTCCAGGGAAAGGGAAAGAGACTTGAGTTCGAGAAGTCCGTACCCCTGGCTCACGACAAATTGAGAAAGTTTTTCGCGGAGGTCCTGCCCCAGTTGACAGTCGATAGTACAGGTATTGGGGGTGGCGGTCGGCAGGACGTCGAGCACGCCGGGAAGTGTTCTGAGCCGTTCCAGCCAATTGGGCAGGGGCTGTTTGACGGTGAGGCTCATTTTCTCGGATTGACGCAACCGGCTGGATAGCCGATCGGGAGCGTCCTCCGCGACAATGCGACCTTGGTGAATAATCACGACGCGATCACAGATTGCCATGGCCTCGGGGAGGATATGGGTGCTGAGGATGATCGTCTGTGATCCGGCCAGACTTTTAATGAGCCCGCGTATCTCGATGATTTGTTTGGGATCGAGCCCCACGGTGGGCTCATCCAGAATCAGCACAGGTGGATCGTGAATCAGGGCCTGAGCCAGACCTACCCGCTGACGGTACCCCTTGGACAGATGACCGATCACGCGGTGATGCACGGAGCCCAGGCCCACCTGGTCGATCACGTCGGATTTTCGTGACGCGACACGCCGTGGCGTTAATCTCTTTAACCGACCCACAAACGTCAAGTATTCATCAACGGTGAGCTCCGGGTACAGAGGCGGTGTTTCGGGTAAGTAGCCGAGGTGCCGTTTGACTTCCATCGGCTGATCCAGACAATCAAACCCTGCAACGCTTGCCATCCCTTCACTTTGGGGTATAAAACAAGTTAAGATACGCATTGTCGTGGTTTTGCCGGCCCCATTCGGGCCCAGGAAAGCCAGGATTTCGCCCTTCTTGACGTGAAACGTCACGTCATCAAGGGCCGTGTGGTGCCCATAGTGTTTCGAAACGTGTTGTACGGTAATCATGAAGCCACAGAAGGGAAAGAATCAGGTATTTTCTGGAACGAAACGTCAACAAAGTCGAGTGTCGGGATATGAGGCACGGCAGGATAAAAAAAGATCATACTGGCCGGGCAATGGTTCGTCAAGGTGACACAAGAGCGCGAGAGAAATAAGAAATAATACGTGATTTTTGGGTTGACAAGTCGGACGGATTATTTTTAAATGGATAAATTTTCCGGTCTTGAGATAGACTCAGACTTCTTCCGGTTGTTGTCTACCCCTTTTTCAGCCAGTGCAGACACCATGAAAGACCGATAATTTCGGGGGGTCCTCCATTAATTTGTGCCAGTGAAGTGAGTGAGTGTGATGAAAGGAGATTCAAATATGGTAACGGTGAGGAATTTTGTTGCCTGTATAGTCGTTGGCACGTGTCTTCTGGTGACGTTATCAGCATGTGAAACATCGAAACATGCTGAAATCATGAGCACAGAAGATTTACGTGCAAAGGCTCAAGAAACCGCACCTGTTACCGATACAGTGACGGAAGTTGAGCCAGCCAGTATTCCGTTTGAAGGAAAACCCATCCCGTCAGCAGGATTATCAGAACCTCTTGTTTTTGCTCCGGAAGCTCCTCCCAGCCCGGCACCGCCGGCACCGGAACCGAAGCCAGAACCGAAGCCGGCACCGCCGGCACCAGAGCCAAAGCCGGAACCAAAGCCGGAACCGAAGCCGGCACCGAAGCCGGCACCGGAACCGAAGCCAGAACCGAAGCCAGAACCGCCGGCACCAGAGCTCGAGCCGGTTGCAGAGGCGCCCGTCTCCGCCGAAGAACCCGTGGCCGAACCGGAGCCGGAGATCGCCAAACTTGAGCCGGACGATTTTGTTCCTGAAGCGCCAGAACCGGAACCTGCGCCACCGCCGGAGCCGGAGCCGGAATCAGGACTGGCCGACGTCTTCTTTGATTACGATCAATATGCCATTCGTTCCGATGCCGTCCCCGTCCTGGAATCGGATGCCGAACTCCTGAAGGGTACGTACAAGGATTCCGGTGTGCTGATTGAAGGGCACTGTGACGAACGCGGGACAGTGGAGTACAATCTGGAATTAGGGAAACGCCGGGCTCAAGCCGTGAAGGATTATTTGGTGGACTTGGGAATCGACGAATCCAGAATTCGAATCGTCAGTTACGGGAAAGAAAGACCGTTTTGCACGGAATCCGAGCCGAGTTGCTGGCGACAAAACCGGCGCGGGCATTTTGTGCGTCAGTAGTTCGGGTTGCAACGCGGCCTTGTACCCGGTTCATTCTTCCAACGTTGAAATATCTCCGGGATCCTGTCCGAGTTCTTTGGCTTTCAGGACGCGGCGCATAATTTTTCCCGATCGGGTCTTGGGAAGCGAGGTCACGACTTCAATCTCTCGTGGGACCGCGATTTTGCCCAACTCCGTTTGTACGTGAGCCTTGAGGGCTTTGGTCAGTTCCGCACTTTCGCTTTGCCCCTGTTTCAGGATGACGAAGGCTTTGATCATCTCACCTGCGGTTTTATGCGGTTTGCCGATCACCGCCGCTTCGACCACCGCGTCGTGACTGACCAGTGCGCTTTCCACCTCCGCGGTACCGATACGATTGCCTGCGACTTTGACCACGTCGTCGGCCCGGCCCATGAACCAGAAATAGCCGTCTTCATCTTTGTGACAGACGTCGCCTGCGGTGTAACAGCCGGGAATGTTGTTCCAGTAGCTCAAGTAACGGTCGGGATCTTTGTGGATGGTCCGCATCATGGAAGGCCACGGTTTTTTAATGACCGCGAACCCTCCGCCGGTGCCGATGCTTTTCCCGCTCTTATCCACGACGTCCGCCTCGATTCCCAAAAACGGGCGTGTGGCAGACCCTGGTTTGAGCGGGACACAGGGAAGGGGAGTCACCAGGATCGATCCGGTTTCCGTTTGCCACCAGGTATCCATAATCGGTTTGTCTCCACCAGTGACCCGGTGAAACCATTCCCATGCTTCGGGGTTGATGGGCTCGCCTACCGAGCCTAAGACACGCAGGGCGGAGAGATCATATTTCTTGGGCCAGTCTTCACCGTACTTCATGAGGAGGCGGATGGCCGTTGGGGTGGTATAGAAAATCGATACCCCGTATTTCTCGATGAGATCCCACCAGCGGCCCGGGTTGGGATAGTCGGGTTTGCCTTCAGCCGTGAGGATGGTCGCACCATTGAGGAGCGGGCCGTATACGATATAACTGTGCCCCGTGACCCAGCCCGGGTCGGCCACGCAAAAATATACGTCTTCGTCTTTCAGGTCGAACACGTATTTCGTGGTGATGTAGGTGCCGACCATATACCCGCCGTGCACGTGGACCACGCCTTTGGGTTTGCCCGTGGTGCCCGAGGTGTAGAGAAAATAGAGTGGGGTTTCGGCGTCGAGCTGCTCGGCTTCACAAGTCGTTGATTGTCCGTCGAGCCAGTGTTCCCAATCGAGTTCTTTCTTGGTATCCAGGTCGACACCGGGGTTTTCTCGTCGCACGACAATCGTCTTCTCTATGGTCGGGCAGTTGGCAATCGCGGCATCCACTACCGTTTTGAGAGGAACGCGTTTACCTCGGTCGTATCCGTAGTCCGCCGTGATGACGAGTCGGGCCTCCGCATCGTTGATTCGGGATTCCAGTGCTGGCGCACTGAAGCCCGAATAGACTACGGAATGAATCAGCCCGAGACGCGCACAGGCCAGCATGGCCACGATCTGTTCCGGTATTTTCGGAAGATAAATCGTGACGCGATCACCTTTGTGCATGCCGAGGGCTTTGAGCGCATTGGCGCAGCGGTTGACCTGGCGGTACAACTCGGCATAGGTAAAGATCCGTTCTTCGTTGTGCTCTCCCACCCAAATGACCGCGACCTTGTTTTTTCGCCACGAGTTCACGTGACGATCCAAACAATTATAAGAAATATTGCATCTCCCTCCCAAAAACCATTTCGCCCATGGGTAGTTCCACTCCAGTACCGTGTTCCACGGCGTGAACCATTCCAACTCCTTGGCAACGCCGTCCCAAAATTTTTCAGGATCGGCGATTGACTCCTTGTAAGCGGCTTCATAGTCCTTGACATACGCCTGTTCCAGGGTTTTGCCGGTCGGGCGGTATACGGTCGACGTTTTCAATAACGTTTCAATTTGTTCTGCCATGGATGAATCCTCTTAACGGGTCAATCGTGGGAGGAAAATATGTGAATGCACAAGCGACAATGGGTGCATTATGCGCAGGGCTGGGTGATGGTGCAAGATTCTTTTGTCAGGGCCGTTCCGGCGGTTGGTGTGCGGGTAAGAGTAAGTCCAATACGGTTTTGACCGGATTGAACGTCTGGCGTGGCATTTCGACGAAGACGGAATGCCATTTGGCCATGCCCCCGTTCCACAGGCCGGGCAGTTCCAAGGCCTTCAACTCTCTTCCTTCGTAGGATTTTTTTGCAATAAATCCCGTATTGGGATCGACGAATTGATACAGGTTGAAAGGATTCCCCTGGTAGTCTCGAACGCCACAAACCATATCCACCGGGTTAAAGTGGGTTGACGACGTGAAGATGTCCTGTTGGGTTGGAGAATCGGGATCGACCTGGGAGGATTCCACGATTTGCAACGAGGTGGTGCGATCCTCTCCTTCTACCCAGAAAGGCCCGCCACCCGGATTGTTCATGTTGGGGACCATGCCGCAGACTCGGAGGGGCCGGTTCAACCATGTGAACAGCCACCGTGCTTTTTGTGAGTTGGTGCACGTGCTCCACTCATGGGGTAACGTCATGGCAAGCGAATGCCGGGCCCATTCCGTTATCTGTTCGAGGGTAGCAGACGACACCGTGTCGGATTCGAGTCGAGTCAAAAATGAACACAACGTGTCTTGCAAACCGACGAGCAGCCCCCCAAGTACCGTTTTATATTTGGAGACCGTTTTCTTCAGATGATCGGGCACGACGTTGTCGATGTTTTTGATGAACACAACGTCGCCGCGGAGTTCGTGAAGATTCGAGAGTAAGGCTCCGTGGCCCGCAGGCCGGAACAGGAGATCACCGTGGGAATCATGAAACGGACGGTTGTCCATGGCCGCGGCAACGGTATCCGTCGAAGGTGTCTGAACGGAACAGGCGATGATCCACGTGGCGGTACGTTGAGCCAGTCTATGACGGGCTTGCTCGATATGTTCCTGGATGGCGTGTTGATGGTCCGGCGAAACCGTGAAATGGACGCGGGCACGGCCTTTGTCGTCTTTGGCGTAGTCGGCGGCTTCGACCAGATGTTCTTCGATCGGTGTTCGCGTTGAGGTGGAATATCCATGGAACGCGATCAGTCCCTTGGGCAGCTTGGCGTAGTTCAGGGAATCCAGAAGGGCATCGATGGCGGGGTGATAATTTTTCTCGGAAATTAACCGGTCAAGTTGGTGCCCCTGACGTAACAGCGTGTTCTTCAGGTCATGGTAAAAAGCAAATTTCGGAAGATTGGAAAAAAATTGCTCCAGTTCATGTTGCTCTGTCGCTGCAACCCGGCCGGATTCTCTCTGAAGACGAGAAGCCTCCAGGAACTTGAACATGCGTGTGCCGACACCCGAAGCCGGCACAAATTTTGTGACGCGGCCGGCGGCCTTGGCCCGTTCAAAATCCCGTGTCACGGCGGGCACATCCACCGAACCGAGGCGGAGAATCCCGTCGTCGAGACGACATGGTCTGTTGAGTTTTGTGAAGGGAATCCCGCGTTGAAACGCGGCAATCTGTTGCTCGAGCGTTTGGAGGGCAATCCCTCGTTCCTTGAGTTGCCGGCGATCCTGTGGCGTCAGTCTCGTTCCGATTCCGAGTGGCAATGACACGTTGCTGGTCTCCGGCTTTCAGTCCGGGTTATTGACAGGGTGATCTTTTAGAGCATCTTTCTCAGGGAAGAGAGCTTCGTATTGCCCGGCTAGTCCTGAGCGCCTCCCTGCAAATATCCGAGCCCGATTTTAATGGCGCGGCGCGTGATTTCGCACCAACGGTTGGGTGGATATTCCTCCAGAATTTTTACGACCCGGGGATCCTGGACGTCCAATTCAGTCACCTTGAGTATCCCATCTTGAATTTTTACTTCTGCCACGGCTTTTCCTCCTTCTATCAGTCTTATGGGTTCCCGGTCATGTGTATATGTCTATCTGTCGTATTGTATTGGCAAAGCGTTTTTTGTATGCTGTCTCATCAAAATCAAGGTTATACTTTAGCATTTTTCCAACCTTTCGATAACCTTGAACCTGCAGTCATCCTCTTAATTGTTTGCAAAGCCACGCGGCGCATCACCCATTCAGGAAGAATATTATGGAACAGTTGAATTCGTTCATCAATCAAGTCAACGCGTTTGCATGGGGGCCACCCATGCTCGGCATGATGGGTGTCACGGGTGTCTTGTTGACCCTTGGCTTGGTTTTCATGCCGTGGCGAAAAGTGGGGTACAGCTTCAAGCTGCTGTTTGAAAAGGGTGATCCAGGCGGTGAAGGGGAGATTAAGCCCTTCAATACTCTTATGACGGCATTATCGGCAACGGTCGGGACCGGGAACATTGCCGGCGTCGCCACGGCCATCGCCCTCGGCGGACCCGGTGCGATTTTTTATATGTGGCTCATCGCGCTGTTCGGTATGGCCACCAAGTATGCCGAAGCCGTGTGTGCCGTGACCTATCGTGAAGTGGATAAGGCGGGTAAATACGTGGGTGGCCCCATGTATTATTTGCGCAACGGCGTGGGGGCATTTGCCCCGGAGTTGGGCAAATGGTTGGGGCTGGCTTTTGCCGCGTTTGGGGCCGTGGCCGCT
>JAHRAK010000015.1 GCA_020027535.1 Nitrospirales bacterium
GCGTCACCTCGACAATGGACTTCCCGCCGACCTTCACCGCCAGACTCTCCGCCCTCAACCGCGTCCCCCGGCACACCGGGCAGGCGTGGCTCTCGGAATACTCCTGCCCCTCCGGGCACGCGACCACCTCGTAGCCGATCCCGTCACAGGCCGGACACGCGCCATGCGGGCTGTTGAACGAAAACACCCGCGGCGCCATTTCCGGATAACTCACGCCGCACGTGATACACGCCAACTGCTCGCTGTACAGCGCAACCTCGTTCGTCTCCGTCAACACCCCGACCAGGCCCTGGGTCAATTTCAACGCCGTCTCCACGGAATCCGCCAACCGGCGCTGCAACGCTTCCTCATCCTTCATCACCAACCGGTCCACGACAATCTCGATCGTATGCTTCCGCTGCTTATCCAGCGTGATCGTCTCGTCCAGCCCCATGATCGTCCCGTCGATCCGGGCCCGCACGTAGCCCGCGCGCCGGGCATCGGTCAACTCCTTCCGATACTCCCCCTTGCGCCCGCGCACGATGGGCGCCACGATCTGAAACCGCGACCCCACCGGCAACGCCCCGATGGCATCCACCATCTGCTGCACCGTCTGCGCCGTAATCGGCTGCCCGCACCCCACGCAAAACGGCTGGCCCACCCGGGCAAACAGCAAGCGCAGATAATCATAGATCTCCGTCACCGTCCCGACCGTGGACCGGGGATTGTGGCTCGTACTCTTCTGCTCGATGGAAATGGCAGGCGACAGGCCTTCGATGGAATCCACGTCGGGCTTGCCCATCTGTTCCAGGAACTGGCGCGCGTAAGCCGACAACGACTCCACGTACCGCCGCTGCCCCTCGGCATAAATCGTATCGAAACTCAACGACGACTTGCCGGAGCCGCTCAACCCGGTCACCACGACCAACCGGTCGCGCGGCAGCACCACGTCGAGATTCTTCAGGTTATGCTCACGCGCCCCTTTGATATGAATATGCTGGCTCATAGGTCAGGTAGTGACTCACGTAGATGTGGTTCGTGCAAAACGGTAGAGTATAACACGGCACCTTAATCTGTCATTCCTGATCCCTCTCTGTCATTCCTGTATGTGTTCAGTAATTCGTTGACAATTGTCGCCTTTTCCTTCCCCGTCTTTGTCAGACAACCCCCTCAATCCCCCTTATCAGGGGGACGGCAGATCCCCTCTCCCCCCTGACAAGGGGGGCAGGGGGGTTCATCTCTTAACGACACCCCGCCGCCGAACGACCCCCCCCCTCACCCCAACCCTCTCCCGCGTGGGGAGAGGGAGAGAACAGAAAGAAGGGAGGCCGCGACTCCAAGAGAGAGAATTTGATTATGCGCAGGGGGTTCGTTACAATTAGAGCAGTGTGCCGGCTTCACATACGAGAATCCGGCGCACTTGATTCATATTCCCGTTTGATACGCAACAGAGCGTCGTTGACCAGATTGGAGAAGGAGAATTCCATGCGCATACTGACAATGATTGCATTGGCCGTGTTGGTGGGCATCGGGGGGACCATGACCGTCACCACCGACGCCCTGGCCAAGGTCAAGAAATACGAACTCACGCGAAACAACGTGCAAAAACCCGAGAACATCGACAGCACCACCGTATCCCTGTTCGGCGTCCGTTTGGGGGACCCGGAAATCGAAGCCGTGGAAATGCTGATCAACGAAAAAATTTCCGGGATCCGCGCCGAGCAGGAAGGCGTCCACCTGCTGCTGTGGGATCAATCGAACCCCACCGGGCCCATGGCCGGGGTCCAGATCACGGACGGCCGCGTCGACTTGATCTGGATCAGCAACCGGTTCGTGCATAAGACCCGGGGCATTTTCCGGCGGGTCCTCACGGCCCAGAGCGCCAAGGAAATCCGGGAACTGTTGGGTCCCGAAGACTTCGGAGACGAAAACGTCATGGGAGCCATGTTGCACTACCAGAATCAAGGCTTTCTCGTAAACTACCTGGGGCGGAACATCAACGTCGAATTCACGCTCCCGTAACACCCCCTTCGGCTTCGCTACGCTCCAGGCTATGCGAACCGGCCTCGGGGTGGGGACGGCCCCCGTGCCGTCTCGAATGATCCGAGCCATTCCGCATCGGACAACCACAGGGGGTTGTCCCTACAGGTCGGAGGCATTATTGGCAGCGTAGGGGACGGCCCCCGTGCCGTCCCAAATCCAAGCGACCCCTTCATGGAAGACCGCATCGTCGCCAACCACCTTCTCGAAGAAGAACAGAACACCGAAGGCACCCTGCGCCCGCAAACCCTGGACGAATACACCGGCCAGGAGCGCATGAAAGAATCGTTGCGGGTGTGCATCGAGGCCGCGCAACGCCGCGGCGAACCCCTGGACCACGCCATCTTCTACGGCCCGCCCGGCCTGGGCAAGACCACCATCGCGCACATCATCGCCAAAGAAATGGGCGGCGGCATCCGCTCGACCTCCGGGCTCGTCCTGAACCACGCCGGCGACCTCGCCGCGATCCTGGCAAACCTCCAGGCCCACGACGTCCTGTTCATCGACGAAATCCACCGGCTGCCCGCGTCCGTCGAAGAAGCCCTGTACCCGGCCATGGAAGATTTTCAGATCGACCTCGTCATCGGCCAGGGCCCTGCCACCCGCACCATGAAACTGGACCTGCCCCCGTTCACCCTCGTAGGCGCCACGACCAAAGCCGGCGCGCTCACCTCCCCGCTCCGTGAACGGTTCGGGCTGGTGTACCGGCTCGACTTCTATACGCCCGAAGAATTGGAAACCATCGTGAACCGCTCGGCAGGCCTCCTGAACGTCGCCATCGAACCCGCCGGCGCGACCGAAATCAGCAAGCGCGCGCGGGGGACGCCACGCATCGCCAACCGGCTCATCCGGCGGGTCAGGGACTTCGCCGAAGTCAAAGCCCAGGGCGTCATCACCCAAAAAGTGGCGCAGGAAGCCCTGCACTGGCTGGGCGTGGACGACGCGGGGTTCGACGAAATGGACCGCAAAATCCTCTTGACCATCCTTGAAAAATTCAACGGCGGCCCGGTGGGCGCCGAAGCCCTGGCCACCGCGGTCCGCGAAGAAAAAGCCACGCTCGAAGACGTGTACGAACCCTTCCTCCTCCAGGCCGGCTACCTCGACCGCACCGCCCGCGGCCGCCAACTCACAGCCAAAGCCTTCCAACACTTCGGCCGCAGCAAGACCGACCCTGACCTGTTCGGATAAGGCGGCAATTGTCATTCCGAGCACAGCGAGGAATCTCGTAGTCCCTTCCTGTCATCCCCGACCCCGATCGGGGATCCAGTGTCGTTGTTTTAGCTTTTGTCTGTCATCCCCGGCTTGATCGGGAATCCAGTGTCGTTGCCTTTTGTATTTCTCCCTCTCCCTCTGGGAGAGGGCAGGGTGAGGGGAAAAAGACCCTGGATTCTCGATTACTAATGTCGAGAATGACAGATAGGGGAAAAAACAAAGACGTTGGATCCTTATAGATGGCCTGGATCCCCGATCAGAGCCTGTCCTTGACGTTAGTAATCGAGGATCGAGGACAAGCGTCAAGGATGACAAGAGGGGAAAATGCAGATTCCTCGCTATGCTCGGAATGACAACGTTCGGTTTTGCAGCGGCCTCTCCGCAGTTGTAGGGGCGCGGGTGGATGTTCAATGTCTCTCTACTCAGCTAGATGTGGGGGGCACAAACAAGTGGATGCGATCCGTTGTCCACGTCGCTATCCCTGAACCGAAGAAATCAGAATCTTCTGTCCAAATCGGGCAATTCAAGGCTAATGCCGTTGCCACAATCGGCCAGTCATCCGGGTCACGGATGGCGATACGTTGTATGGCCTCCTCGCGGTAATCACCGTAGATGTCGGCTTCAACAGTCTGAACAATCCTGGAAATTCCAGTCAGTACCTCTAGCGCCGATTCTGCCGGTAGTCCGCGTTTCTCAAAAATAAGTGGCAAGTATTTTTCGGCATCGTCGAAACAAACGTCAGGAGTAAAGAACCGTATGTCTGAGTTGGACTGTTCAAGCAATGTCCGGACTTTCGTGCTCAGGACAGCACGAACTAAAATATTCGCGTCCAGAACCAGGGTTTTATGAAGGGCCATCAGGCCCTGTTGCCGCGCAGTTTACGAAACTCCGTCAGCATTTCCTCTTCACTGACGCCAGCTTGAGCCAGGAGAGCGTCGAGGCGTGAGGCGGCCTCCTTCAGCGCATCGAGTTCTGCTTTATCCGGACTGGGGCGTGCGGGAATATAGTAGCCGACGGTCTCACCGTGGCGAGTGATCGCGATCGGTGAATTGGCTCCTGCATAGTGGGCAAGGTGGGAACGAAATTCACGGATGCTGACTTTAGGGGGTGCATGATCCATCGCAGACCTCATTTATTTGTGTACACCTAGGCACACAATAGCAAAGCAACATGAAAATGTCACCTGGAATTTTTGAGGAATCCAGGGGCGTTCTCTTCACTCTTGTCTGTCATCCCCGACCCCGATCGGGGATCCAGGGGCGTTGTTTTCAGAATGAAAAACGAAAAGACCCTGGATTCTCATAGATTGAATGGATCCCCGATTAAGAACGTCGGGGACAAGCGTCGAGAATGACAGATGAATACAAAGGAAAAAGCAAAAACGCTGGATCCTCGATTAAAAATGTCGAGGATGACAAAAAAGGACAAAGAAAAAGCCCTGGATCCCCGATCAAGCCGGGGATTGTAGATGTTCACTCATTCGTTGACAGAATGAGGATCTGCCCACAAGAAAGGAGGGCGGACACGCAGGGCCGCTCCTACTGAACCCCCCTTCCCCCCTTGTCAGGGGGGCCAGGCTTGCTGCCGGCTCGCTGCTCAGGGGAGAGCGGGTCTGCCGTCCCCCTGAGAAGGGGGATTGAGGGGGTTGTCTTCCAAAGGCGGGGCACGGGGGCACAAAAGGAAGCCGGAAAATTGTCAACGCCTGTCCTGAGCGCAGTCGAAGGGAATGACTGAACACATACAGGGATGACAGAAAGAAAAAGATGTCGAGGATGACAGGAGAGAGTCTTAGAACTGCCGGACCCAGCGCATTTCGACGAGATTGCGTTTGAAATCGAACTGTTGCGCGTTGGATTCGCGCACTTGGTTCGAAAACAGGAGCTGGGGGCTGAAGCCATACACCGTGATCGCGCGATTCAGCAGCGAGGCCTGCAAGATCCTGGTCCGGTCTTCGCGGGCAGAATTATCCCGCACGAACGGTCCCCACTGCCCCTCGTAATCCGTCCACCGGAACTCGCCGCTGGCGCCGACGGTAAACCCCCACGGCAACGCCACGGACGTGCCCACTCGTGTCCAGTACCCGGCATTGGTCCAGCGGTGCACCTTCGTATCCTGCTGCTGATAGCCCACCAGGGCGTTGACCCGCACGGTCGGGAAGAGTGCGTAGGACGCGCTCAGGGAAACAACCATGAGCGGCCCCTCCAGGAACGTCTGCTGCTGGTATTTTCGGTCCTGCCAGGATGCCCGGCCGCTCGCCCACAGTCCCGGCAAGACCCGGTGCTGCACCTCGAGGCGCGCGCCGAAGTCATAGTTGAAGCTGGAGCCGCCCCACCAGCGCCGGCTCGCGGTGGCCAGCAGGCTCATCTCGGTCGTCCGGCTGAACAACCAGCGCGGCCCCGCGTAGACCCCGGCGAACGTCTGGTCGAACTGACCCCCCTGATATTCCCGATGGTTCAGGTCGAACCCCGTACGCAGCCGCCAGCGGTCGGCCACGGGATACTGGTATTGGCCGCCGCCCCAGCTCACCACGCCGATATCGGAACTGGATTTGCTGTCCGCGCTCCGGCGGAACGGTTTGGTGCCGATATAGATGATCTCCGCGTCCGACGCGGCGTTAATGTTGGTGTCCGGGGCCAAGGAGAAACCGAAATACCCGGTCCAGCGGCGCCGGGTCCGGATCCTGATCAAAAACTTCCGCACGTTGGCCACCACGGGATCAGGAAGCTGACCGGCCAGGACCAGGTCGAACTGTTCGCGGGCCAAGTCGTCTTCTTCCTGGAGAAAGAAGGCCCGAGCCAGTTCCAGGCGCACGCGGACCAAGTCGGGACGATCAATCAGAATCGTGTGCAACGACGCGACGGCCTCGTCCAGCAACGCATCCCGATCGTCGTCGCCGGTCTCCGGCCGTATGGCGAGCCCGATCGCGGCCAAGCCGCGGAGAAAGAGAATGTGCGTGTGTTTGGGATGGACCTGGGCCAGCGGGCGCAGGACATCCAGCGCCTGGTCGAACACCCCCTCCCGGACCAGCACCTGAGCCTCCACCACGCCGGGGATATAGGCGTCCTCGTCAGAGCCGACCTCCGCGGCGTCAGGGGCTGTCTGTTCCAGCCCTGTCTCTGTCCCGTCGGGGGTGGGTTGATCCGGGCCGGTCTCGACGGCGGCGGAAGCGGGAAAATAGCGCAATGCTCCACATTGCCGACAAGGTTCAGACGGCGCCTCCGGAGCATCGGAAGCATGGGCGAATGCTCCGGCAAACAGGAGCAACTGCAATACCACCAGTGTCCGGCACAGGAGTGTATAGGTCATCTTCGGCCGTGGAGTGTACGGGCTGGAGAAAGGGTTCAACAAAGTACTGTTCCGGAGCGGAGCGTGACGGCTATAGCAGGGTTTCCCGACTAACCCATCCTGCCATCGGGACTCAGGCTTCATCCGAGGCTATCCTTGTGATTGGCAAAAATAGGGATTTATCCTTTTAACTTGACATGATGCCAGCCAGACGCTGACGCTGATGGTTCTTCTATCCTATGATTTCAATGAGAAGGCTTGATGGTTATCAACGGGTTTGACGCTTCTCACCTTCTTCTCTTCGTCATCCTCAATCTGTAGGGTAATAATGTCACCGGCAAATCCTTCGATAGGTGTACCGATCAATTCCCGGCCGCCGAGAGTCAGGAGAGCCATGACGGCATGCTCAGTGGGTCGACCGATGGATTGCTGGTTCCCGCGTTCAAGTTCAAAGCCATCCGGTCGTTTGTTGTCGGCGAGCAAGGGTTTGGTCGGGGGACCAAGGTTGAGAATCACGAGGTCTCGACTCTGCCCCACAGCGAGGGCACTTATTTAGGATCTGGCTGCCAGAAAACTTCTATTGCGGTAAGACCCAGGTCTTGTATTTCACAGGCGACCCGACAGGGTAAAACCCGTCGAGTTGGACGCAGGCACTATGGCAGGTCTTCCCGAGAGAATCAAGTATGCTGAATACCTATATAATGGC
>JAHRAK010000033.1 GCA_020027535.1 Nitrospirales bacterium
GGACCGTATTGGCCGAAAAACAACACATAGAGGCCGAAGATTTGGGTAACGGGAACAACAAAACGGCCCAAGGTCTGAACAATCACACTGTCATGGGGGCGAATCATGACGAATGTCTCCGCAGCAAGAGGGCACAGGCGATACCCGCCGAAAAGATCACCACCGTTTCGATCATCGTATCCAGAGACCGATAATCCATGAGAACGGACGTGACCACATTGGGGGTATGGGTATCCTGATAACTCTGTTCAAGATAAGTCGGCGAAATGTGCGTACTGGGTGGGGATTGGGGATCCCCGAATTGAGGGAGATCATTCGCGGCATAGAGCAACAGAAGCCCCAGGAGAGGAAGGCTGACCAATGCCGCCATGGGAGGAGGCGGCAGCCGAAGACGGCTGACTTTCGGCGCCGTTCCAAAGAGCGTCAGCAGAAAAAGCACCGTGGCCAAACCCGCGCCCACGACGGCTTCCACGAACGCCACGTCCACGGCGCCCAACCAGGCCCACACCAGCGCCAGGAAAAAGCTATAGGAGCCCAGAAGCAGGATCGCGCTAATCAGGTCTTCGACCAAAACGGCACCCACCGCGGTCACAAGGAGAAGAAGGAGAAGGGGAATTTCAAATGAAAAGGTCATGAAGGTTCCCGTCGCCACGGCTTCAGGCCGGCCCGAAGAGCCGCACGAATCGTGGCATGCGTGATGACCGGATTCTGGATATAGAGTAATGCCAACACGGCAATAATTTTCAGGTTGTTCTTGCTCAGCCCCTCATGGAGCGCAAGGCCGACCAACATCAGAAATGCGCCCAACGAGTCCGTTAACGAAACCGCATGAGCACGGCTGAAGACGTCCGGCAAACGTATGACGCCGATCGCCGCCACAATCAGAAAAAATAATCCTGCCAGGATAAAAAGGACGGATAAAATTTCCACGCTACGGAAGTCCTTTTTGTTCCAGGTACTTGGCGACGGCGAGCGCCCCCACGAGATTCAGCAACGCATAACCTGTTGAGATATCGATAAACATGTCGACCCGTTCAAAAACGACGCCCATCAGCACGAGCAAAATAATCGCCTTGGTGGAGATACCGTTGAGTCCCAACACGCGATCGAAGATCGTGGGGCCCTGGAGAACACGATACAGATACACGCCAATCAAAATGGCCAGGACCAACAGGACTACGAAAAAAAAGATCTTCACCAACGCCGCTCTTCGTTCTTGAAGACTTCGGCTATTTTGGCTTCCAGCGTCCCGGTCGTCACGTCCCTTGCCAACGTCTCATCAATGGCATGAACGAGGAGCGCATCGGGATCGGGGGCAATAGCGAGGCCTTCGGGAACGATATCGTGATCGATTTCAGCCGTGATGGTGCCGGGAGTCAACGTGATGGAGTTCCCAAGAAGCACGACGGCCGCTCGCCGGCCCAGTTTCGTCTCGACGCGAATCAACCGGGGATCAATCGGAAGAGCAGGATTGAGGATGAGCTTTGACATGTGAAGGCTTGCTTGAACAATCTTCAGAAAGAGCCATGGCAGATACAGGAGGATATTGCCCCACAGGCGGAATTTGGGAACAAAGGGCGAATGGCCGGAGTTGATCCAGGCCACGGTAAAGGAAAGAACACCGCCCAAGACAAGATGGATCCAATCGAAACTACCGGACAACAGGACCCACAACACAAACAATGCCGTGGCTTTCAGGACCAAAAATTCAGAAGAGACCGGCCTCATTTCAAGCCTTCTCGACAGAAAACTTTCTGCCTACAACCGGACATATTCTCAGCCATCTCGCAATAAAAAAGCCAACCGGATGCCTCGAATGCAGTATTCGAACAGCTTCTGGTTGGCTTGTACTGTGCCCACCCTTGTACCTGCCAGGTGGTCACCCTACCGGCCACGAGCACGCTGAATCAGTTCACGGATCGTTACCCACGACCGATCGCTATAAAGTCACGGCCCTTATACCAATATTGGGGCACGGACACAACAGATTTGGCGCATCAGTTATCGTCCGCCGAGCGACAGAAACAGCATCGACCGGCCCCGTCTCAGGAGCACCAGGACCGAATCGTCTTCCTCGAGCCCGCTGGTGACGCGATCGAAGTCGTCCACGTCCTTGATGGCGAGCCGGTTGATTTCCAGGATGACGTCATCCTTACGTATGCCGGCCTGCTCAGCACGGCTGTCGGGCTGGACCTTCAGGACGCGCACCCCTTTATCATCGGAAGCAGACCCGGAAGCCGCCGACTCGACCGTCAACCCCGACAGGGCATGACGCGCGCCGACCGTACCCGCGTCGCCGAGCCCGGCCATATCCTTGGGCAACTGGCCGATGACCACGGTCAGGCGCTTGTTCTTGCCCTCACGAAGAATCCCCACGTCCACCCTGGCCTCGGGAGGAGTCTCGGCCACGTGGGTGCGTAATTTGGTCGAATTCTCCACCCGGCGTCCGTCATATTCCCGAATGATGTCACCCCGCCGGAACCGGGCGTCTTCCGCAGGACTACCCTCGACCACGTCGGTGATCAGGGCGCCTTTGGTGTCCGTCGCCTCGAATTGTTTCGCCAGTTCGGGAGACAGGTCCTGGATGGACACACTGAGCCATCCCCGCACCACTGTGCCGTGCGCTTCCAAACTGCGCGCCACCCCTTTGGCCATGTTGCTCGGGATGGCAAACCCGATGCCCATATACCCGCCGCTCCGGGTGAAGATGGCCGTGTTGATCCCGATGAGTTCCCCTCGCACATTCACCAGGGCCCCGCCGGAATTCCCCGGGTTGATGGCCGCATCGGTTTGAATGAAATCCTCGTAATCGGCAAGACCCACACCGGCCCGTCCCACGGCACTGATAATGCCCATGGTCACGGTCTGGTTCAAGCCGAAGGGGTTCCCTACGGCCACGACCATCTCCCCGACCTCCAATGTGCTGGAATCGCCCCACGACAGAAACGGCAAACCCGACGCCTCAATTTTTACAATGGCCAGATCGGTCTTGGGATCGGTGCCGATCAATTTCGCCTCGAACTTCCGTTGATCGCCCAACACCACCTGGATT
Organism: Nitrospirales bacterium; assembly: GCA_020027535.1. GTDB lineage: Bacteria > Nitrospirota > Nitrospiria > Nitrospirales > UBA8639 > Bin75. Next base: position 3,053 of record JAHRAK010000033.1, read on the forward strand.
TCATCGCCCTCGGCCACCACGTGATTGTTTGTGACGATGTATCCATCGGGATTGACGATGACCCCTGACCCCATGCCCTGCTGCCGGCGTCTGGGCTCCTGGCGGCGTTCCTCCCTGAACCGGTCTCCGAAAAATTTCCGGAAGAAGGGGTCGTCAAAGAACGGCGAATGTGGAAACGGAGAACTTCGCGGGGCGGTCGTCTTCACGAT
>JAHRAK010000037.1 GCA_020027535.1 Nitrospirales bacterium
TCACCGCGCAAGCCCCTGCAGCTCCAGAGGGCGGCAAGGAGCAAGCCCCTGCGCCGCCGGCGCAGCCGAAGCAACCGGAAACCAAAACCATTATTGCTGATCTGCTGGACGTTGATCGGGATTTCTACATTGTGCGAGGAGAACGGGGCGAGATTCAAATCGAAGCCACGTACAAGACCGAGATCACGGAAGAATTCGGCTATGGGGATCGGATCAAAGCGCTGGTGCTCATGAACAACAAGGCGGTGAAGATCGAGCGCGCGGGGCCGGATGACGTGCCGGGGGTGTACACGGAATGACGTAGCAACGGTTCGTTGTCGCGGCGGCAATTCGAGATCACAGGCGACTGGATTACCGCAGTTTTCTTCCTCACTTTTCCAGATTGGCAATAGGGAAGGCGTCCACCGGGTCGGCGGGAACAAAGCTGAAAATCTTCGAATAGAAATACAGTTCGTTGTCCAGGACCTGCTTGATGTGCTCGGCTCGTCGAAACCCGTGCTGCTCCCCTTCAAAGGCGATATAGGCGACGGGAAGCCCTTTCGATTTCACCGCGTTGAACATGTTCTCCGCCTGGTTCGGCGGAACCACTTTGTCCTCCAAGCCCTGAAAGAGAATGAGGGGAGCGGACAGCCGGTCGGTGAAATGAATCGGAGACCGCCGGTCATAGAGGTCTTTCCGTTCGGGCAGCGGACCGATCAGCCGGTCCAGGTAGCGTGATTCGAACTTATGGGTATCCCGAACAAGCGCTTCGAGGTCCGAGACGCCGTAGTAACTGGAGCCGGCCGTAAAGCAATCGCGAAACGTCAGGGCGCATAACGTGGTAAAGCCTCCTGCGCTTCCCCCCGTGATGGTCACGCGAGCCGGGTCCACGGCATCCCGGTCGATGAGCGCCGTGACCGCGCTGACGCAATCATCCACGTCGACAATGCCCCACTGACCGTTGAGGCGTTCCCGATAGACCCGGCCGTATCCCGTACTCCCGCCGTAGTTCACGTCGAGTACGGCAAACCCGCGGCTGGTCCAATATTGAATCATCAAGTTGAACGTCGGAGAAGAGGCGCCGGTCGGGCCTCCATGGCTCTTGACAAAGAGTGGCGGGCGCTCTGAAGGCGTGGCCTGGAAATCCGCATTGTGCGGGGGGTAATAGAACGCGTGCCCGGTCGCTCCGTCCCGGGTCGGATAGGTGACGGCGGAGGGCATGGACAGATAACGCGAGTCCGGGGAAAAATCCACCGAACGGCGCAGGACGGTCACGGCCTGCGAATTCGCGTCAATCCGAATGAGTGCCGTGGGCTCGGAAGGGGAACTGGCCGTACACACAATGCGGGATTGCTGCACGTGGACGTCGTCGAAGGTCGTGTAGGGCAGCTCGAATCGTTCGAGGGTGTCTTGCCGCGTGTCCAAACGTCCCAGGTACCAGAAGCCGTTCTGCGTATAGGCGCAGATCACATGGTGAGGCGACTCGAACCCATAGAGCCTTTGGCCGAACACCCATTGTGGTTCGCCGAATTCGGCTTCCATGGGACAGAGAGCGGAGATCTTCTCGTTTTCAAATCGATACAGGTTCCACCAGCCGGATTGATCTGACACGAAATGCAACCGGCCGTCCGGCGACCATTCCGGTTGAAAAATGGAGACGTCGGTTCCCCCGGCCACGCATCGTGAGGCCCGGATCGAGCCGTCCTGCCCGAGATCGGCGATCCAGAGTTCTGTGCCGTCCCATGGCATATTGGGATGATTCCAGGCCAGCCAGGCCAACCGTTGCCCATCCGGGCTCAAGCGTGGAGCGGCATAAAAATCATGGCCCGACACGAGAATGTCTCCGCACGTGTGCCTTGAGCCGTTGTCGAGAGCAATGCTCACGATGGAGTTTTGGGGCTCCCGGTCGGAATGGGTGTGATCTTCACGAACGCAAAGAAGCCGGCGGCGCCGAAGGTCCGGGATCCCATCGGCATAGTACATGGGCGCGTCCGCGGTGACGGGCTCGGGCGCTCCGCCCGGGCGCAGTCGATAGAGCCGCTGATCGGAAAAATTGGAAAAATACACGACGCCTTCCGCGATACAATACGCCCCTCCTCCGTATTCATGGACCCGGGTGCGAACGTTCAGCGGGGCAGGAATAAGAGTTCGTTGAGTCCCGTCTGCGTCCCGTTGGACAATCGTATACCTCCCGCCCTCATTGGGACGGCTTTCGACCCAGTACACCCGATCTTCATCGAGGGCGATTTGTCCCAGTCTGATGGATTCTGAAACAATCCGGTCCGACGTCAGTGGAGATGTCCAGGATCCGTAAGGAGCGATGAGCGGATTCGACATAATGGACAAATGTCCACCAATTCGTTGCCAGAATCAAGGGCTGACCACAAGAGGGGAAACCAGAAAAGAAAGGCCGGCTTTTTCCTCCCCTTTGTAAGGGGAGGTTGAGCTAGGCATGCCCCCGCGAAAGCGGGGGTGGGGTAGAGCCAATCGTCCGGGGGCACGGAGGGTTGCCGCGAAGGGCTAAATTGGAACGGAAGTACAGTGCTGCTTATGTTCACTTGAAGCGATGGTGACCAGGTCATGGATCTTGTCGAGGCATCGCCCGCAAGCATCGTCGTCGTCGATTCCCAGCGTGGCGGCCAGTTGCTTCGGGCAGGTGATCCCGGCGCGGCCCAGGTCTTCGACGTCCGATTCTTTAATGCCTTTACAAACACAGATGTACATGATGCCCACCGAATGCGATATTGATTTCCGTTATCATCTTCGAGCATTCTAATCGAGTCGCCGGAAGGTTGTCAAGCTTTTTTGTCGACGGCTTTTTTTGTTGACGACGTAGAATGCCGATATGATATTGACGATTGACGTAATACGTCATATACCACTAGGAAACGGCGTGCAAGACGGAGGTGACGATCATGGCTAGAGAGCCAATCCATCCGGGCGAGTTTCTGTCAGATGAGTTGCAAGAAATTGAAATGACGGCGACTGAGTTATCACGTCAGATTGACGTGCCGCCCAATCGTATTTCGCAGATCGTTCGATGCAAGCGTGATATTACAGCCGATACCGCCTTGCGCCTTGGTCAGTTTTTCGGGACGGGGCCGGAGCTATGGCTCAACCTACAAAAGTCTTACGATCTGGACAAGGCCAAAGCATCACTCGGAATAAAAATTCGCAACATACATCGCTGGCAACCCGAAGGGCACACGGCAGGATAATCTTGTAACCAATGGACCAATCTTCCTCTCTACAAGCTCTACAAGCTCTACGGGCTCAACTGGCCGTTCGGCTCGGTCCCGACGGCGCAGAAAAAGTCGCCACCGTTCTATTTGAAGCGGGTGTGGCCGGCCACGTCTCCGAATTATTGCAGGAATTCCAGGAGCGTTCCGCGAAACTCGCGGGACAGGCCATGGAAGCGCTCCCCGACATGCTGGAACGGTGCGGTCCTGAACCGGTCGTCTCATGGCTGGACGTGGCCGTGATCTTGGCCGGGCTGTCGGGGGCGATCACCTTGAAATACCTGAAAGAGAGCCCGCGTCTTTTGGGCGTCCTGGATTCCGCCGTGCTTCGCCAAACGGTGCTCGAGACGACGCTGGAACTCGCCGACAGCGACTCGGAGTTTGCAGCCAACTGCGCGTTTGAGTTTTTTCGAAAGGCCCCGGAATTGCTGCTCGCCGATTCACAAACCGACTTGGCTCAATGGGCGGAAATCGGCCGGGAACTGACGGATTGGAATGACGTGTTGGGCATCGAGTTTATCCGGGAATGTCCGAGGGTGGCGGAAGTGCTGGCCTTGGAAGACGTGCGGCCCTGGGTGGCCTTCGGCATGAAACTGATTACGCAAAACAGTTTGGGCAAACCCGATTACGTGGGGATTCTGGAATTCTTTCGGACGAGCCCCGGCCTGCTCGGAGAAATCCCCGATGCGGACGTGCACCCGAACATCGTGAACGTGGGCTCGACCCTTGCGGATCAGTCGCCTGAAACGGCCCTGACTTTCTTGGCGGAAGCGCCGGAGCTGATGGCGCTCCTGTCGTCGGCGGAACGGCGCATGAAAGTCCTCCGATACGGAGGGCTGCTTGCCGAACGGGATGCCGGCGTGACCATGGAATATTTTCGCCGGGCGCCGGAGGTGATCCGTCTGTGCGACGGGACGGAAGGCCGGGACGAAGCCTTTGAAACGTGGTTCCGTGGCGGCATGGAAGTGTTGGAGTACAGCCCGGAGGGCGCGCGCGCGTATTTTGCTCTCGAAACCTCGAAGGCGTTGAGCGCGATCGAACAGGCGACCAATACCGTGCCGCTTCGACAGGTGGCGCGTTCGTTGAAACTGCTGGGTCACATGATCTGCGGCCAACCCGTGCAGATTGAATCCCTGGCCGATGCGACGCAACGGCCTCGACTGGAGATGAACGCCGAGGGCCCCATGGTCTATCTGCCTTCGATCATGAACCGGTTTTCGGTGAAGGACCAGAACGCTCGAAGCTACACGGTCACGTTGGCGCATGAGGTCGGGCACGTGGAGTTTGGAACGTATCGAATCGATATGCCGTTGCTTCGGACCCTGGCGCAGCGGGTGGCGGACCGCTATCGACTCGATGCGAATGCTCCGGACATCGACTGCTTGACGGACTTCTTTTCCCTCTATCCTCAAAAAGGGGTGATCCAGGATCTGTGGACCATCCTTGAAGACGGGCGCGTGGAGTTCTTGTTGCAGCGGGAATATCCGGGACTTCGAAACGATTTGGCCGCCGTGTCCCGGGCGTCGGTGCAGACCCGGTCCTTGCTCCATGGCATGACGGCCAGGGAGATGGTGCTGGACCGGTTGCTGCTGCTGTTTACACAGGGAGCGGAAGGGCCGCGGATTCCGGACAACCTTCAGCGGGTCGTGGACCGGTGTTGGGACGTGGCGCGGACGATTCAGGACCCGCACGCGACCAACGAGCAATCCATCGAGTTGGCCGACACGATCTATCAGGTGCTGGATGAGATGATCGGCAGCCTGGAGGCCGTGGTTCGAGATGAAGCGGATTCAACACCCGAGGAGGAGGAGTTGGGCGTGGGCCCTCGTGCGGCGGAAGAAACCGCGGGCGGTTACCGAGGCATTACGAATTGGGCCTATCGGGGCGAAGTGAATCCGGATTTCGTCCGTGGCGGATCGACGGAGTCGGACGACGGCTCGGGCGTCCAGGAACAGCCGGAGCCGGAGTTGGAACATGCCGGTGAGCCTGTTCTCTCTCCGGCGAGTCGAACCGAAGAGATGGAAACACGGGAAGCTCATCAAGACGACACCGGCGAACAGGTTTCACATCGGTCCGTCCTTGACGAATATCTTCACGTGAAAGGCGCAGGCGATGGATTGTTGCCCGTTCCGTCCGGTCAAGAGCAGGCGTACGTGTACCCGGAATGGGATGGAGGGATCCAGGACTATCGGCTCAAATGGTGCCGGGTGGTCGAGCGTCCCGGCGAGGAAGGCGGTCAGGATTTTGCACAACGGGTCCTGGAACAACATGCCCCGGCCATCCGGGTCTTACGTCGCTATTTTGAAACCATGCGACCGACGGGCTTGCAGCGGGTCCATGGTTATGACCATGGCGAACACTTGGATTTGGATGCCGCGATTCGTCACGTGGCGGAACGGCGGGCGGGCATCGACCCCTCCGACCGGATCTATGATCGACGGGATAAACGGGAACGCCAGGTCGCCGTGGCGTTTTTGGTCGATATGAGCGGCTCGACGGGCCGGCAATTGGAAACGGGACAAAGGCGGGTGATCGACGTCGAGAAAGAAGGCTTGGTTGTACTCGCTGAGGCCCTGGAGGCTATCGGGGATCAATATGCGTTATACGGATTTTCCGGCCAGGGCCGGCATCAGGTTGATTTCATGGTGCTGAAGGATTTCAGCGACACCCGGCGTTATCAAATCGGCCGGCGCATTGCGGCCATGACGCCGCTACAGCAAAATCGTGATGGGGCTGCGATCCGCCATACCGTCCAAAAACTGCTGCGTTGTCCGGCCCGGCACCGGTTGCTCATTCTGTTGAGTGACGGGTGCCCCCTTGACGGGGACTATGGGGAGGAATATGCCCTGGAAGATACCCGAATGGCGTTGAGAGAGGCGCGGCAGCAGGGCATCAGTCCCTTTTGTTTAACCATTGATCAACAGGCGAGCGGCTATCTCAAACGCATGTACGGAGACGTTCAATACCTGGTCCTGGATGACATCCTGACCTTGCCTGAACGGCTGCCGCGCGTGTATCAACGGTTAACAGGAAGGTCGTGACGCATCTCCCCAATCTGTCATTCCCGACATTTTTAATCGGGAATCCAGCGTCTTTGTCTTTTTTCTCCCTCTCCCCTGGTGGGAGAGGGTTGGGGTGAGGGGGGATTGGTCATCGAACGAGGGAACATTGACACCAGTCACGGATCAAGCAACGCGATGAGCGATGAAACCCGGGAACGAACGGTTCCGCCCTGGCTGTATAAGCTGTTTACCGGGCACCAGTATCCCTACGTCCGCCGCCTGGCCAAATTCGAGAAAAAAGACCGCAAGCGCGGCGAGATGAGTTCCGAGCCGTCTCGCGAAGAGATTGATGCCAAATTCTGGGAAGTGTATCCTCGATCCTCCGCCAGAATTTTGCAGGAAGTGAAACAGGGCATGATCGTGGGTTTCACGGAATTGGGCTCCTATCCACCCGGAGGCTATCAGGAATTGGTGGACACGCCGGAAGAGTTTCTTGCCCGGGAATACGGCAGAAAAAAAATTAAGGTCAATTTTTATGACGGAGACAATTTCGTCTGCACCATCAACTTCAAAGTCGGAGGGTGGGCCAGTCACGATGATGACTAGGGAGGCCCGCGGGCAACGTGCTCACGGTGTCTTCGCGTTCATGGTTCGTCTACGAGTCGGAACAACAATCTAACGTCAGGTGCGTCATGAGTCGACAGAAAATCACCATCGTCGGGGCAGGCAACGTCGGGGGATCCGTTGCGCAGAGATTGGCCGAAAAGAGCGGGTACGACATCGTCCTGGTGGATATCGTGGAAGGCCTGCCGCAGGGCAAGGCCCTGGATTTGGCGCAGGCCGGCGCGGTGTGCGGCTATGACTCGCCGATTCGGGGAACCGAGCGGTATGAGGATACGGCGGATTCCGACGTGGTGGTGGTGACGTCCGGGATCGCCCGGAAGCCCGGCATGAGCCGGTCCGAATTACTGGAAACCAACACCAACATCGTGCGGTCCGTCGTGCAGGAAGTGGCTACCCGTTCTCCCGCGGCCGTGCTGGTCATCGTGGCCAATCCGTTGGATGCCATGACGTACGTCGCCTATCGGGTGAGCGGGTTTCCCAAACAGCGAGTCGTGGGCATGGCCGGGATTCTGGACTCCGCCCGCTTCTGCACGTTTATCGCCCAGGAGTTGAACGTCTCGGTCCACAACGTCCACGCCATGGTGTTGGGCGGGCATGGGGATGCGATGGTGCCCCTCATCCGACATACCACGGTGGCCGGTCGGCCGGTGGATCAATGGATGTCGCAGGAAAGACTCGATGCCTTGGTGAAGCGAACGCGCGGCGGTGGCGGAGAAATCGTCAGTCTCCTCAAGACGGGAAGCGCGTACTACGCACCGGCGGCGTCGGTGGTCGAAATGGTCGAGGCCATTATCCGGGATGAACACAAAGTGCTGCCCTGTGCCGCCCTGTGTGATGGCGAGTACGGCCTGAAAGGGACGTATATGGGGGTGCCGATCCGATTGGGGAAAACCGGCGTCGAAGAAATTCTCGAATACGACCTGACGCCCGACGAAAAAGCCGCCTTCGAAGAATCGGCCCAGGGCGTCAGGGAATTATGCCAAGAGGTCGATAAAATCCTTGGCTTGTAATCCGCTACTGCAATTTTTCAGCCAGCACTTTTTCCGTTTGTTTCCTGCGGTACTCTTCCAAGTTCTTTTTGATCCCCGAATCTTCCAGGGCCAGGATCGCGGCTGCGAATAAGGCGGCATTCGCCGAGCCGGCTTCACCGATGGCCAGGGTGGCAACCGGAATGCCTTTGGGCATTTGCACGATGGAGAGCAGGGAATCGAGGCCTTGCAGCGCTTTGGATTGCATGGGCACACCCAGAACCGGCAGGGTCGTCTTCGCCGCAATCACTCCCGGCAAGTGCGCTGCGCCTCCGGCGCCCGCGATCATGACGCGGAGCCCGCGTGACTCGGCCTGGCTCACGTAGTCGAATAAGGCATCAGGGGCCCGATGAGCGGAAATTACGCGACATTCATTGGCAATGCCAAGCTGCGTCAGCATCTCACTGGCCAGTCGCATGACCTCCCAGTCGCTTTTACTGCCCATAATAATGCCGACTAACGGCGTCTCATTTGCTGAAGCCACAAGCGTTCCTCCTTAACCGAAATTGGAGCGTGAAGTGGGAGAGTGTCCGGCAATTCTTCAATAACAGGACAAGAGTGTACTCACTCGTCATTTCATTTACAATCTCATTCTGTGGCGACGCGAAACGAGAAAAGCGGGACACAGCGGCGGATAGCGAAAAATAGCAAAACATAGCAAAGAATAGCATTAAATAGCTAAATATAACTACATATATCAAGATATAGCAAAAAATAGCGTGATATGGTGTTCAAGTGTCATGTATCGCGATGATTTGAGGACGCAGCCTATTGAGAACGAAAATGCCCAAAAACGGGGAACAAATGGGCTGATTTGCTAGAGCATAACTCATTGACGTGCAAGGGGTTTTGGTGCCCTCGTGCAGGCGAATGGCTTGACGGAATCAATTAGAGCCTGTAAATGTTCCTTCATTCGTTAATAGGATATGGGGCTGACCGCACCGGAGGTGTCATTCCAAGCAAAGCGAGGAATCTCCTTGCTGTCATCCTCGACATCTTTAATCGAGGATCCAGGGTTTTTTCTTCGTCCGTAAAGAGAAAGACACTGGATTCCCGATTACTAACGTCGGGAATGACAGAAGGAGGCAGTGAAAATGGTTAACGAATGCATGAACACATACAATGACAACTACGGCGCGTTGCCCGGCTTAAGGTATTTTTTATGACGAACGAATTTCCACTCTGGTTATTGACCCCGCTCGAGGGCGAGCCGTGGGATATCGATGGCTACGTCAAGACCGGCGGGTATGAGGCTTGGCAACAAGTGGTTCGAGACGCCGATCCCGACCGGGTGATTGATGAGTTGAAGCGAGCGGGTCTGCGCGGCCGGGGCGGAGCCGGGTTCCCCACGGGATTGAAATGGGACAAAGTCGTTCACCATCGGGAGCAAGAGCGATATTTCGTCTGCAACGCCGGCGAGCACGAGCCGGGCACATTCAAGGATCGGTACTTGGTCCAACACCACCCGCATCAGTTGATAGAAGGGTGTTTGATCGCGGCCTTCACCATCGGCGCGCGGGAAGCGTACGTTTATTTGAATGCCGAATTTCTGGAAGCGCGGACGAGTTTGGACAAGGCCTTGGAACAAGCCCGGGCACGTGGATTCCTGGGTCGCAACGTGCTGGGGTTCGGGGTTGATCTCGAATTGGAAATTTTCGAAGGGCATGGCAGTTACGTCGCCGGCGAAGAGACCGCGATGTTGGAGTCCATGCAGGGCCGCCCGGCCCAACCAAAGGAAAAGCCGCCGTTTTACCCCACCGAGTTCGGGCTCCACGGCAAGCCGACCCTGGTGAATAACGTCGAAACCCTGTCTCACGTGCCGCACCTGCTGCGCAACGGGGCTCAATGGTTTTCGGAAGTGGGCGCGGAAAAGAGTCCGGGAACGATGCTGTTTTCGTTGAGCGGGGCCGTGAATCGGCCTGGCGTCTATGAACTGCCCTTGGGCACGCCCCTGCGTCATTTGATCGAAGAATGCGGAGGAGGCGTTCCGCATGGCCGGGCGATCAAAGCGATCTTTCCGGGAGGGCCGTCCTTTGCGATGGTGGGGCCTGACGCGCTGGATCTGGCCATGGATTTCGATGCCTTGAAAAAAGCCGGGACCGGACTGGGGTCGGCGGGAGTCATTGTGGTCGATGATGCCACCTGCATGGTAGGGCAAACGCTCAAGCTCTCGACGTTCTTTCGAGAAGAAAGTTGCGGGCAATGTCCACCCTGCCGGATCGGGACCGAGCATCTGGAAGAACTGATGGCGAAAATTGAGGAAGGCACCGGGACGCCGGAAGATCTGGACAAACTCCTGCAGATTTGCGGGTTCGTCAAAGGCACGGGCTACTGCACGTTGGTGACGGGCGCGGCCGTCCTGGTCCAAAACAGTCTTCGCCTGTTCCGGCAAGAATTTGAGGAACACGTCGCCAAACGGGCGTGTCCTTTTCATCCGACCGCCACGGAACCGGCGGTTGCCGTCGGGTGATCTCAGATGCCACGTGTCACCTTTATCCATCCTGAAGGCACCAGCGGCGAGGTTCCGGAGAACGTCACCCTGCTCGATGCCGCCGAACAGTTGGGCTTTCCACTCAATCATGATTGCGGGGGGAGTGCCTCGTGCTCGACCTGCCGCGTCGAAGTGATCATGGGGGGAGAGCATCTCTCCGAGATAGATTTTGAAGAGCAGGACTTGCTCGATCGCGAAGCGTTAACCGAACCCTATCATCGTCTCAGTTGCCAGGCCACGGTCATGGGAGACGTCGTGGTCCAGGTGCCTGAAGAAAAATGGGAGCCTACGGCTGCCGACCAGCAGGACTCCTCGAACGCCACCAAGAGCTGACGCGTGACACGGCTCGGAACAGGTCGATCCCGATGAAGGCAAGAATCTGCGTGACCCGTCACTATCGGTTCTGCGCGGCGCATCGGTTGCACACGAGTGCCTTGTCCGATGACGTCAATCGAAAAGTCTTCGGCAAGTGCAACAACCCCAATGGACATGGGCATAATTACACCGTGTTCGTCACGGTAAGCGGTGAGCTGGATCCGCAAACCGGTGAAGTGACGGACGTCCGGGCCTTGGACCGGCTGGTGAACCGAAAAATCGTGGAACGCTTCGATCACCGTCACCTGAATGACGACCCGGCGTTTCAGCAACTCGTGACCACCGGCGAAAATCTCGTCAAGTTTATTTGGGATGAGTTGGTGAACCACGTCCCGGGGGGACGCTTGGAAAAAATCGGGCTGATTGAAACGCGTGACAATTATTTCGAATATCGGCAGTCCGTGTCGCCTGAACACCAATCAGCCTGAGAAAGGTGCTTCAAACCCTATGAACAAACGTCAAACTCCCAAGTCCTCAACGAGGCAGCGCGCGCGGGCAACAAAGGCTTCCCCGGGTTCCGACCTCAACCCCGGCGTCAGCAAAGCGATACAGCCGCTGATTACGCAACTCCTGAAAGCGCTTGGAGAAGATCCGACGCGCATCGGGTTGGAGAAAACTCCCGAACGTGTGGCCCAGGCCCTCGCGTTTTTGACGAAGGGATACAATCAGGACATCCGGGAGATCATCAATGGGGCCCTGTTCCCTCTTGAATATGACGAGATGGTCATTGTCCGCGATATCGATTTTTACAGTCTCTGCGAACATCACCTGCTTCCATTTTTCGGCAAGTGTCACATCGGGTATATCCCGGGTAAGCAGGTCGTCGGCCTCAGCAAACTGCCGAGGATCGTCGAGGTGCTGAGCCGGCGGATTCAGGTGCAGGAACGCCTGACCGTGGAAATCGCCGAGACCCTCAAGACGGCGCTGAAGCCCTTGGGGGTGGGAGTCGTCATCGAAGCGCAGCACCTGTGCATGATGATGCGCGGCGTCGAAAAGCAGAATGCCATAGCCGTCACGAGTCACATGTTGGGCGGGTTCCGCAGGCAACAACAGACCCGAGAAGAATTTTTGAAGCTTATCGGTCGATCGGTCTGAGCCTGCCCCTACAAATTAGAATTTCCCACCGATGTCAAAAAACTCAGGAGCGCGGCGTTGAAGGCGGCGGGATTTTCCATGTTCGAGAGATGCCCGGCTTGAGGGATACGCACAAAGGTGGAGCCGGGGATCTGTTGGGCCATGGCTTCCACTTCCTCGGGTGGTGAGGCGAGGTCCTCTTCGCCGCCGATCACCAACGTCGGAACGGAAATGGTGCTCAACAGCGGAGTGGAATCCGGTCGTTCTTCCATAGCCATAAGATCGTCCACAATCCCGGAGACCTGATTGCTGGCGATGATCGTGCGCAGGTGACCCCGCAAGTCTGCGCGGTGTTCACAAGAAGCGGGACTCAACAATTTGGGCAACATGAGATCGGCGATGGACGACGCTCCCCGTCGATACGCGATCTGGGCCATGGAAAATCGAGCGGCTTTGGCTTCAGGCGTATCGGCCGTTGCCCGGGTATCGGCCAACACGAGACATTGAAAGAGCGATGGCGACTTCCGATAAAGCGCAAAAAGAATATACCCGCCCATGGACAATCCCACGAACGTCGCCTTGGCAATACCCAGGTGCTCCAGCAAACCGTGGACATCCTCCGCGAACTGGTCCAGGGTATAGCGCCACATCGGCGCATCGGATTCTCCGTGCCCGCGCAGGTCGATCGTGACGACGCGATAGCGATCCTTGAGCCCGGCCACCTGCGGTACCCACATCGTACGATTCAGCGGAAACGCATGGAGAAAAACAACCGGAGGCCCTTGCCCCTCATCCGAATAGGCCAAACCGATGTCGTTGATGTGTGCTTTCATCTGGGACTTCTGAAGTTTACAGGCAGGACTGACCAGTTTGGGATCTCGTCGGCTATGGTCATGCCAATTCTTTCTTTCTGTCATCCTCGACATTCGTAATCGAGGATCCAGGGTCTTTGCTTTTTTCTTCGTCCGTGAAGACTAAAAGACTCTGGATTCCCGATTACAAACGTCGGGAATGACCAATTCGGAGGAACCCCTTATTTCATCGCAGTGAAATACATCCAGTATCCGTCATTCCAGCCGATTCTGACCTCACGAAATCCGGCACGCTGCAGCCAGCGTTTTTGTGTTTCATAATCTTCCGGGTGGTCATGAATGCGATGGTGCTCCGTCAGCCATTTCCACTTTTCTCCATCGGGATAATGGGAATCGACAAAGAGCCTCCACTCTTCACGGAGCGTTTCATACTGATCATGGTGCTTGCTGATCATGAGATCCGAGCAGGTGAAGAGGCCTCCCGGCTTCAGGGCATCGAACAGTATCGGGAAGATCCATTGTTTTTCCCCGCTGTCCAGATGGTGCAGGCTGAAGCTGGCGGTTATGAGATCGAACCGGCACCGGGGAAAGTCATAGTCGCGGAAATACCGTTCGATACAGGTCACGTCGTTCCCTGAAAATCGTTGCTTGCACAGGGCCAGCATTTCCGGTGAAGCGTCGAGCAGCGTATAGTGCGCATGGGGAAATTTGTTCAGCAGGAGTGCCGTCACGTTGCCGTTGCCGCATCCCAGGTCCAGGACGGCGTCCGGTGAGAAATCATCGGGAAGACAGTCGGAAAAGCATGACAGTAATTTGGGGTAGTGCGGGACACATTTGGTCATGTCCTCCGTATAGTTGCCGGAGAACTGATCAAATTCGGCGGCAATGGAATCTTTCACTTTCATCAGCGTTCACTCCATTGGCAGACGGCACTCACCATCTCGCAAAACCACGAGCGGTCGAAATGCCCATCATTTCATTTGCACCGGCTTTCAACGGCGTTATAGCATGGCAATGACGTTGACTTTCGGAAAAACGTGATGTTTGACGAGACTCCACCTGACCTCTTCTCTTCCTCTCCCCGGTCGAATCCTAAGTCAAAACACCAACCGGCGCAAATTCTGTCCGCTCCTCTGGCCGAGCGGCTCCGTCCCCAAACGTTTGACGAGTTTGTCGGCCAGGACCACGTGCTCGCCGAGCATCAATCGCTCCGGCAGGCCATTGAAAATGATCGGGTCCCTTCGCTGATTCTGTGGGGGCCGCCAGGCTCGGGGAAAACCACGTTGGCCCACATCATCGCCCAAAAAACGAAAGCGGCATTCGTGGCGTTTTCCGCCGTGGTCAGCGGCGTGCCCGAACTCCGAGCGATCATCAAGGAAGCCGTGCAGCGACGACGAATGCAGGATCAGGCCACCATTCTGTTCGTCGATGAAATTCACCGGTTCAACAAAGCGCAGCAGGATGCTTTTCTGCCTCACGTCGAGAAGGGGGATATCATTCTCATCGGCGCGACCACGCAAAATCCTTCCTTTGAAGTCATTGCGCCACTCCTGTCCCGTTCCATGGTCGTGACCCTCAATGAGTTGAATGACGACGCGATGGAAAGCATCCTGGATCGGGCGCTGAATGACGACGAGCGCGGGCTCGGGAAATCCGGGGCGACCCTGACCCACGAGGCACGGCAGTATCTGATCCGGTACGGGAACGGAGACGCCCGGTCACTGCTCACGGCCTTGGAATACGTGATCCGGCAAGCCGCCGCCGCCTCCGAGACGCCGATCACCCTTGATCGTCCGCAACTGGAAGGGATCCTGCAGCAACGGGTGAGATACGACAAGGATGGAGAAGAGCACTACAACCTGATCTCGGCCTACATCAAGAGCATGCGGGACTCCGACGCCGACGGCGCGTTGTATTGGTTGGCCCGGATGCTGGAAGGTGGGGAAGATCCCAAATTCATCGCGCGACGCATGGTCGTGTTCGCCTCGGAAGACGTCGGCAACGCCGAGCCCATGGCGGTGGTCGTGGTCACGTCGATTTTCCACGCCGTGGAAGTGATCGGGCTGCCCGAAGCCCAAATCAATTTGGCGCAGGGCACCACGTATTTGGCTTCCTGTCCCAAGAGCAACGCGTCCTACGCCGGATTGATCGAAGCGCGGAAGGATGCCAAGGCCTTCGGCAACCTGCCCGTCCCCTTGCATTTACGAAATGCCGTGACGTCGCTGATGAAGGACTTGGGATATGGAAAAGGGTATCGCTACGTGCATCATGATCGCCAGGCCCAAACCGAACAAACTCATTTGCCGAAAGAACTGGACAAGAAAAAATATTACCGGCCCTGACCGCGGGCTCAGGGATGTCGGGTTACGCCCTTCGACAAGCTCAGGGCTAACCCGACCTACAATGCTGAACCCCCCGTGCCCCCCTTATCAGGGGGGCGAAGAACTCTGCCGTCCCCCTGATAAGGGGGATTGAGCCTGTCCTGAGCCTGTCGAAGGGGGGGTTGTCTGACAAAGGCGAGGAAGTTCTTGTAGGTCGGATTAGCGTAGCGTAATCCGACGGCAGGCTACAATTAACCGACCCGTGCCAGTTGGTCTTTGAGTTCCGCGAGTTCGGTGGAAAGGGTTGACCACCGGTTCGTCAGGACGTCCAGTTCCTGTTTCCAGCGTTCATGTTCCTGATGCAACTCGTTCCACCGGGGAAAATCCCGGTAGAGTTCCGGCGTCGAGAGTTCTTCGGCCCGGGCTTTGATCCGGTCCTCCAAGGCCGTAATGTCCTCTTCCGACCGGGCCACCTGTTTTTCCAACCGGTTGATCGTTTTGGTCATATCGCGGCGAGTGGGTGTGCTCGACGGCGGGGATGCTTCAGCCGGGGGCGGGGTGCGCCGGGTTTTTCGTTTGTCCGGTCTCGCAAGCGCCTGGGCCTCTTCCTGCACTTTCAACGCGTCGAGTTCCTGTGCGCGTTTCCACAAATAATATTCATAGTCTCCCAGGTAATCTTTGACATGGCCTTCTTCGATCTCCACGATCCGTGTCGCGACCCGGCTTAAAAAAAGCGGATCATGGGAGATGAACACCATTGTGCCCTGAAAGTCGAGGAGCGCATCGGTGAGGACGTCCACGGAGGCAGGATCCAGGTGATTTGTGGGCTCGTCCAACAGGAGCGTGTTCGCCGGTTCCACGAGCATGCGAGCCAGGGCGACCCGGTTTCGCTCCCCACCACTGAGGGCCTTGATCGGCTTTTTCTGATCCTGTCCGGAAAAAAGAAAGACCCCGGCGGTGCTACGCAAAAAATTGGTCTCGGCTTGAGGCGCGGCTTCCGTCAAGGATTCCAGAATCGAATGCTCGGGGTTCAGGATCTCGGCTTGATGCTGAGCAAAATAATGCAGCGTCACGCCGTGGCCTTCCCGTCGCGTGCCGGCCTCGAAGGGTAACACTCCTGCCAGCATTTTCAACAAGGTGCTTTTCCCCGCGCCGTTTTCTCCGACCAACGCGATGCGTTGCCCGCAATCGACGGAAAAGTGAAGCTCCTCATAGACGACGTGTTCGTCGTATTGTTTTCGGACGTCGTTCAGCTCCAACACCCGGATCCCACTCTTGACGGGTTGCGGAAACCGGAAGCGAAGTCGTTTGGGGTCACGCCTGGTCTCGATGAGTTTGATTTTCTCCAACTGCTTGATGCGCGATTGCACCTGTTTGGCTTTGGTAGCCTTGGAGCGGAATCGATCCACAAACTTTTGTACGCGCGCGACCTCCTTGGCCTGGCGCTGTGCGGCCGAGGCCTGTTGGGCGTCGATCTGTGCGCGCAAGGTTTGAAAGGTCCGGTAGTTTCCACGATATTCCTGGATGTGATGATTGCGGATTTCCCAGATATGCGTGGTCAACCGATCAAGAAATTTCGTATCGTGGCTGATGATGAGCATGGTCGTTTTCGAGGCGAGCAGAAAGGATTCGAACCAGGCCTGCGTGGGTTTGTCCAAGTGGTTCGTCGGCTCGTCGAGCAGCAACACGTCGGGGTTGGCGAGCAAAAGGTGCCCGAGCGCCACCCGCATGCGATAACCGCCGGAAAAGGTTTGCAGGGATCGATGCCAGTCCGCTTCTCCAAACCCGAGCCCCGATAAAATGCGTTTGGCTTCATGTTCGGGGTACTGCTCGCGATGGGCCGCCTCAAGCACGGTCAGGTTCGTGGGGGCGTCGAGCTCTTGGGGGAGATATCCGATACGGAGCCAGGGCCGTTTTCGGATTGCCCCGTCGTCAGGCGAATCCACACCCATAATCATTCTGAGCAGGGTGGTTTTTCCCGTTCCGTTTCGACCCACGAGGCCGACCCGGGTTTCCGGACGGAGGTGGGCCGCTGCCTCGGAGAAGAGTGTTTTCGTCGGGTACTGTTTGGTTAAGGATTCAATATGGATCATCGTTCAATCCGGAAAGACGGGAGTCGGCTTAGGCGCCGGGCTCTCAAAATCAGAGAAAAAATGAAAGAAATCGAGGTGGGTTCCGATCAACCGCTACGAGTAGTTGGTGGAGCTGGCCGGGATTGAACCGGCGACCTCGTGAATGCCATTCACGCGCGCTCCCAACTGCGCCACAGCCCCACTCAGAAGTATTTTCGGAGACAACAGGAAACAAAAAGGGAATCTAACATGCAAGGTAGGATCGGTCAAGGTTGTGGGTGGTCAGGCTCTCTGAATGTGCTGTTCAATGACGCGCGAAAAATAAAGTGGCAACCGGAGGGCGTACTTTGATAGAAAAGAGGCATGACCGACGTCAGAGTTCGTTTCGCACCCAGCCCCACGGGGTATCTCCATATCGGAGGCCTTCGGACGGCCTTGTTCAACTGGTTGTTCGCCCGGCGGCATGGCGGGAAATTTATTTTGCGGATTGAAGACACGGACCGCGACCGGTCAACGGATGCCGCCATCGACGCAATCGTCAACGGCATGCGCTGGGCCGGGCTGGATTGGGATGAAGGTCCCCATCGGCAAAGCGACCGGCTGGATCTCTACCGGCAACAAGCCCTGGCATTATTCGAACGGGGTCAAGCCTATTGGTGCGTGTGTACGCCGGAGGAACTCGAAGCTCGGAGGAAAGAGGCCCAGGCCAGAGGCGCACCGCTCAAGTACGATGGCCGGTGTCGGGAACGGGGCCTGACCGCTCCCACGGAACCGGCGGCGCTCCGGTTTCGATCTCCTCAAGAAGGGCAAACCGTTGTCGAAGACCTGATCAAAGGCACCATCGTGTTTGACAACGCCGTGCTGGATGACCTCATCATTCTTCGATCAAACGGCTATCCCACGTATAATTTGTCCGTCGTGATCGATGACGCGCTCATGGGGATCACGCACGTGATTCGCGGTGACGATCACGTCAACAACACGCCTCGCCAGGTGCCCTTGTTCGAAGCGTTGGAGTATGCGGTGCCCAAGTTCGCACATCTGCCGATGATCTTGGGTTCGGACAAATCCAGGCTGTCCAAACGGCATGGAGCCACGTCGGTGCTGGCGTATCAGGAAATAGGATATTTGCCGCAGGCACTGGTGAATTATCTGGTCAGGTTGGGGTGGTCGCACGGCGACCAGGAGATTTTTTCAATCCGGGAAATGATCGAGAAATTTTCCTTTGACCACGTGCAATCGTCCGCGGCGGTGTTCAACCCGGAAAAATTGCAATGGCTCAATGCCGAATACATCAAACAAGGTGAACCCCGGCACATCGCGGAACTGGTACTTCCCTTTTTGGAAAAGCAGGGATACGACCGGGACGGACTCGTGCAACCCCGTGGGGGCATTGAGGCGGTGGTGCCTCACCTGCGCGAGCGCGTGAAAACGCTGGTCGAAATGGCGGACTGGACGTTGCCCTATATTATGGAACCCGTGGCGATGGATGAAGCCGCGGCCGGAAAGTTTCTCACCCCTGCGATTGCCCCCAGCCTCAACAAATTCGTCGAACGAGTGAAGACGGTCGATCCCTTTTCCAAAGAGACGCTCGATCCCGTATTGCAAACCGTCCTCGAGGAAGATCAGCTGAAGATGGGAAAATTCGCTCAACCCCTTCGCGTCGCTCTCACCGGAAGAACCTTCAGCCCGGGCATTTATGAAGTCATGGAATTACTGGGCAAGGACCGGACCATCAAACGCCTTGAACAGGCCCTCCACGGAATCCCCGCGTCGTGACAACAATACGTTCTATTCTTTCGGCGCTCGTTTTGTTCATGTAACGGCAGCATCTCATGCTGCCAAGAAAGACCGTCAAATTGGCGTGACGCATGGCGCGATAAGGCATGTCCCTGTCTCCGAACAGGGATTGCGCAGCTACGGAGAGATTTGTCGGGGCTTTTGTTGACTTCTAGTTACAGGATGAGCCGGAGAGGGCGAGAGAAGGGGTCACCTTACCGCCAAGGGGTAAAAGGGTCTCCGCCTGCTGCGCGATCGATTGCAGCAAAAGCTTCTCAGGACAGCTGCGGGAGAGCACCCGTAACCCGATGAACAGACTTAGTAAGGCGCGCGCGGTCTGGATTGGCACCACCGACTTCGCAATCTCTCCGCTGGCTCGGCCCTTTTCGATCATTTTGCGGAAGAATCGTTCCCTCTTGATGAAGGCTTGACCGACGACCTGCGCGACCTCTTGGTCGTGCGGCGATAACTCCAAGGCCGTATTGACCAGAAAACACCCGTCTCGTGCTCCCTTTTCCATCACCGCAGTGATGGTATCCCGGAATAAGCTGATGATAGCTTGGCGGGGTGAATACGCTCTCGCCATCGCTGCGATTTCGGTCTGGCACATGATGTCGTATTGGCGCAAAGCATTGAGGAAGAGAGTGCGCTTATCGTCGAACGTGTTATACAGACTGGCACGCTGGATCTGCATGCAGTCCAGGAGATCGTTTAAGGACGTGGCCTCATAGCCACGAGACCAGAACGCCTGCATCGCATTGTCCAAGACCGTGTCGACGTCGAATTCTTTTTTTCTGGGCATGGTGGACCGTTTTGGAATGAAAAAGTCCAAGGATAATATCTTAAGTTGCACTGCCATGCAAGCGTTCTAGAACAATCATTTTAAAACAAACGATCAAAAAAGAGGGAAATTTGCGGTTGTGGGGTGCCTCAGTTCAGCGGTTACCGTGATCCGTCAAGATCATTTTCCCCAACTCCACGAGGAATCATGAAACAGAGTCGGGACAGATGGCATGAAAATTGGGATAATTTCTTGACTCGGAGAAACGGCTCCCTTTAAGCTTTTTCACGGACTGGGGGATCGTCTAAGGGTAGGACGTCAGATTCTGGATCTGATTGTGAGGGTTCGAATCCTTCTCCCCCA
>JAHRAK010000039.1 GCA_020027535.1 Nitrospirales bacterium
TTATCTTTGAGTTCCAGGGCAATGCGGCCCGCGGATTTTTTCCCGATTCCCGGAACCGACGCGAGTTTCTCCACGTCATCTGCGAGAATGGCCCCCCGCAGGTCGGAAATCTTTAAGGCAGACAACACACTCAGGGCCAATTTCCCGCCCACGCCGGAAATTTTGGTCAGCAGGATAAAGGCCGTTTTTTCGGCGGGCGTCAGGAACCCGAATAATTGAATGGCATCTTCCCGCAGGTGGGTGAAGATATGAAGCGTCAGTGGCGCGCGCAGGTCGGGGAGGGCGAAATACGTGCTGAAGGGGATGAACACTTCATAGCCCACTCCGTTGACGTCGAGAACGAGCCGTGAAGGGTCTTTGGCCGCCAAGATTCCCGTCAGGTTGGCAATCATGAGCCGGTGTCACGTGACAGGCAACATAGATAACGAACCTCAGCCGGCCGCCGCGACTTTTTCCATGACCTCATCCGAAATGTCGAAGTTGGCATGCACTTTTTGGACGTCGTCATGGTCGTCCAAGATTTCCATCAATTTTAACATCTGCTCGGCCGGTTTTTCGTCGAGACGGATTTGGTTCTGAGCGAGATAGGTGACTTCAGCCACCGACGTGTGAATGCCGGCTTGTTGCAGGGCCGCCTTGACCGCTTCGAACTCGGAGACGTCCGTGGTAATTTCAAAGCCGCTGCCGGCCTGTTTGACGTCATCAGCCCCGGCTTCCAGGACGATACTCAATAACTGGTCTTCATCGACCGACGACCCTTCCGCGACCAGAAGCCCTTTCTTCTGAAACTGCCACGCGACCGCCCCGGCTTCGGCCATGGTCCCATGATTTTTCCCCAGCATGTTGCGAATTTCCGACACCGTGCGGTTCCGGTTATCCGTCATGATCTCGAGGAGGATCCCGGTGCCGCCGGGCCCGTAGCCTTCAAGGGTGAATTCCTCGTAATTGACGCCTGGCAGTTCCCCCGTGCCTCGCTGGATGGCGCGTTTGATGGTATCGGCCGGCATGTTGGCTTCTTTCGCCTTGGCAATGAAGGTGCGCAAGGTCGGGTTCGCATCGGGATCTCCGCCTGCGCGAGCCGCGATGGTCAGGTCGCGGATCAGTTTGGTGAAAACTTTTCCGCGTTTGGCGTCGATCCCTGCCTTATGGCGTTTGATCGTGGACCAATGACTATGACCGCCCATACCGTCGTTTCCTTATGCAAAACGTGTCAAACTGTGACGATGGATCCTGATGGTTCAGGGGGAGCGTCACGTGGCTTGTATCATAGGATAGGGCATCCGATCGTGTCAACGAGATAATACGTAGTAACAACTAGTTCAGAATAAGCCATGCCTTGTTGTTCGCCCGTGAAAAGCGACAAGCGTCGTGTCAGGCGGATGGGGTCCAAAGGGAAGTTGCGTGACGGCGGGGAGGATGGTAAGGAAACGGCATGCGAGTCGTCTTTATGGGAACGCCGGTCTTTGCCGTGCCGTCACTGGAAGCCTTGGCGAAATCGGACCATCAGGTCGTCGGCGTGGTCACCCAGCCCGATCGCCCCAAGGGAAGAGGACAGGCCGTGGTGCCTTGCCCGGTGAAAGAACTGGCCGTGGCAAGGGAATTGCCCGTGAGTCAACCCGAGAAGATCAAAAGCCCGGAATTTTTTCGGCAACTCTCCGATTGGAAACCGGATGTCATTGCCGTGACGGCGTTTGGCCGGTTCCTGCCCAAAGCGATCCTGGGCCTCCCGCCCATGGGTTGCGTCAACGTCCACGGTTCCCTGCTGCCCGCCTACCGGGGAGCCGCGCCGATCCAATGGGCGCTCATTCACGGGGATCCGGAAACGGGGATTACCACGATGTTGATGGATGAAGGGATGGATACGGGTGCCGTGCTGCTTCAACAAACGGTTCCGATCGAACCTGAAGAGACCTCCCTGGAACTGGGTGCCCGGTTGGCGAAGGTCGGCGGCGCGCTCCTGGTGGAGACGCTCACGCGGTTGGCGGAACAGTCGCTCGTTCCCCGTGAGCAGGATCATACCCGGGCCACGTCGGCCCCATTGCTGAAAAAAGAAGATGGCGTGATCGATTGGACGCAATCGGCCACGGAAATTGCCAACAGGATTCGAGGGCTTTCTCCCTGGCCCGGGTCCTACACCTTCCATCATGAACATCGCCTGATCATCCGGAAAGGCCGCGTCGATGCACAGGGTGCCGCGGATAGGAGCGACGGGCAACGGCCGGGGACCATCCTGGCCGTGGGCCCGAAATCCTTTTGCGTCGAGACGGGTGAGGGCAGGCTCGAAGTGCTGGAAGTCCAACCGGCGAATAAAAAGCGCATGTCCGTGGAACAGTTTCTTCAAGGGCATGTGCTCCGGGTGCATGAGACGCTGGGCCCGCGGCCGGAAGAGCGTGTGGCCAATTATTAACGGCGCGTGGCGCGTGTGGTATCGTGTGAGAATGTAACGCCGAAATCGAGGATAACTATGAGTGATCAGACCAAGCAGGCATTGGAATTCATCGCGAAACAAATACGGGAACTCAAAATCATTCAACCGCATCTGGTGGAAGCCGTGAATGCGATATTGGCAAAAGAACAATTTTACAAATGGAAAAAACAGGTGGTGGCGCTGGTCGGAGAACAACTCGGAGCCGGTTACCGGAAGCGGTTATCCAAGGATTGGCTGGAAACGGCCTTTGCCGGAGCGGATATGTACGATGAATTGAGTGATGACATTGAAATGTGTCTCCGCCACCTGTACCAACTCTCCAGCGAGATCGAAACCCAGGGGCTGCAAAGTCCCGATGAGCCCTCGTCAACCTGAACCGATGCCCACCCTTCCCCGTCCGCGAAAACGCCTCGGTCAACATTTTCTCATTGATCCCAATATCACTCGGAAGATGCTCAAAGTCGCGGCGTTGCGTCCGGAAGACGTCGTCTTTGAAATCGGACCCGGACGGGGCGCCCTCACGCAGGTGTTATGTGAACGGGTCTCCAGGGTGATTGCCGTGGAACTCGACCGGCACCTGTTCGACTATCTCGCGCAAACCTGCGCGCAACACGACGCCCTGGAATTGCATCACGGCGACGCCCTGGCGTTTCCCTATGACACCTTGCCCGGAGGAACGGTCGTCATGGCCAATCTACCGTACTACATGGCCACGCCCTTGTTGTTCCGGTTGTTGCAGGAACGCGATCGGATCGACCGGATGGTCCTGATGCTGCAACGCGAAGTGGCCGAGCGAATGATCGCGGAACCGGGCTCGCGGGATTACGGCCTCCTCTCCGTGGTCATCCAATACCACACGAAACCCCGCAAGGCGTTTATCGTCCCGGCGAGCTGCTTCCGCCCGGTCCCGCAAGTGGACTCGGCGGTCGTGTGTCTTGCGGGACGGCCTGATCGGACCCCCGCCGATGTCCGGTTTGACGCGGTGTTCATGAAGGTCGTCCGAGGCGCGTTTGCGCATCGACGCAAAACCCTGATCAACTCCTACCGGGAAGAAGGCTGGGACGAATCCCTGATGCGACGGGCCCTGGAACAGACCCGGATCGACCCGCGACGCCGCGCCGAAACACTCACGGTCCAGGAATTCATCGCCTTAGCCCATTTCTGCTCCCCTCCTTTGCTGTAGGGACAGGCCTGCGTACCTGTCCGAGGGGAAGCAGGTCAGGTTAGCGACTTGATCCGGGGGTTGGGGGGAGGGGGCTCCCCTCACCCCAACCAACCGACCGGCTCAGGCGCGCTCCAAAAACAGGCAACAGGCGCGCACCATCCCCAAATCAACCGGCCGGCCCGGACGCGCACCAACTCCAAGCACGAACACCCTCATCGGCCGCCTTTTTCAAACGAAACATGGACATTGCACAGCCCGCGCACGAACTGCAGCAACACTCTTCGTAGGGTGGTGGGCAGTTGGCGAACATAGTGCAGCAGCGCTCGTTCCTCGCCGGTGGGGCCGGGAAAGTCCGGGGCTGGCATCGCCGCGGTTCCTCGTACGTGGGAGAGGGCCTTGCCGGTGGCCAGCCAGTGCGGGTCTTGTCCCAGCAACCGGGCGAGGGCGAAGAAAGTCGGCAATTTAATGTTTTTGCTGAAGCCGTGTTCCCATTGATTGACCGCAGAAGCCGAGATGCGGAGCGCCCTGGCGACGTCCGTTTGGGACAAGCCCGCCTCTTCCCGGGCAGCACGAATTCTCTCGGTCAAGGTGTTCATGAAAAGATAAAACCTCCTACTTTCAGTATCCCCCATTTATGAATAAGTATGCTGGAAGAAAAAATTAATGTGCGACGCGAGAGCCTGCGGCACGAAGAAGAGACACTGCCTGTCCTCGACGTTAGTAATCGAGGATCCAGCGTCGTTGCCGTAGTATGTGAAGGGGGTTTTACAGACGTAACGCCGCAAGCCGCGCTATGCCCTGCGCTCACGAGACGCGAAGGAGAGAAAGAGAATGACTGGTTGTTTTTACTCGTCATTTTTTGATCGAAAAGTCCGGGTTGAGTTGGACCAACCGTTCTGCTTAGTACGTATTGACAAGTACGATTTAATTTATATAGTACGCCTCCTATATCACATCAACCTCTTTCAATTCGTAGGAGGGTTTCAATGCATTACCGTGTGTATTTGGACGATCAACAGGAATGGCGCTGGGCCTTTCGGACGAGCAGGCACAAAACCATCGCTGTCTCGAAACGGGGCTATCCGCACAAGCGGGAATGCCTGCTATCGATCCTGTTGGTGAAGAACTGGACGCATGCCCCGATCTATGAGGGTGATGGGTGTCTTCCTCAAGAAGAAGGATCGTGCTAGTTAGTCACCAGCACCCAGCGCGCGTTCCGAGATCGTCCTGGCCAGACGTCGTTGTGGGAGGCGGCGAGCACCGCCGCCTCCTCTACAGCGCGCTCCATTCCATTGAAAAAAGTAAAAGCGTCCCCGCCCCCCTTCGTACCCCCGCCATCTTACCGAGCCCTCCCTTTCTGGCATCCCCGATCCCCGATGACAAACGTCGAGGACAGGCTCTGATCGGGAATCCAGCGTCTTGGTCTTTTGTTGCGGAAACAAGTCACAGTCAAGTAGATAATTCGCAAAGCTACGCACATATTCTTCACTAGGTATTTCGCTTGATAAACGGGGTCCCTCTGTGTTACATTGTCTCCATGCGCCTCTTTTCCAGGCCCGCCAAGAAGTCCGATAAGCCGGAAGCGCCACGCCCCACCTTTCCTCTGAACCGGGAAATTGTCGGCATTTTTCTCATCACCCTGGCCGTGCTGGTCTTTCTGAGCTTGTGGTCGTTTTCGCTCCGGGACGTCGGCTGGTTTGCGTTCCCTGAGAGCGAACCGGTTGTGGAACAGGGCGGTCCTCACAATCTGGTCGGGTTGGTGGGGGCGTATATTGCCGCGAGCCTGATCTGGGTCATCGGGTCTGCCTCGTTGGCCATCCCGTTTTTAATCCTCTTGCACGGGATTCGCGTCTTTCAACAAGAACACAAGTCCGTCAACAGTCTTCTGGGCTCCGTGCTGCTGGTCCTGTGTATGAGCACGCTCGTGTGGTTGCATCATCCTCTCTCCGTGCAGTCGCTGCAGGATGGGATCACGTCGGGCCTGTATGCCGGGCAAGCGGGTGCTTGGACCGCGGGCGGGCTGAAACCCTTGTTCGGCCAATGGGGCAGCACGGTCCTCCTGGCCTCCCTGCTGCTCGTCTCCCTCTTGCTCATCACGCCCTTTTCCCTGTCGGCCGGGGTCGGACTCATTCCGAAGGGCGTCGGAAAAATGGGGGGATTGGTACGGCGTCCCGCGTGGCATTGGCCTGCCTGGTTGAAAGACCGCTGGCAACCCAAAGCCAACAAACCGCTCAAGATCCACCGGAAATTGGCTGAGCAACGGTCGGCCTTTTCCTTTCTGAAAATGGATACCCCTGTGCAGGAGCCACCCCTTGAAGACGATCCGGCTCAGGCTGAGATAGGGTTTGGGGCCCCGCGGCGTCAGGCCGAAACCGCGCGGCCCGACGTGGTGCGGCCCGAAGCCACCCGGAAGGTGGGCAAGGGTTATCATCTGCCCGATCCCGTGGCCCTGCTCGAGGCGCCTCCTGTGTCGAATACGCGGCAGACGGACCAGATTCTGGAGTCGCAATCCCAAATCCTCACGAGCACGTTGCAGAACTTCGGCATTGCCGGAAAAGTGACGGAAGTGCACCCGGGGCCGGTCATCACCATGTATGAATTCGCTCCGGGGCCCGGCATCAAAGTCGCGCGAATCGTGACGCTCGCCCACGATTTGGCCATGGCCCTGAAAGCCACCAGCGTGCGGATCGTGGTCCCGCTTCCCGGCAAATCCACGGTGGGGATCGAAGTCCCCAACCCGGTAAGAGAAACCGTGGCCTTACGGGAAATCCTGACCAATGAGGCCTACGCCCGGTCACGGTCCAAATTGACGCTGGCCTTGGGGAAAGATATTTTCGGTCGGCCGTGCGTCGCGGACCTGAAAATCATGCCGCACCTGTTGGTGGCCGGGGCCACCGGGGCGGGAAAAAGCGTGGGGTTGAACAGCATGTTGTTAAGCCTGTTGTTTTCCGCCCATCCCGACGAGGTCAAGCTGTTGCTCATCGATCCCAAGGTCCTGGAACTCCAGGTCTATGACGGGATCCCGCACTTGTTGCATCCGGTGTTGACGTCACCGAAAGCCGCGGCTCGCGGGTTGACCTGGGTGCTTCAGGAAATGGAGCGCCGCTATCGTCTGCTGGCGGAATACGGGGTTCGCAATATCCAAGCCTATAATGAAAAAGTAGAGGACGCCCTGCGTGCCGTCTCGCAGAAGACGGGTCCGCCCCGGTCAACCCGGCGCGGGTCGCCAGCCGAGCCGCCGGCCGGGGAAGACGACGACCTTCAGCCGGACGCGCCTCAACCGCTCCCGTACATCGTGGTGGTGGTCGATGAATTCGCCGATCTCATGATGACGGCGCCCAAAGAAGTGGAAGAAAAAATCACCCGGCTGGCACAAATGGCCCGGGCGTCGGGCATCCATCTGATCCTGGCCACCCAACGCCCGTCGGTGGACGTGGTGACCGGACTCATCAAGGCGAATTTTCCGACCCGGATTGCCTACCAGGTCTCGTCCAAAACGGACTCCCGGACCATCCTCGACGCGAACGGCGCCGAAGCGCTTCTCGGGTTGGGAGACATGCTGTATTTACCTCCGGGCATCGGACGCCTTTCGCGGCTTCACGGCTCTTACGTCTCCGATGATGAGGTCCGCCGGGTGGTCGAGTACGTGAAAGCCCAGGCCGGTCCGGATTTTTGCAACGAACCGGTGTTCCAGGATCAGGCCAACGTCGAAGAGGATCAGGAACGCGATGAAATCTATGAGCAGGCCAGGGAAGTGGTGTTGACCTCCGGACAGGCCTCCGCGTCGCTCATTCAACGTCGATTGCGGCTGGGGTATCCCCGGGCGGCTCGCATGATCGAGCAGATGGAAGAAGAAGGTATTGTGAGTGCGCCCGGACGCGATGGTCGTCGTGAAGTGTTGGGCCGTCGAATGGCGTTCGAAGAGGAGGTGGGATGAAGCCCCTTGGATTGATCGTGATCGGCTGTGTGTTTGCAGTGTTCCCTCTCTCTCTTGGAGAAGGAAAGGGTGAGGGCCTGACGGCGATCGCGCAGGCCAGGGGAAGCGACGACGTCGAGGCGTTGGTCAAACGCGTTGACGCGCGGTATGCGGAGATCAAGGATTTCCAGGCGGACTTTGTCCAGGAAACGCGCATTCAGGGATTCGACACGCCGGTCCGGTCCTCGGGTCGCGTGTATCTGAAAAAACCCGGGCGGCTCCGCTGGGATTACATGGAACCCTCGGTCGAACACATTTACGTGCATCAGGATCAGTTGGCGATGTACGTGCCCGCCCATAATCAGGTGTTAAAGGGCAGTCTCACGATGATGGTCTCGACCAAGGCCCCGCTCCGGTTGCTCCAGGGCGTCGGGAAATTGGCCGAACATTTCTCCGTGGCACCGGCTGGAGCCGGAGAGAAGGGGGAAAGCGGGTTGCCGTTATTGACGCTGATCCCCAAGACCCTTCCCGGTTCGTCGTCGTCGCTCGTCAAAGTCGTGTCGGAAATTCAACCACGCACGTATTTGATTCAATCCCTCGCCTTGCATGAGAAAAACGGGAACGTCTCCACGTTTCGGTTTTCCAATTTCAAGGTCAACAAAGGATTGGATGACGCGGTGTTGATCCTGAATCCTCCTGAAGGGGTGGTCACCGTCGAAGATTTTCTCCCGAAAAGCTGAGATCGCGTCATTCCCTACAACACCTCAATGAATAGCCCCATGAGAATCCTGCTGTGCCTTGTTGGCTTGGCCGTGGGCACGTGGGGTTTTCCCTTGCCCGTCCTGAGTCTGACGGGCGACCTGACCAACGATCCGGCCAAGGTGATCAAAAAATATCTGTCGTTGGACAAACGTGGGGTACGGTTGACCGCGCAGACATACGAAGCGGTCAAGCCCTACGTGGCCTGGGAACAGGAAGAGCCGGCTTGGGAACGGTTCGTGGTGATCCGCGACTATTCGGTCATCGACGACGTCACGCAATGGGATATCGTGAGCAGCACGGAAGCCGTCATTCCCGTCACCTTTCAGGTCCTCGGAGTCGTCCACGTGAGAACCGCCACGTTCGTGTCGATGCCGCGGGAAGAAAGATTTTCCATTCGCATACGAGCCGTGGACAATCACTGGAAAATGGTGTCGCCGGCGTTCCCTCCGCACGTCGGCCGGAGACGCTTGGCGGATTTCGTGAAAGAAGCCATGCTCCAGGAAGACAAAGCCGGCCGGGTCGAGACGTTGCGCAGGCTCAGGGAAGCGCTCATCAAAGCCGGCCGATCATGAACCACGGCCCGCTAGCGGACTCCGTTCGGTTAATCATTTTTGATCTGGACGGGACCCTCATTGATTCCAAGTATGATATTGCCGCGTCGGTGAACCTCACGCTCGCGGATCTGGATTTACCCACGCTGCCTCCCGAAGAAGTCTTCACCTTCGTGGGCGATGGGGTCAAACGGCTCTTGCGCCTATCCGTCGGGGAAGCAAATGAGGCGCGCTATGAAGAAGCGCTTCGTATCTTCCGCGGGCATTATCTCGCCCACTGTCTGGATACCACGCAATTGTATCCCGGTCTGGACCGGCTGTTTGACGGACGGGATACGCGTACGAAGGCCCTGGCCACGAATAAATCGCTGGAATATACCTTACGCATCACCGAAGGCCTGAAGGTCAAGGACCGGTTTGCCGCGATCGAAGGTCCCCTCGACCAATCTGATTTGAAACCCGACCCGGGCATGTTGTGGCGAATCCTGGAGCGTCTTGCGGTTCAACCGGAAGACGCCGTGCTCGTGGGCGACAGCACGAACGACGTGCGAGCCGCCCAAACGGCCGGGGTGTACTCCTGCGCGGTCGGCTACGGCTACGGCAATCGAGACAAAGTCTTCGCCCTCAACCCCGATTACTATTGTGAAAAACAGGGCGATTTGCTCTCGCTTTTGTTCGGATAAGCGCGTGCGCTCCCGCTCTTTCCTTTGTCATTTCCTCCTTCTCCTTCTGTCATCCCCGACTTGATTGGGGATCCAGTGTCTTTATCTTTTGTAGTGGTAGCCGCGGCATCTCATGCCGCCGTCTTCCCTTCTGCCATCCTCGCCTCATCCTCTGGCATAACGGCTCGCCGGGGAGTAGACTGAATTATCAGGAACATGCCGGCGACAAACCCCTTGGCAGGAAGAGTCGCCGGCAGCGAGTCACGGAAAGGAGGAAGGCATATGGAGATCGGAAGACGAACCGTCTTGCAGATAGGGGCATTGGCGGGGTTGGGACTCATGGTGAAAGCCATGGGCTTCTCACCCGTGTTGGCCACGACAAAAGTGGAACCGGGTGACATCGTCAAAGTCGTCAAGACCGACGAAGAGTGGAAGGCCATCTTGACCTCGGATCAATATTACGTGCTTCGCGAGGAAGGGACGGAGCGGCCGTTTACCAATGGCTATCACGCCAGCAAGGACAAGGGCACGTACTGTGCGGGCTGTGACCTGGCGTTGTTCTCCTCGGAGGTGAAGTATGACAGCAACACCGGCTGGCCGAGTTTTTGGCAGCCGCTCTCGGACCGGGTCGTCGGGACGAAAACCGATTGGAAATTAATCTATCCCAGGACCGAGGTGCACTGCGCGCGCTGTGACGGCCACCTGGGTCATATTTTCAACGACGGTCCTCCACCGACCGGCCTGCGGTATTGCATCAATTCCGCCGCGCTCCAGTTCCGGGTAGCCTGAGGAAGGTAGGGACAACCCCCTGTGGTTGTCCGGTCGAAAGGCGGCCTTACGCTTTTTGAATGAGCCCCGACCGCAGGCACCGGGTACAGACCCGAATGCGTTGCGCCGTACCGTTGAGTAACGCACGAACGGTTTGAAGGTTGGGACGAAAGACCCGTTTCGTTTTATTATTGGCGTGACTGACGTTATGTCCGCTCATGCGTTTTTTTCCACAAACTACACAGGCAAAAGCCATGTCGGTGACTCCTTTCCTTCAAGAACGAACGTGAAGCAGACCCTTCTGATACCATACCGTTGATTCTTCTGACAACCCTGTCCTGAGCCAGTCGAAGGGCCTTTGTCTGGGTCCATCACATATTGTACTATTCGCCCTGGGATGGAGACGAACTCGCCGGCGGACACCCAGATCCCGCAAAAGTTGCAGACGCTCTTGGACCGGTTGAATCGCCCGATTCAGACGCTCTTGGACCGGTTGAATCGCCCGATTCAATCAGCCTATGAGAATCGGGGAAACCCGGTCTCATCCACGACACAGCTCGATTCGTTCGTTTCAACGCAAATCGTCGAGGCGTTGCGGAACACGGTGTTTCCCGCACGCGTCGAAGCGGAATTATTGGTCCTGCGTTTTTTGTTTCAGGAGCAGGAAGGTCCGGCATGGACCCCGGACCGATTGGAGACGGCCAGGCGGGTCCTGGTTCGTTTATCGACCATGGCGCTTCAGCAGCCTTCCGATTTCCCTGACTCGGCACCCGACACGGATCGCACGGTGTCGCCCGATCACGGTGATTCGCGTGGCGTGAAGAAGCCCCACGATGCGTCGCCCCGCACGTTACACGAGACAGACATCCGGTTTGCCAAAGGGGTGGGCCCCAAACGTGCGCTGTTGCTTGAAAAATTGGGGATTCGCACGATCGAGGACGCCTTGTGGTTTTTACCCTGGCGGTATGAAGATCGTTCCCGCATCGTGTCCATCTCTCAACTGGTCTCCGGCGACAAAGCCACGATTGCCGGGACCATCCACCAGGCCAAACTCCGGCGTACGCGACGGCGGAATATGACCCTGTTTACGATGTCGGTTCGTGATGAAACGGGTGCCGTGGAAGTCATGTTCTTCAACCAGAATTATCTCGAGAGCGTGCTCAAGAACGGGTTGCGAGTGGTGCTCAGCGGTCCCGTGGTGACGCACCCTCGGGGGGGCGGGTTTCAAATGAGGACTCCGCAGTATGAGGTGGTGGATGCCGATGAGGATTTGCTGCTCCATGTCGGACGCATCGTCCCGGTGTATCATGAAACGCGCGGGCTGAGCTCCCGGCATCTTCGCCGGATCATGTGGGGCCTGTTGGAAGAGTATGGCACCCACTTGCAGGACCCGCTGCCCCCGCGTCTCCTGCAGCAACACCAGTGGCCTTCGCTGGATGCGGCCATTGCATCTCTCCATTTTCCCGGCAAGGGTCTGGAGCTGTCCTTGCTCAACGACTGGAAGACGTTGGCGCATCACCGGTTGGCCTTCGAGGAAGGCTTTCTGCTTCAACTGGCGTTGGCGCTCCGGCAGCGCATGAATCAATCAGCGGTCCCCGGTATTGCCTTTCGGCTCACCGGAACGTTCACCGCACCGTTACAGAAGCAATTGCCGTTTCGACTCACGGACGCCCAACAACGGGTGATTGCCGAGATCGAAACAGATATGCGCGCGCGCCGGCCCATGAACCGGTTGCTTCAGGGAGACGTGGGGTCGGGAAAAACCATCGTGGCCCTGCATGCCATGTTGGCGGCCTGTGGGGACGGGTATCAAGCCGCCTTGATGGCCCCGACCGAGATCCTGGCGGAACAACACGTGTTGACCATCCGGCCTTACCTCGAATCGCTTGATATTTCCGTTGCCTTTTTGACCGGAGGGACGTCGCAAAAAGAGCGGGCCGCTGTTTTGGAACGCGTCGCCGAGGGAGACGTGCAACTCATCGTGGGGACGCACGCCCTGCTGGAACAGGACGTGCAATTCGCCAGGTTGGGAGTCGTGGTTGTGGATGAACAACACAAATTCGGCGTGCTTCAGCGAGGGAAGCTTCGAGAAAAAGCCCTGCACCCCGATGTCCTGGTGATGACCGCCACCCCGATACCCCGGACCCTGGCCATGACGGTTTATGGAGACCTTGACGTGTCCGTCATCGACGAGTTGCCTGCCGGGCGCAAACCCATTCAGACGCGCGTCTTTCGCCACAACGCGCGGTCCAGGGCCTACGAGTTGGTGCGGAAAGAAGTCAACGCGGGGCGGCAGGCCTACATCGTGTATCCGTTGGTGGAAGAATCCGAAAAGCTCGACCTCGAAGCGGTGATGCAGGCGGTGGAACGATTACGGGAAAATGAGTTCCCTGCGATGAGCCTGGAAGTGCTCCATGGACGCATGAAGTCCCATGAGAGAGCCAAGATCATGAAGGCGTTTCGGTCGGGTGGCGTTCAGATCCTGGTCGCCACGACGGTGATCGAAGTAGGTCTGGACATGCCCAACGCCACGGTGATGGTGATCGAACACGCCGACCGGTTCGGGTTGGCCCAGCTCCACCAACTTCGCGGGCGCGTCGGGCGTGGCGCGCAGCGTTCGTTCTGTTTCCTGATTGTAGGGGCGGATCTGCGTGTCCGCCCTGCGGGCAGGCGCCGGCATCAAGAGCCGGACGTCCCCACGATGCAGGGAGCGCACGGTCTGACGTTGCCGTTCTCCGAGGAGACGGCCGCGGAACGCATGCGCGCGCAGACCGGGCCGACGCAGACCGCCGAGCAGCGGCTGAAAGCGATGGTGCATTGCTCCGATGGGTTTGCGATCGCCGAACAGGATCTCCGAATCCGTGGACCGGGTGAAATGTTGGGAACGCGGCAATCGGGGATCCCGGAATTTCGAGTGATGAACCTGGTTCGAGATGCTGCGGTATTGGAACAGGCCAGGCAAGAGGCGTTTGCCCTGATGGAGCGGGACCCGGAGTTGGCTCATCCTGACCATCAATTGCTCAAAGCCACCGTGGTGCGAAAATGGCAGGCCAGATTGGACCTGGGATCAATCGGATAAAAGCTGATGCGAGTCGCGGGCATTGATATCGGCACCCTGACCTGCCGTTTGTTGGTGGCAGCGGTTTCCCCTGAGGCCGAAGGCCCGGTTCACACGATCCGTTCGGAACGAAAGATTTTGCGATTGGGAGAAGGGGTGGACCGGACCGGACGGCTCAAACCGGAGGCCATGTCGCGCGTGATCGGGACGATTCGGGAGTGGAAAACGATCATCGAGAGCCATGGGGTCGAGCGGTATACGGCCGTGGCCACGAGTGCCGTGCGGGAAGCCGGGAATCGTGAAGAATTTCTGGATCGAGTCAGACGGGAAACGGGCATCGCGGTCGAAGTCATCGACGGAGCAGAGGAAGCGAGACGAACTTTTCTGGGGATTCGATCCGGTCTTCCGTCAGACGTTCGGGAGATTCTGGGGTTGGATATCGGGGGCGGGAGTACGGAATTCATCGCGAGCCGGCAAGGCCAGCCCCTCAAGATGACGTCGATTGACATGGGGGTGGTTCGCTTGACGGAGCGGGTGTTACAGGGTGATCCGCCGCGTGTTGCGGAAATTCACAAAGCGGAAACCCTGATTCGGGACCTCACCCGAAGGGCTCGACGGGAGATCGGAGACCTCACGGACCTGACCCTTGTGGGCACGGCCGGCACGATCACCTCGTTGGCGGCTATCGCCCAAGGGCTTCCCACCTATGATCCCGCGCGAATTCAGAATTACGTATTGGAACTTCCGGTGATTCAGCGTATCGAACGCAACGTGTTCGGCAAAACGCAATCGGACCGCGTCGGGATACCCGGCCTGGAAGCGGGCCGCGAAGGCGTCATTGCCGCGGGTGCGCTTATCCTTCGTTGCGTGATGGAAGAACTGAATGCCGCATGGTGCGTGGTGAGCGAGTTCGGGTTGCGGGAAGGCGTCCTGGTCCACCTCGCCCGGTCCTGTTGAGTGCATCCATAGCCATTTTTATATATGATCATTTGGTAAATAATTGTTTTTTATTAAATATCCAAGTAAGATCAGAGCGTTGATCTTACTTGGATATTTTGTTATCAAGTCCATATCAATCCCCTTCATCGCAGGATTCCTTATGAGAGATATCCCAAAAGCTCAAATATTGAAGCGAGTCGCATATGAAAATCCATGGTGGGATGAACCCTACAGGGTGCCCCTGAACTATACGCAGTGGAAGCCTCGCCCCTATTTGGAACTGTTTTTTCCATTGGTAGAAAATTCGGACATTCGAAGAGCCGTCCTTCTTATGGGGCCCAGACGGGTTGGGAAAACCGTCCTCCTCCATCACACCATTGACCGGCTCCTGCAAACGATTTCTCCGAGGCAAATCGTCTACTTTTCAATTGATCACCCTTTGTACAATAGCCTGGGACTTGAACATCTCCTGGAATGTTTTGGTGAGATCAGTGGGACTGATTATAAGACAACTCCCACGTATGTCTTTTTTGATGAGATTCAATATCTGAAGGATTGGGAAATCCATCTTAAGACACTGATGGATGCCTTTCCTTCGGTGAAACCGATCGCTGCGGGTTCCGCGGCTGTCGCCTTGCGGCTTAAGAGCGTTGAATCGGGCGCCGGACGTTTTACGGATTTTCTCCTTCCGCCACTCACGTTTCATGAATATCTTTCCCTATCGGAAAGTTCCGACAAGCCTATGCCCAAATTCATGCGTCAGGCGATACGAAAGGGACCCAACTTTTCCCGCGCAAACAACATCGAGCACCTTAATCGAGTTTTTGTTGATTACCTCAACTATGGCGGATATCTGGAAGTCGTTTTTTCAACGGATATTCAGAAAGACCTGGGCAGATTCGTCAAGGCAGACATCGTTGATAAAGTTCTGTTGCGCGATTTGCCGAGTTTATATGGCATCCAGGACATCCAGGAGCTCAACTCATTATTTACCACTCTTGCTTTCAATACGGCCAACGAAGTGTCCCTGGAGGACCTTTCAAAAAATTCCGGTGTGGCGAAAAATACCATTAAACGATACATCGAATATCTTGAGGCGGCTTTTTTGATTCGGGTGCTGCATCGGGTTGACCAGAGCGGACGACGTTTTCGACGGGCAAATTTCTTTAAAGTCTACCTGACAAATCCGTCGATCTATGGCGCACTCTTTGCGCCGGTCAAATCCGATGACCAGGCCATGGGCTCATTAGTCGAAACGGCCATATTCTCTCAGTGGTTCCATGTCGATATGTCGATGTTTCATTATTCCAGATGGCCGGGCGGAGAAGTCGATATGGTCTCCAGAGGGCCCGATCAGAAGATCCAATGGGCCATGGAAGCCATATGGTCCGATCGGCTTGCACAGGATTCCGCCAAACTCAGGAGCAGTTTGCGTTTTTGTCGTTCAAACAACCTCCAGGACATGATCGTCACCTCAAAAAAAGAGAAAGCCTCCAAAGTGATCGACGGTGTCAACTTTGAATTCGTTCCGGCGAGCGAATACTGTTACACGGTTGGGTACAACCTTGTGATGGGAAAGAAGGCTTTTCGTGCAGAGGACAATCAGCCCTGACTTACCGTTGACTATACCAGCGGAAGCCCTGGGATTCTTTATAGGCGGGGCGGTGAAACCCTCCGGGTTTCTCCAGGATCAGG
>JAHRAK010000051.1 GCA_020027535.1 Nitrospirales bacterium
GACATTGGCCCGAAGGCGCTCGTCCTGCCCACTTTATCGATGACCACGTCGCCGCGATCAATGAACGATTTTCAACGCGCGGGACCACAAATCCATAGCCGCGAAGCTGAGGTTGCACGTCCGGTTCGGAAAAGACCATCGAGATAGTCATCGTAGAGGCATAAGGGATTTCGTCCAGGACCGTCGCGGTTTCATGGTCGAAGGAGCGGAGAAACCCCGCGGCAACGTACGCAGGCGTTGCAAGGAGCACGGCCTCGGCATCCAATCGTTCTCCGCCTTCCAACTCAACCCGGTATGGTGGACCGGCATGGGAATCCGGTGACGGATGAATCGCTCGCACGTTGGTGCCTCGCCGAAGGGATACGCCGGCACACGACAGCCTGTCGACCAGGCTCGAAATCAAATCACCCAGCCCGCCTTGTAAAGTCGTGAACAGTGTTCGGGCGGTCGCATCCGGCCTCTGCGAGGAGCGCGCCCGCTGCATGGTCAATGCCCCTTTGATCAGACTGCCGTGCTTGCGCTCCAATTCGACGAGTTGGGGAAAGGTCGCGTCCACGCTCAACTCATTCGCGTCACCGGCGTAAATCCCCGCGACTAACGGCTCGATCAGGCGATCAAAGGCCTCGGAACCCAGGCGTCGACTGAAGAATTCCGCCAAGGTTTCCTCGTCTTTCGTTCGGGTCCTGGCAGGGATGATCCAATCGGCTCCTATTCGCACGATACCGGCCCAGGAGACCACCCCGCTGTGAAACAAAGGCCCCAACTTCGTGGGGACCATTGAAATAAGACCTTGCGGGAATTCACGCAGTCGCCCTTTCGAATAGGTAAACGTTTGTGCGTGACCTGTATTGGTGTTGATCAATTGCGGAGTCAGCCCCAATTTTTCACAGAGTGCAAGAGCCGCCGGTTTCGTCGTGAGGAACGAGTCAGGGCCACCCTCCGTTACGAATCCATCTTGACGATTCGTGACGATTTTTCCGCCAAAATAATCCTGCGCCTCTACCACCGTACACTGAAGAGATTCATCCCTGCTTTCCGCTTGCTCCAGTAAAGCAAACGCGGCGGCAAGTCCGGAAATTCCTCCTCCGACAATCACAACTCGTTTGGGAATCGCCATGTTGAATCACGCATTGCGGGACGGGAACGGCGACCAAGCCGAAACCAGCTTATCGAGTACTGTATTTGTGAACGAACCCAATGGCAGCCTCAACGTGATCGACGGGAGTTTTGGGGAGAATTCCATGACCGAGATTGAAAATGTGCCCGGCCCTGTTCCCTGCCCTGTCCAGGATGTCCTTGATACGGCGTTCGATCTCCGGCAGGGGCGCAAACAAAACCACGGGGTCGAGGTTGCCTTGTACGGCGACGTCGAACCCGACCCGCGCCCACGCTTCATCGAGTTCAACGTGCCAATCCAACCCCAACACGTCGCTCCCGGCACTGCGCATGAGAGGCAGGAGCGTCGACGTTCCCGTTCCGAAATAGATGATCGGAATCCCTTCAGGTTTCAAACGATCGATCACCGATTGAACGTGCGGCAGGACGTATTCGCTATAGTCAGCCGGAGACAGACTCCCCACCCAACTGTCGAAAATTTGAATGGCATCGACGCCCGCCCGGATTTGGTTCTTCAAATACACCATAATCACGTCTGACAGTTTGCGGAGCAACGCATGCCACTGATCAGGCCGGCCGAACATCATTTGTTTGGTGTTGAGATAGTTCCGCGAACTTCCGCCTTCGATCGCATAACTGGCCAGGGTAAACGGGGCTCCGGCAAAGCCAATGAGGGGGACGCGTCCGCCCAACGTTTTTTTTGCCAAACTGACGGCATCGAAGGAAAAACGAAAAGCGTCAGTCTCTACTTGGCGTAACCGCGTCACGTCGTTCTGATGTCTCACCGGATTGAGAATGACCGGCCCTTCTTCTTCACGAAAAGTCAACTGTAACCCCATCGGCTCCAGGGGCAACAGGATATCCGCAAAAATGATGGCCGCATCCAAATCAAAGCGCTCGATGGGTTGGAGCGTCACCTCTGCGGCCAGGTCCGGAGTCTTACAGACGTCAAGGATACTATGCTTCGCCCGAATTCGCTGATATTCCGCCATGTAGCGACCGGCTTGTCGCATAAACCAGACCGGCGTTCGGTCCACGGGTTCCCGGCGGCAGGCTTTCAGAAAACGATCATTCGTCATAAGGGAAGGAATTGTACGGATGGAAAGAAAAGACTGTCAATGAAAGAGAAACGGTTTCCGCTGCCTGGGGCGAGGTGATGCTAGAACCACTCTTGATCGGAAGACCGGGTTTCCGCCGGAGGCTTAACGGATCGGCCGGCATAGGCTTGCCTGATTGTTCTGCTTTGCTCTTCATAGCATGAGGCTTCGGCAAGATCGAGAAGCCGTGCGTCACCTTCCTGCAATTCAATCCGATAATGATCGCCGCTGAGAGAAAACCACTCGATATAGGGATGCGGCGCAAGAAGAGGATGCGGGTCAAAGGAAATCGAACTCACGGTGCCGATCTGGGGATTGGCCAAATCGAGGAGGCGTGACGCAGAGTTGGGATCATCGACGAATTGAGAGTTCTTAAAGGAAAAAATCCGGCCGGCAATGTCGGGTTTGAAATCCCCGTTCAAATAAAATTCTATCGGACCGAGGGAGGCAAAGGTCATCTTCCCGACCACGACTCCCCGTGTACGATTATCGAGATAGCCCTCCTTGACCCATCGATATCCGCCGAATTTTTCCGCCATGCAAGGCACCCCCTGACAAAACCCGAGCATTTGCAGGTCGGGTTAGCCGAAGGCGTAACCCGACAATCCACCCTGGATGCGACTTCGTCTTTCCGTCGGATGACGCTATGCTAATCCGACCTACGAGGACAAGGCCTCTTTTCTTGTAGATAAGTGAGGGTTGAGCGAGGGCACAACACCACCCTGCACCCGCTCGTGCAATATATCTAGGGCTTACACAGACGACACTTCACTTGACGCACGACTCCGGACTGTTCCAGCGCATCCAAGGCCGTATCTTTATCGGGATATTCAAACCAGCCACCTTCCCAAAAATCAGACCGTGTGGGAATCGAAGGGACTTCAATGCACCGTTCTTTATGCAGAACGGCCTCATCCACAGATCTTCGAATATTGATCCAAAGCGCCATATGGTACCCCTCAGGAATAAAAAACTGCGCAATTAATCATCAAGAAGCTGCCATTCATCTTTTTCAATCTTGACCTTTGCCCCGGTCTGGATTTTTTTCAGATCTTCACGATCAAACAGTTTCATATACCGTTCAATGCGGTCCGGATCATCAATTCGTTCTACCTGTTGCAACCCGCTTGCCAACCGATACGTTCTCACCAAAACAGACATCTGCAATCCTCCAACCCGTTAGAATGAACAAAAACTATCAGAACTATAAGAATTTAAAGAAGAAAACCTTAAGGCGTCAAGAGCGGCTCCCGCACCGATCCCCCAGGATCGAATCCAAGGCAGACTCTCTCCCGGATGGAGGGGAGAGACAGAATAATTTCATTGAGTGATAGTCAAGGGCATTTTCAATCCTGTATAATGGGCTCGATGTCGCAACACGTATATGAATCCGTAAAAAGGGAGTGACCCGACCCATGCCTGTATATGAATATCAATGCAATACCTGTGACCATAAATTTGAACTGCTTCAATCCGTCAATGCGAGACCGGAAGAGACATCCTGTCCCCAATGCAACGAAGTCAATGCCCAGCGACTCATGTCCGC
Organism: Nitrospirales bacterium; assembly: GCA_020027535.1. GTDB lineage: Bacteria > Nitrospirota > Nitrospiria > Nitrospirales > UBA8639 > Bin75. The sequence goes on from JAHRAK010000051.1 coordinate 3,760, forward strand.
TTTCGCTTCCCAAATCAAAGGCGATCACAAACCCGGATTTAGTGAGATGAAAGCCTACGACATGTATAATGAGAGGATGGATAAATTTAAAAAGCTTCCACCCATCATGGGGGGAGCACGAGCGGCCCCCGGTCCTCCCAGAATGACGCAACCGACGGATTCAGGCTCAAGTTCAGGAGAAAATTAGCGCTCACCCTCCCATCGTCCAGTGATTCCCTGCACGATCGACAAGAATCGGGAAACTACCCCGTCCCATCATTGTCATGAGATTGCTTCATCGTTCAGGAGATCCCGATTCTACTGAATAAGAGACTCCCCATGCGACACGTTCGGAAAAATGCCAAGCTGCCGAAAAGCCTTGCTCTGGTCGCGTTCTGGCTGATGGCCTTGCTGCCGTTTGGTTGGCCGGTGGTTGGAGCGGCCGAAAAATTAACGGGCTCCGCCTTAATCGTGGGCAATGGGCCTGAACGGTATGCGATTGAAGCTTTGGCGAAAAACTTTGAAGCCTTGCATCCCAAAACCTCCATTGATTTTTTCTGGCACCAAAATGCCAGGCCCATCGAAGAAGTTCGGGAAAATGCCGCCGATATCGCCATTACGGGTCAAGCGGAACACGATCTCCCGTCAACCATCGTAGCCTGGGACGGCATCGCCGTGGTGACAAATTTTGCTAATGCCACTGAAGAAATCACTCGGGAGCAGTTAGCGAACATTTTTGCAGGCAAAATAAAGTTTTGGTCGCAAGTGTACGAAGATGGACCGGAAGCCAAAATTTCGCTGATTCATCGAGCTTGGAATCAAAATATTCGCCAACCATTTGAAAAATTCCTGGGCCTTGAAAATCACAGGAAACTCCAGGCCAAAGTCGTCGAAAAAGAAAGTGAGACCTTCAAGGCCATCAACGGTGATATCTATTCCATATCCTACGTCTCGATGGGACCCGCATTGCAAGCGCGTAAAGACGGATATGGCGTGACCCTCCTGTTCGTCGATGACATTGAACCTGAATACCAAACGGTCCTGGATGGCACCTATCCCCTCCGTCGACCGGTGGTCTTCGTGATGAACGCTAATGCCTCTCCGGTGGCCCAGGCCTTTTTAGAGTACGTGCTGTCACCCCAAGGACAACGCGCCATAAAAATAGGTGCCAGCGGTCTTTTCCAGGACAAAACCAGTTCGGTCATTAAATATTACCCGCTCGACGGGGAATAATCCCCGTTGATGACCATGGTGTCCTCTTGACAGGATCCTCACTATCCATGATACATAGGCCCTCGCCCCACAGACATCGAAACGCTCTCCGGCAATTAATTTCCCGGAACGGAGATTCGTAGGGACGGCCCCTGTGGTTGTCCTCAACCAAAGGAACGACACCTCTCTCCTTTAGGGCAGTCCATGTTCAAAAAAATCCTCGTGGCAAATCGTGGTGAAATCGCAATGCGGGTCTTCCGGGCCTGTCGCGAACTCAATATCGCCACGGCTGCAATCTACGCTGAATGCGAAGCCACTGCGATTTATGTCAAAAAGGCGAATGAAGCGTATCTGGTAGGCCCCGGTCCGGTTCAAGGATTCCTCGACACCCGGCAAATCGTCAACTTGGCCAAACGCATCGGAGCCGATGCGATTCATCCGGGATACGGGTTTCTGGCGGAAAACGCCCAGTTTGCCCATTTATGTCGAGAGGCGGACATCACGTTTATCGGCCCGGCTCCCGAGGCCCTGGAACTGCTGGGCAATAAAGTGCAAGCCAGAGAACTCGCCAAACAAATCGGAATCCCCGTGGTTCCGGGAACGGAAGACCGCGTTCAAAGCGTAGAAGAAGGCCTGAACTTTGCTCGATCCATCGGCTATCCGGTGATGGTCAAAGCCAGCGCCGGTGGAGGGGGACGTGGACTTCGTGTCGTCCGTTCCGATGAAGAGTTGAAGGAGGCCATGGAGTCCGGGGCTCGGGAAGCGTTGGCGGCTTTCGGAAACGCCGATCTCTTTCTTGAAAAATACATCGAACGACCGCATCATATTGAGTTTCAGCTCCTCGCGGACAAAGAGGGACACGTCGTGCATCTGGGCGAACGCGATTGTTCAATCCAGCGTCGTCATCAAAAAATGATCGAAATCGCCCCCTCCTTGATCCTGACTCCCCAACTGAGAGTCCAAATGGGCGAGGCCGCGATCGATCTGGCCCGTGCCGCCAAATTCCAAAACGCCGGCACCGTCGAATTCCTGTTGGATCAGGATGGCCACTACTATTTCATGGAGATGAATCCAAGAATTCAGGTGGAGCATACGGTCACGGAGCAGATCACCACCATCGATATCGTGCAGGCCCAAATTTGGATTGCCGCAGGACGACCGCTCGTATTCGGACAACATGAAGTCAATCTTCAAGGCTATGCGATTCAATGTCGGATTAACGCCGAAGACCCTCAAAACGGGTTTCGTCCTTCTTCGGGAAAAATTACGGCGTATCTGTCCCCTGGTGGCATTGGAGTGCGGATCGACGGCGTCGTGTACAAAGACTATACCGTTCCCCCTTACTATGACGCGTTGTTGGCCAAAATGACGGTACAGGGCCGGACGTGGGACGAGACCGTTCGGCGGACCCACCGATCATTGGAGGAGTTTGTATTACGGGGAGTCAAAACAACCATTCCCTTTTTGAAAAATATTATGGAAGACCCCGATTTCCTGTCGGGAAAATTCGACACGTCTTATCTTGACTCGCATCCGGACCTCTATGAATACGACTATGCCTTGGTATCGGAAGATCTTGTGGTGGCGCTCTCTGCCGCCATTGCGGCGTATGAAGGACTATAACGCCTCATCGGCAACGAGTATCTTTAACGCAAGGGCACCTTATGGCAAAAAAACCGACATTCTGGGATAAGTTCAAAAGACGCACCGGAACACCCAAAAAGCGACGAAAAGGCAAACGTCCGGATACGTTCGAATTGGAAGCCTCGCCGGGACGCAAGCTTCACCTCACGGACGTCTCCCTGCGAGACGGGCATCAATCGTTGCTGGCGACACGCATGCGCACGGAAGACCTGATCCCGACGGCGGAACAACTGGATGCGGTGGGGTTTTGGTCCCTGGAAGTCTGGGGAGGCGCCACGTTCGACGCCTGCCTGCGATTTCTGAAAGAAGATCCGTGGGAACGGTTACGCGCCTTCCGCCAGGCTGCTCCCAACACCAGGCTGCAAATGCTCCTGCGCGGGCAAAACCTGGTGGGATATCGACATTATGCCGACGACGTCCTGGAGCAATTCATCGTCAAGTCCGCGGAACACGGCATCGACGTCTTTCGTGTATTCGACGCCCTGAATGACATTCGAAACCTTCAAGCAGCCATCAGGGTGGTCCGGCAGTGCAATAAACACGTGGAAGCCACGATTTGTTATACGGTCAGCCCGGTGCACAGCCTGCATCACTTCGTGGAACAAGCCAAACGACTGGAAGATCTTGGCACGGACAGCATCTGCATCAAGGATATGGCCGGACTTTTACCTCCTTTTGAAGCCTATGCACTCGTCAAACGGCTCAAGGAAGCGGTTCGGGTTCCCATCCACCTTCATACGCATTATACGTCGGGAATGGCTTCGATGTCGTCACTCATGGCGGTCCTCGGCGGTCTCGACATTTTGGATACCGCCCTGTCTCCACTCGCTGGAGGCACGTCGCATCCCCCCACGGAAACCTTTATTGCGGCCCTGAAAAAGACCCCATACGACACCGGATTGGATTTGTCCCAGTTCGCACCCATGACGGAACAACTGCGAACGGCAAGAAAAAAATATCACCAATTTGAAAGTGACTACACGGGCGTCGATACGGACGTCCTGTTGTCACAAGTACCGGGCGGCATGATTTCGAACCTGGCGTCCCAACTAGCGGAACAAAATGCCATAGAGAAAATGAAAGAAGTACTGGAGGAAATTCCGCGGGTCCGTAAAGACATGGGCTACCCGCCGTTGGTCACCCCCACCAGTCAAATCGTCGGCACCCAAGCCACGCTGAACGTCATAACCGGCGAACGGTACAAAGTCATCACCAACGAGGCCAAAAATTACTTTTTGGGCCTCTACGGCGAACCGCCCGGATCCGTGGATTCGACGACAAAAGAAAAAGCCATTGCCGACGACGCTCCTATCTCAAACAGACCGGCGGATAACCTTGCCCCTGAATTGGAAACCGTCAAAAATGATTTGAGTGAGCATGACGTATCGGAAGAAGACGTGTTGTCGTATGCCCTGTTCCCTTCCGTTGCGTTACAGTTTATCCACGAACGTGCGAGCGGAGAACTCCGGCCCGAAGTCCTTGAACCACCAGGAAAAGGACAAGGAAGCCCGTCAACCCATGGGTTACATCTCGCACCTATTGAATTTACCGTCACGCTCCACGGGGAATCGTATCACGTACGGGTTTCAGGCTCCGGACGGTCCATCGACGGGAAAAAACCTTACTACATCAAGGTCGATGACAAACTCGAAGAGGTCTACCTGGAACCACTGCAAGAAGTGTTTGCCAGCGGACCCGTGGCCCCCGTCTCAACCGGCACCGCCGGGGGAAAACGCCCAAAACCCAGTGGGCCTGGAGACGTGACGACTCCCATGCCGGGCCGCGTCGTGAAAGTCCTCGTCACGGAAGGCAGCAAGATCGCCGCCGAAGATCCGGTGATCGTCATTGAGGCGATGAAAATGGAGAACCGGGTCACCGCACCGATTGAAGGGACGGTGAAGGCCATCTACGTCAACGAAGGCGATCTCGTCAATTGCGATGAAACCCTGATCCAACTCGAATAAATTCAGCAAAATGGATCGACTCTGCCGCCGTGTCAGTCTACCGTTGTGACGACCTCTTTTCCTCTTCGCATTCCCTCCCGCGTTGACCTGCTCCATCGACACGCCGTTCATACCACCACCGTAAACGGATATCACGTAGCCTACCTGGACCACGGGAAAGGTCCTCCCGTCATTCTGATTCATGGATTGGGCGGCTCCATGTGGCATTGGGAACACCAACAACTCGCGCTCGCCCGGTCGCATCGGATCATTACGCCTGATTTGTTGGGCTCAGGACTGTCCGAGAAACCCGAACGTCTGTATTCTCCGGCCTTTCTCCTCGATACCTTCCGCACGTTCATGGATACCCTCCACATTCAAAAAGCCACGTTGATCGGCAGTTCCATGGGTGCCGGTCTCGCCATCGGGATGAGCCTGGAGCATCCGGACCGCGTCACCAGCCTCGTGCTCATCGGGGGATTTCCGGCCAACATTCTCGACAACATGCAATCTTCGAGAACCAGACAGTTCATCAAACACCGGCCGGCACTCTGGCTGTCAAAACTGGGGAGCCGGATAACCGGCCGATGGTCCATCAAGCGCATTCTGAAAGAAATTATCCACGATCAGGCCCTGATTTCTCCGATGGTCGTGGAACGTGTTCACCGCCTTCGCTTCCAGCCCGGCTTCTTCTATGCCATGTATTCACAACTGGACCAGATCCCGGAATGGGAAACGACGTTTGCCCCGCGATTAACGGACATTTCTCACTCCACGCTCATTCTTTGGGGTGCACACGATCAAATCTTTCCTCTTTCGGTAGGGCAAACCCTGCAAACCACCATTCCCGGCAGTTCGTTTCTGGTGGCGCCGGATTCCGGGCATCTCCCCCAATGGGAAGACCCCGGCTTCGTCAACCCCGCCCTCGTGCGATTCATTGCAGAACACTGAATCTCTCCGATCAATCAGGACGGTGTCATGGCAGCCTTATAAGAGGAACCCATGCAGACCCGGCCGTCTCCAGGTATTGAATGAAGACGGTATTTTGCCTCCCCATACCCAATCGAGTACACTTTGGCCGATACCACCGAATTTTTTACTTGATTCCATGATGGAGACGAATTGATGAATTTTACGGAACACCTGCACAAACTGGCGAAGCCGATCTGGGACGCGCAATTCAAACATCCCTTCGTGGTGGCCCTTGGGAAAGGCACCCTACCCAAACGCAAGTTCCAGTACTATATCCTGCAAGATGCCCGGTATCTCGAAGAACTCGCCCGAATATTCGCCTTGGGCGCACAAAAAGCCCAAGACCCCGATACGGCTCTTCGCTTTGCCAAACTCGTTGAAGAAACCATCATCGTCGAACGCGGGTTGCATGAAACCTACGGCAAGCAATGGAAACTCTCAGCCGCTGATATGCAAAACACCCCTCTCGCACCGACGAACTACGCCTACTGCCGGCACATGCGAAGCACGGCCCAAACCGGCACCCTGGCCGAACTCACGGTCGTGGCCCTTCCCTGCGCATGGATCTACTGTGCCGTGGGTCGACATCTGCTGCGAAAGGGTCCGCCATCACCCAAACATCCCTATCGGGATTGGTTGCTGTTATACGGATCGCCGGAATTTGCCGAAGTCACCCGATGGATGCGCGCACTGGTCGACAAAGAAGCCAAACGGGCCGGCAAGGCCGAAAAAGAGCGGATGTGTGAAGCGTTTCTGACCAGCTCGCGCTATGAATGGATGTTTTGGGACATGGCCTGGCGTGAAGAACAATGGCCGGTCTGACGATCGACTGCGGTCTCGCCGGTAACGGTTAAACTAAAACTTACCTTTCTACCGGGACACGGGACCAAGTGCGCCCAGGTACGGAAACTCGCCGACGTGCAGCAGGGGAGATTCGGCTTGCAATCGGTAATCCCCACGATGTGGCGCGACAAATTTGGGGGCGGCATAGACGTCCGAAAAGGCGTGGGGCTTCAAGGAAGCAGACACGGCTTGACCGTCGACCTGATAATTCACGTCGATATGATGTAATCCATTATGCGCGATGTTCACGGCGTTCTTGACTGACCACGCGATTCCCACCCGGGCTTCGTCAATAATGTTGCCTGCAACCCTGCCCGTTGCATCGTCCTGAAACTTGACGCCTCCCTGATTGTCGACAAGGGTATTCTGAATCAACGTGGCTTCGCCTTGATCGGCTACAAGGACGCCTTCAAACAAGCTTCGCGTAATGATGTTCCGTTCGAGATGCACAACCGACGTGCCCCCAACCGACACGCCATGGTCATTATCGTGAATCAGATTGCCGATCAGCGTTGCTTGAGAATCCGCAAACGCGATACCCGTGGTTTCACTACCGCCCACAACGCAATGCTCGATGTGCACGTTTTGGACTTGTTGACCGAAGACAAAGCCATTGACTTTAAGGTTCTTGAGGGTCACCCCTTCACCGTTAAAAATACCGACGCCCAATCCGCCGTGTTGTTGAACGGTTAATCCGCGAATTTCCACGTTCCGGGCCCCATAGGGCCATTTTCCAATATGCAACGTACCCACCCGCTTCAGACCCGCGATCAAGACTTTTTCCCGACCTTCGCCCATGACCTTGAGCCCTTCTTTACTGTGGACCGTGACGTCCTCGACGTAGCGCCCTGCCTTGATGAAGACGGTATCCCCATCCTGCGCTTGATCGATGGCCTCTTGAATGGACGTGAAGTGCCCGGACCCGTCCAGGGCCACGTGCCAGGTTGACCCTGTTGCGGACGTGCTTTCGCGAGTTCCGCCCGGCTCTTGAGCGAACAACGCGCTTGTGCCACACAAAACAAGCAACACACCAATGACAAAAATGAGTTTTACCCAAAACCTCGGCATCAGGCCCGGTTCCTTATTGTTGACTGCATTCCGTTTTTTTCATCTCTGCCACGTCCGGAACTCTTTACCGGAGACATAGGGGACATACAGGAAGTGCCGTTTCTTGGTCAAGCTACCCACATTCTGATATGCCCAGATAGGGCAGTTCCTGATTTTGTCAACGAATGAATGAACACGTCCACGAATACCGATCTCCACGAGACTTTCGGAGATCAGAAAAATTTCCTATACTAGGAGGATGCTATTAATAGGCGTAACAGGAGGACTTGCTTCAGGAAAAACGACGGTGGCAGGCCTGTTTCAGGAATGCGGCGCGTTCGTCATTCAAGCCGACCAATTAGCCCGCACCGTGGTGGCACCGGGCAAAACGGCCTGGAAAGAGATTGTCAAAACATTCGGGGCCCACATTCTTCAAGCCGACCGCACGCTGGATCGAGTCACCTTGGCTCAAGTGGTCTTTCATAATCCCCGGAAACTGTCGGACTTGAATCGCATCGTGCACCCTCGCGTTGCACGCGAACAAATCCGGCAAACAAACGCCATTGCCAGGCGCCATCCGAATGCCGTGATTATTTACGATGCGGCGCTCTTGATCGAAGCACAGGCCCATGAGCGAATGGATCGTGTTCTTGTGGTCACAGCCAATCAGCCCATACAACTTCAACGAGCCCGGCAGCGGGACGGCCTGACAAAAAAAGAGGCATTGGGACGAATTCGCGGGCAACTGTCCTTGCGTACCAAACGTCCATTTGCGGATTATGTCCTGGATGGCACGTTGCCGGTTACCCGGCTCCGGCCGCAGGTGCGGCAACTCTATCAAGAGTTCCTTCAAGAGGCTGCGTTGCCGCACCGGACACGACCAAGCAGGCTGCGTCACTCCTGATCATTTTTACTTTTCTCACGAAGGACAGAAAATCATGCATAACGTTGTCATTATCGGATCGGGCCCCGCCGGACTCACGGCCGCCATTTACACGGCTCGGGCCAATCTTTCGCCGCTCATGATTGAAGGCTCGCAAGCCGGCGGGCAGCTCACGTTGACGACTGACGTTGAAAATTTTCCGGGCTTTCCTCAAGGCATTATGGGGCCGCAACTGATTCAGGACATGCGTGCCCAAGCGGAACGATTCGGCACGGTTTTTCAAACGGCCGACGTGACCAAGGTCGACCTCAGCCGCCGGCCATTCGTGTTAACGATTAACGACGAAGAAACGATCCACGCCCGATCGCTGATTATTTCAACCGGTGCTTCGGCAAACCTCCTGGGACTGGATTCGGAAAGCCGACTCCTCGGACACGGGGTTTCGACGTGTGCGACCTGTGACGGGTTTTTCTTTCGAGGCCAGCCTATTGCGGTCATCGGAGGCGGCGACAGCGCCATGGAGGAAGCCACGTTTCTGACGAAATTCGCTTCCCACGTGACCATCATTCACCGTCGAGACAAACTTCGGGCGTCCAAAATCATGCAGGACAAGGCCATGAACAATGAAAAAATTTCGTTTCGCTGGAATTCGGCGGTGGAAGAAATGTTGGGCGAGACCGTGGTCACCGGACTTCGCCTTCGGGACAGCGTCACCAATGACACGGCGACCCTGGATTGCAAGGGAATATTCGTGGCCATCGGACATACGCCGAATACGCACATCTTCAGGGGACAAATCGAGGAGGATGCCAACGGCTACATTCGCACGTCACATGGGACGGCGACCAGCGTGCCCGGAGTCTTCGCTGCCGGGGACGTCCAGGACCCTCACTATCGACAAGCGATCACAGCCGCCGGCACCGGCTGCATGGCCGCGATGGACGCCGAACGGTTTCTGGAGGCTGAAGGGTAATGCCCTATGCCCTGGTTCACTATCACGAACTGGCGCTCAAAGGCCGCAACCGGGGATTTTTCGAACAACGCCTGATTCAACATCTCCGGAACTCTCTTAAAAAGACGAACGTCACCGAAATCAAATCGCTTTCCGGTCGTATCCGTATCACCTTCACGAATAAATCGTCCTGGGAAGACGTTCAGGATCGCATTCGTCATACTTTCGGTGTGGCGAATTATTCCTTGGCCCATTCCCTGCCGATCGACTACGAAACGCCGGAGATCACGCCGCTTTGCAAAGCCATTGAAGCCACGCTTCAATCGACGACGTTCGAGACCTTTCGCGTCACGACCAAGCGCGCGGACAAACGGTTTTCAAAAACCTCCGTTGAACTGAACAGGGAAATCGGCGCGTACTTGTGTGCCGCCACCGGGAAACGAGTTCGTCTGAACGGGGCAGACGTCAACATTGTCGTCGAAGTCGTCGATCACACCGCGTACTTCTCGCTCGTCAAATACCCTGGGCCGGGAGGACTCCCTACGGGTATCAGTCGCAACGTGCTTTGCCTCATCTCGGGAGGCATCGACTCGCCGGTAGCCGCCTACCGAATGATGAAACGAGGCTGTAAGGTCATCTTCGTTCATTTCCACGGCCGGCCCTATCTCTCACGGGCTTCCGAAGAAAAAGTGCGAGATCTCGTTTCCCTTCTCACGCGCTACCAATTGGCAGCTCGCTTATACCTTGTCCCGTTCGGGGAGATTCAACGCCAAATCGTCGTCGATTCTCCCGCCCCTATTCGCGTCGTCCTGTACCGGCGGATGATGATGAGGATTGCGGAACAACTGGCCGAAAAAGAACAGTGCTGGGGGTTAGTCACCGGTGACAGTCTCGGACAAGTCGCCTCCCAAACCGCAGAAAACCTCCAAACCGTGAGCGAAGTGGCGCACCTCCCTATTCTTCGTCCATTGATCGGTATGGACAAAATCGAAATTACCAATGAAGCCCAACAAATCGGAACCTTTGAAACGTCCATTGAACCGGACCAGGATTGTTGTACGTTGTTTGTCCCACGTCATCCGAATACGCGCTGTCGGCTCGACACTATTCAACAAACTGAAAATGCGCTGCCCATCCAAGGAATGGTCCGGGAAGGGACGAAAACCGCCGAACTCGCCGAATTTTCTTTTCATGCTTCCCAGGGGATTGTTGGGTGACGCCTTCGGCTAACCCAACCTACGAGACTCTCTCTAGCAGGTCGGATCAGCGTAGCGTCATCCGACAATAGCGTAACCCGACGATCTCATTCGTTGACAAGACTTCGACCCGGTCGATATAGTTCTTTTCGCTTCTCAAACCTGAGTCATCTACGAAAGCCACCATGTCGGATCACGCCACACCCTTTACCTTGAACCAAATCGGGTATAGGTCCGTTCGTTTTTCCAGCAAGGGGATTTTCGATACCCATAAAGACCAAATGGTCGACCCCTATGCTGCTACGAAAATCCCAAAAGAGCATCAAATCCAAGGCCTTCAGTTCTGGCCACAAGAAAAAGGAAAGTTTCCTTCTATTATCCTGCTGCACGGAAAATGGGGGTTGACGCCGGACTCTAAAGAGATGGCCATGCGACTGGCCTGCGAAGGTTACGTGGTTATTGTCCCGAACTTGTACGGCCGGCAGGGAGGCATGATCACGGCCAATGCCGAAGTTGCCGATGCGCTCTCGGAAAAAATCGACCTCACCACGGTCCTGCAGGATATCAACACCTCATGTGAATTTTTGAACGCGAATCTACCCGAAGACCCCAACCTGGAATTTACCCTGAGAAATGCGCATGCCGCGGTTGGATTGGGCTTGGGCGGAACCTTGGCCATCCTCTTTGCCCTCAAACGAAAGCGGCTGCGAGCCGCGGTCTCCTTTTACGGGAAACTTCCGGACCCTCTTGACTCGATCAAGAACATGTATTGCCCGCTTCTGTACCATGCTCCTGAAAAGGATGATACCGTGACCGCCGAGGAACTTGCGCAACTGACGAAAGTTGCACAGGAATCGGGAAAAACCGTAGAAATTCGTCAATATCCCGGCACAAGCAACGGATTTTGTGACCAAGTGCAGCCTGACCTCTACAATGAATCAGCGGCCAAGCAAGCTTGGGACGACACCATCTCTTTTCTCAAAAAACAATTACCCATTTAACGCTTCGTCGGGGCTCAATCGAAGCCAACGCGCACCTTGAGCATGTGTGCATCAAATGGCATTCCGAACGTTCCTCGCGTTGTGGGACTCAAATCGTCCTGCTGGAGCCGTTATGCGTCCATAGGGGTTACGGTTCTCATCCTCGCGGCTTTCCTGGTATGGCCGCACGTTCTTTCGGCAAAGGACACTGATTTTGCAGATCTCCTGCGGGAAACAGGTTCTCAAGCACACGGCATTGTTTCTGATAAAGACGCCACTGTCTTTTTCCTGAAAACGTTCGGATCCTCCCTCGAATTGCCCAAAGAGCTGCGACAACGCAGACGGACCCAACCAGCCCTCCCGAATGGACTCACGCAACACCTGCCGCCTTTCATGGCGAATCTCACCATATGGCACCTCACAAACGACCTCCTGACCGCTTTCGATCAGGGGAAGACGCCCATGATGCATTCGATTCTCGACAGCCGACAACAACAACTCGAGTGGCTCAAGCAATTCCAACCGGACCTGCCTGATATCCTGGCCCTGGTCAGGACCATTGCACAATTGCAGCCTACGGAACCCACCACGCCACCACTCTCTCCACACTACTCTTTATTCACGCAATTCCTTCATGAACAGTATCCGGACTGGATCGGTACGCCAAACAGTTGGCTGACTCTGGCACAAAACGAAGGCGCGGCAGGAGTGCGGAAACGATTACGGAAATTCTGGGATCGCCAGCCTGATCAGGCCGGCAGTCACAAGAAGCCACTTCGGGATGACCCTGCTCCGTCGATCAATCGATTTCTCCGGCAGTCTTTTCTGCCGATGACCACGGCATACGTCCGGGCCAACCTTCTGCAATTACACGTCAGGAACGAGCAGCAAGCATGGACCAAGTGGCAGGCGATCCAACAATGGAACAACGATCAAAAAAACGAAAAAGGGCTCCGACGACTGTGTGGGACGTGGCAATGGCTCATTCATAATCATCAGAACCATGGCGACCATAAAACGGTCATGGTCTACCCTCCTCCATCACAATACCACCGGATGGATCCCCAACCGGCCACGATCCGGGTCCAAGGGGATACCGTCTACATCCGATGGGAATTTCCACGAGGAATCGTGCAAGAAGAAAGCCTTCTGCTGAGTGAAAAAGATCAACTCCTCTCAGGCACCTTTGTCAATAACCTGGGCCCCAATGGCAGCATCACCGGCCGCCGAGTAAAACCTTGCCGGGAACAGTAAATCCGTCCTACCTGACTGGTCGGGAAAGGAGTACAATGAAGGTGGAAGGCTGCCATGCACGCGGAAGACCTCCTCGAAGCATCCATCCAACGCATCGGCCGCACGTTGGCCGAGCACTGTAAGGCCGGCACCCCGGCGGTCCTGAGTCAGCGCTGGTGGAATGACCTCCTCATGGACTGGGGCATGCAGGATGAGGATTTCAAAGTTCAACTCTTCCGCTTTGTGGACGTGCTCCCTACCCTCAAAACGGATGAACAATTTACTCGACTCCTTGCCGAATACTTCAGTCACACTCCCATTCTTCCCCAATCCCTCAAGTGGTCTCTGCAGAAACTTCCCGCCACCTGGATCGGCACCCACGTCGGAGCCCTCGTGCTGCGCCGGCAATTCACGCGCATGGCCTATACGTTTATCGCCGGAGACTCCATACACGGCGCGATGCCGGTCCTGAAACACCTGTGGCGAGCGGAACGCTGTGCATCGGTTGATCTGTTGGGTGAGACGACCGTCAGCGAAGCGGAAGCCGATGAGTATCGAGACCGGTGTTTGGATGCCCTTCGCGGGTATCATGAACAGGCCCAAGGGTGGCCCGGACGGCCGTTGCTCGAATGTGATCACCTTGGATTGATTCCGCGCGTCAACCTGTCGGTAAAAATTTCCGCTCTGTATTCACAGCTGGATCCGGCTGATCCCGAGAGAAGTTTTGAGGGTGTGGCTTCACGACTTCGGCCTATTCTGAATGTGGCGTTACAACTGCCGGCGTCTCTCACTTTTGACATGGAATACTATGAACTCAAGGATTTGACCCATGAAATTTTCATGCGGATTTTCTCCGAACCCGCGTATCGGGACTACCCCTGGGCGGGCATTGCCCTCCAGGCCTATCTGCGGGATGCCGACCGCACCCTGGACCGCCTGGTGGATTGGGCCCGACAGCGCAACTCACCCATCACCATTCGGTTGGTCAAAGGCGCGTATTGGGATGCGGAAAACATTCACAACACGCAACGTGGCTGGCCCATCCCCGTGTTGAGACGGAAAACCGAGACGGACGCCAACTTTGAGTATCTCAGCAAAAAGTTGCTGGCCCATTCCTCACTGCTCCGTCCGGCCTTTGGCACTCATAATGTGCGAAGTCTGGCCCATGCCGAGGCCGTAGCCCAATCCCAAGATCTCTCCCCGGAGACCTGCGAATACCAGTCGCTGTATGGCATGGCCGATTCGTTGCAACGCGCCATTGTACAATATGGGCGTCGCGTGAGAGTGTACACGCCGGTCGGAAAACTCCTTCCCGGCATGGCCTATCTCGTTCGACGGTTGTTGGAAAACACCTCCAACGAATCCTTCCTCTCACAACAACGAAAGCAGGAAACGCCTCTTGAGGTGTTACTCGCCCCGCCGGAGACAACGGTTGTCCAAGAGGCTCCTGCCTCTCAACCGGACGCACGCCCACATTTTCATAATGAACCACACACGGATTTCTCACGTGACGTTTCGCGTCACGCGATGACTCAAGCTATTGAACGGGTCAAACGACAACTGGGGCAGTCACCTTCCTTCCCGGTGCCGTCTACGGTTGGGCAGTTGAAAGACGAACTGGTTTCGACCAATCCCAGCCGGACGGACGAGGTCATTGCCCGCGTTCCTTGTTATTCCTCCGGTGAATTGGAACCGGTCATTCAAGCCGCACGTGAAGCATTTCAAGCCTGGCGCACCACGCCGGCCGGGGCACGCGCCGATTATCTCCGTCGCGTGGCGGAACTCATGAGACAACGCCGGTTTGACTTGGCCGCATGGGAAATTCTTGAAACGGGAAAACCCTGGAGAGAAGCGGACGCCGACGTGGCCGAAGCCATTGACTTTCTCGAATTCTACGCCCGCCACATGCGGCACCTGGGGCGTCCGCAACTTCTGGGACGTGAACCGGGTGAATTGAATCACCTCGAATGGCTGCCGCGCGGAACGGCCGTGGTCATTTCCCCGTGGAATTTTTCATTGGCCATTCCAACGGGAATGGTCTCGGCGGCCTTGGTGACGGGTAATACCGTTTTGTTCAAGCCTTCGGAACGCTCGCCGATGATGGGCTATCATTTGTTTGCCCTCTATAAGGAAGCCGGGCTCCCTGAGGGCGTCCTGTCTCTTCTCCCCGGCGGACCTGAAATCGGGAAAGCGCTCGTCGCCCATCCCCGGATTCACGTGATCGCCTTCACCGGGTCAAAAGAAGCCGGGCTTCAAATTATCCAACAGGCCGCACAGGTGTCTCCCGGCCAATCTCACGTGAAACGTGTTATTGCGGAAATGGGTGGGAAAAACGCCATCATCGTCGATGAAACCGCGGATCTCGATGAAGCCGTGAATGGGGTGCTGTCCTCTTTCACCGGTTATCAGGGACAAAAGTGCTCAGCCTGTTCTCGGGCCATCGTGCTCGAACCGGTGTATGAAGAGTTTGTCGAACGTTTGAGGCAAGCCGCGCAAAGCGTACACGTTGGTCCGCCGGAGAATCCGGCCCATCACATGGGACCGATGATCGACGAACACGCCCTCCGGAAAGTTCGGGCATACGTCGATATCGCCCAACAAGAAGGGACGGTACTGCTGGACCGAAAGATGACCGGTGAGGGTTGGTTCCAGGGCCCGGTCATCGTGACCGGGATTCAATCGCATCATCGACTGGCACGGGAAGAAATATTCGGTCCGGTGGTCGCAGTGTTGCGTTGCTCAACGTTCACGGAAGCCTTGCACGTCGCCATGCAATCGGATTTCGCGCTGACCGGCGGGATGTACTCTCGAAGCCCCTCCAACATTCACCAGGCTCGCGGAACCTTCGACGTCGGGAATTTTTATATTAATCGCCCCACTACCGGATCGCTGGTCGGACGGCAACCCTTTGGCGGCCATCGCCTGTCAGGGGTGGGCACCAAGGCTGGAGGGGACGGGTATCTGGAACAATTCATGGTTCAACGGCTGACTTGCGAGAACACCATGCGTCGAGGGTTTGCGCCGACTGAGCAGGACCGTACCCCCCTGTAACCTGGCTTCTTCCAATTCCTCGGCAATTTCAATCAACCGGTCCTTTCCGGCACCGACCATCGGAACCATCTGACGCTCGATATACTTGACCAGTCCCACGCCTTTCACCAACCACAGCGTCATGGTGTCGAATCCGGAAATCCGTGTGCCGTCCCCGGATAACCGCACCAACAACTCCATGTGCGCTTCCATGCGAATCGCCTTTTCATACGTCCCTAAGGGCACGGTCACGGCTTCCTGACCATCGATCCTCACCGTAGCCCGGATATCCACGGTTTCCGCCTGTCCATCACGATCGAGATCCAAGCCAAGGTTGAGGGTTTTTCGATCCAATTGATGAAAGGAACTTGGCATTTCAAGAGGAAACCGCACAATTTGATAGGGAATCAACTGCTGTTCCAGGATCGTCCCGGGTTTGGACCCGTAATAACGAATCCCTGCGGCATCACGAAGATAATAACTGTCGGTCGGCCCTTGGTCTCCGGGATTGGTATCGTGAAACACCGTGACCATGACACCGTCCTTTTTTTCTCTTCCCGTGACCTTCGAGACGTTCACAAACGTTTTATCCTCGATCTGATTGACGACTCCTTCGGTTATACGGCCCTGATACGTCCACTCATTTCCCGTTTGATCGGGAAAATAGACGCCCGCATCATGGAGCACGATTGGCGTGACCTGCCCAAACCCGTGACTGCTCCAGCCCACGACAAGGCCTAAGACCACCAGCGCTTTCAACCCGGTACCGACCACGATTCCTCCCGCTTTTCCGTTTTCACACGAAGGCTCAACTCTCTTTTCACCGTACCATAGCCCCCATGACACGGCAAGACAGAGGCGTAACCCGACAACCCTGAATTCTGTCGGATTACGCTTTGCTAATCCGACCTGCGCGCTTTACGCCACGCCCCAGCGAACCGCGACAATAATCTTTGGGTTTGCCTTGCCGTATTGCATTCGGGATAATCGCTCCAGCATGCCCGCGGCACCCAAGCAAGCATTTCATCATGGTCAAGGCTCCAACGGCCCTTCTATGCCGGCGGTGCTCGTCCTCGGAGGCTCCGGGGTCATCGGTTCCGCGGTGTGTCTTCGATTCGCACAACATGGATGGAACGTCGGCGTCCATTATCACGCCAATCACGACTCAGCCGCTGCCGTTCTTCAAAAAATCGAACAACTTGGTCGAGAGGGTAGATCCTTTCACGCGGACATGAGTGACTCGCGTCAAATTCACGCCCTCTTTGATCAGGCTCAAACCGTCTGGCCCGAGTTCGATGCGCTTGTGTGGTCAGTGGGCACAACCGTCAATCGCCTCACCGTCCGCGTCACGCCATCCGAGTGGGAACAGATGCTGCACACCAACCTCACCGGCCTGTTTCTGTGTCTTCAAAGAGGGCTGCGGCTTTTTTCCGAACAACGTGGAGGTGCCGTCACCGTCATGAGTTCCCTAAGCAGCGCCCGGGGTGGGACGGGTCAGGCAGCCTATGCGGCTTGTAAAGCCGGAACCTTGGGGTTGGTCAAATCGGCGGCTCGGGAATTCGGCGATGCCAACGTCCGCGTCAACGCCATCTTTCCGGGTTGGCATCGATCGCCCCTGGCCGGAGACGCGTTTCCCGGTCCGGACCAACGTCACGCCCACGTACTGGGACGCCCCCCCGCGCTCGATGATGTCACTGATTTCATCTACCGCTTGACCACGACTCGGGGTATCTCCGGTCAAGTGTACAATATGGACAACCGGATCTGGTAGAGACATGTTCGACCAACCGCTGCAACGACCGAAAGGAGTCTTCATTACCGGAACGGATACGAACGTAGGGAAGACCG
>JAHRAK010000089.1 GCA_020027535.1 Nitrospirales bacterium
CCCCGCGCTGTTTTTACTGACGTGCGGGCGCTTGGATTGAATGAGATCCAGGTTGTCCCGCACAAGGTCGAAGACCCTGTGCAACCCCTGAAAATCCGCGAGTATCCGCGGGAAGCCTGCCCCGTCCACGGGCTCACGGCCGGCGGTGAGCCACCCCTCCGATTCAAGCCTGACTCGCATGGCCATCACATTGTCTTTGACGGACCCGTACCGTAGCGTGTGCGGCCCAGACGAATTGTTGGCCAACATCCCTCCCAACTTGCACATCTCGCCGCTGGACGGATCGGGACCGAATATGAGGCCGGTGGAGGCCAGTTGGACATTCAACTCGTTGAGCACAATCCCGGGTTGCACGCGCGCCCATTTCTCCTCGGGGTTCACTTCGAGAATCCGATTGAGACGCGACACGTCCAGAATGATGCCCGACCCGATGGCCGACCCCGTGAGATTGGTCCCGGCGGCACGCGCGGTCAGAGGGATACCCCGGGACACGGCATAATCCATCACCAGGTCGATATCCGTTTCACGTTCCGGGAGCACCACCACTTGTGGCGTCAGGCGATAGATGCTGGCATCGACCGCATACGCACGTAAGGTGGACACGTCATCCTTGACCTTTGTCGGGTCAAGGAGGCGCCTGAGATCCGTTCCAATGCCTGAACGTTTAGCGGGAAGCACGAGATCCATACGTTTGCCTTGTATGTGTTCACTCATTCGTTGACAATTGCACCTTATCTTTTCCCCTCCTTTGTAAGGAGGGGTGAGGGGAGGTAGAGGCTATGCCCAAGACGTCTCTCATGCTTCATGGACGTTTGGTTCTACCCCACCTAGCCTCCCCTTACAAAGGAGAGGGAAAAAATTCGGGAAGAGCGCGTTCTTCACGCAAGCGTAGAGGGAACTATATCGAGAACGTCGATGGTTTGGAAAGAGAAAGGATTCGCCTCAGGCGACGGAAGCAAGGCTGACACGCAGGTCCGCCCCTACGTGGCGACGGGTTCGGGATACTCCCGGGCGGGCTCCTGGACGACCGGTTCGGCACCGGTTTGATGATGGCCATCCGATTCTTCTTCGAAGAGTTCGGGATTCTCTCCCTGCCCCAGTGCGGCGAAGTCACGAAGGGGTGGCAAATCCCGAAGATCCCGTAGCCCGAATTTTTGCAGGAAGGTCTTGGACGTGCCATACAGGATCGGACGGCCGGGAATGTCTTTTCGCCCGACGATGCGGATGAGTTTTTGGTCGAGCAACGTCCGCAACACGCTTGACGTTTCGACCCCGCGAATCTGTTCGATCTCCGCACGCATGGTCGGTTGTTTATAGGCAATGATCGCCAAGGTCTCCAAGGCGGACCGGGACACTTTGGCTGACGCTTTGACCTTATTGAGCATGGTGATCCACGGGGCGCAATCGGGCCGCGTGATCATGACGTAGCCACCGGCCAACTCGACAATCTGGAGACCACGGCATTCCTGGTCATAATCGTGCTGAAGGGCCTTCACGGCATTATACACCGCCACCTTGGGCGGTCCCGCCAACACCGTGGTGACTTTGTCGAGGAGAAGAGGCTCACGGGACACGAACAACAGGGCTTCGATGATCCCCTTGAGTTCCTGCTCACTCAATGCGTCGGCGAGGCCCGCGCCTTCACCCGCTGAACGCTCATCAGGAGAGTCCCCGGCCATGGACGAGGGGGAATGGTCCTGGGCCGATTCCAGGGCCTCGATCCCTTCGACTGGGCTCAGGGCAGGCATGCATGTCTTGTCAGAGGATTCCATTTCCATTGAAGCCTCCATTGTGGTCATCATTGTTCGTTGCCTGGGGCGGTATACCGTCATCTGCGGGCTGCCACGCGAGAAACGTGCGGGCAATCCGAATAGGACCCCCGAAATTCACTTGCGTCATACGGACCAGTTTCATCCGCACGAGTTCCAATAACGCCAAAAAAGTGACGATCACCACTAACCGATCGGTCGCACCTTCAAACAACGCGGCAAAGCTAAGGGTCGGGGTCTCTTCCAGCCGTTCGATCACGCTGTTGATACGGTCCTGAACCGTCATGGTATCCGATGTGAACTCGATCCCCGGGGACGCGTCGGTCTGCGCCAGGACTTCCTGCAAGGCACTCAGGAGATCAAAGACCTGCACGTCGTCGGAAAACACTTCCCGGAGCGGCGGGCTCTGTTCGGGCTCCCGTTGGAACATCTGCCGCCACAGTCTTTCCTGATCGGACAGTCGCCCGGCGACTTCCTTGAACTGCTGGTACTCGACGAGCCGACGCACCAACTCACTCCGGGGATCTTCGCCCTCCTCGTCTCCTGGCTCCGGTCCCGGTTCCTGCAGGAGCAGCATTCGAGATTTGATATGAATCAGGGTCGAGGCCATCACCAAAAAGTCGCCAGCAAAAGAGAGATTGAGTTCCTTCATGATGTGAAGGTACTCGAGATATTGCCGGGTGATCAGAGCAATAGGGATATCGTAGATATTGATTTCATGCTTGCGAATGAGATGGAGCAAGAGGTCGAGAGGGCCACTGAAGGCCTCAAGCTTCACCTCGTATGCGGTTTCGACCTGTTCCATGACACCACCGGCAACTTCTGTTCCCCTCCTTTGTAAGGAGGGATGAGGGGAGGTAGAGATTTCGGCTAGGATGGCGAAACCCCGTGCTTTATGTGCGGATGGTTCTACCCCTCCTAACCTCCCCTTACAAAGGGGAGGAAAAGACAATAAGAACCGCGCAAGGTTGTCACATTTGGTATACCACTTTTAGTGGAGAGAGGCAATAGAAACTTCTATATATTGTGTCTTTGGTATTGTGCAGGGACAGGCCTGCGTGCCTGTCCTCTCACCGGGATTTTTTCTTCCACACCGCCAGCAGCACCAACCCCAGGAGAGCCAGAATGAAGAACAAAAGGAGGAAATCGCGGTCCCGTTCGCTCGTTCCTCCCTCGCCAACCCCATCGGGAAGATCGACACCGGAAACCAGGTGAGGGTATTCGAAGACCGCCTCTCGAAAATCAACGGCTCCTCGAAACCGGGCTTCCGTAAAGTCCGCCGTGTTCCGAAACAGGGCCCGGTGGAAATCCGCCTTGCCCTGATACTCGGTAAACCGAAAATACACTTCACGGTCAAACCTGGCCTCGGACGCATCCAGTGTTTTGTGAAACCGGCTCCCGGAAAAGCCCGTCCCCTGAAGAAACCGGGTGCGCGCAAACCCGGCGTCCTCTGCAAAGGAGACTTCCAGGAATTCCGCGAGGCCGTGAAACCGCGCGCCCGTAAACGCAGCCTTCCCCAGAAACCGAGCCTGATGAAACCGGGAATGGGTGCCGAACGACGTCCGGGTAAAATCGGCATCCTTGGCAAACATGGCTCGAATGAAAAATCCCTCATGGCCGATGTGCATGTCGGAAAAATCGGCTCGATCCAGGAAGACCATCCGGGACAAGTCCATGGACCGCCGGATAGTGCTGCCCTGCAGGCTCACCGGCCCGCGGACCACCACGTACCCGGGCTCGATGAGATTCGTCGCAAGAATGCCCTGCACCTCCACGTCTTCAAGAATGAAAGGCCCGTCAATGACGCGGACCGCGGACACCCGCTCGGCTTCGATACGTTCGGTGATCGCCGCGTGCCGGACCAATTCGGGTTCAAAAGGCTGAAGCCTCAACCGGTCCAAGGGCAGGTCGCCCGCGAGCGCGACCCCTTTCAACGCCACCCCCCTGCCCTGCTGCAAGGCCGCCAGCACCTCGTCCGCCGAAACGGCCAGCGCGTGCCGGTCCTCGTCGCTGCAGGTTCCTTCCAACTGGCGAACCATCACCCGGGGGTCCGCACCCTCTTCGACCCGGCAGACACCCCAGGACATGGCCGACCCCACAACCCAGGCAACCACGCAGAGAAGGCTCACGAACCACCTGGACGTTGGTATGACCATTAAGCGTCGGACAACCACAGGGGGTTGTCCCTACATGAGGAAGACATCATTGCCCCGTAGGGGATGGCCCCCGTGCCGTCCCGTAGGAATCGCACGGCTACGAAGGCAAAAAACAAAGAAAAGACCCTGGATTCCCGATTACAAATGTCGGGAATGACCGATTGCAGGAGTCGAGGACGACCCGGCCTCAGGCTTGCGGCTTCGGATCTTTCAAGGTGAGGTAAAAGTCTTTGACTTCCCGGTCGGAATGGCTGAGCCGTTCCTCGACTTCCTCAACCGTTCTGGGCGGCGACACGACCACTTTTTCACCCTCTTGCCAATTGACAGGGATCGCGCAGGAAAAGGTGTCGGCCGTTTGGAGGGCCGTGATCAACCGGAGGACTTCGTCCACGTTCCGCCCGGCGTTCAACGGGTAGTAGATCAAAGCCTGGATCACGCGTTTGGGATCAATCACAAACAAGGCACGGACCGTTGCGGTCGCACTGGCCCCGGGATGGATCATGCCGTAGAGCCGGACCACCTGCATATCAACATCCGCCACCAGGGGGTAGGGAATCGTCACGCCCAGTTTCTCCTTGATATTCGCAAGCCAGGCCAGATGGGCATGGATGCTGTCCACACTGACTCCGAGCAACTTGACGCCTCTCTTCTTGAAGTCGTCGTGACGGCGGGCAAATTCCACCAATTCCGTGGTGCTCACGGGCGTAAAATCCGCGGGATGGGAGAAGAAGACGACCCAATCCTGTTCTTGCCAGGCGCTGAATCCAAAATCTTGAGACAAGGTGGTCGCCGCAGAAAA
>JAHRAK010000135.1 GCA_020027535.1 Nitrospirales bacterium
GCGTCCTGGTCACGGTGGCCCTGGGCGTCTCGATCGGGGTGGGGGATTTCATCGGGACGCAAATCAAGTCCTGGATCGCCCGTCCGCGGCCGTGCCACGTTCTGCAGGACGTCAATGAACTGGCCGGATGCTGGAAACTGTTCAGCCTGCCTTCCAATCATGCCGTGAATGCGGCGGCCGCCGCGGCGTTGCTTGGAGTGCTGTTCCCCAGGACCCGCTGGCCTCTGGGGATCCTTGTGGCGCTTGGGGGCCTCTCCCGGGTCTACCTCGGGGCCCATTACCCGACGGACGTACTCGCGGGCTGGTGTCTCGGCGGTCTACTGGGCGCGACGGTTGGGTATCTGATCGCGAAGAGTCCCTGGGTCCGGCCTTGACCTGGGGCAGACGCATTCGTAGCTGGGCATCGTATCCCGCTTTTTCCCACTATCCCGCCCCCCCTTCCTCTATAGGTCATTCCCGACATTTTCAATCGGGAATCCAGGGTCTTTGTATTTGGCCTTTGTCGACGCGCGCTCCCAGGTCTTATAACACCCTCTCCCCAACGTGGGAGAGGGCTGGGGTGAGGGGGGGGCAGGGACATGCCTTACGCGCATACGAAGTCTTGCATGCAGGGACCCTGTTACTTATAATCGTCTCATGAGCGAAGCGATTGCTTTTGATACTCACCGATTTGTCAAAAATCTGACGGCCAGCGGCTTTACAGAGAAACAAGCTGAGGCCCTTGCGAATGAGCAGGTCCAGTTGCTCAACGCCAATCTGGCCACCAAGGCCGACATCCTGGCTGTCAAAGGCGAACTGGAAGCCAAGCTCGAATCTGTCAAGGGCGACATCCTGGCTGTCAAGGCTGATCTTGAGGTAAAGATCGAAACCGTCAAGAGCGACTTGTTGAAATGGATGGTGATGGCCATGATTGCTCAGGGCGGGCTGATCGTTGCGCTGGTCAAGGCGTTGTAAGGGCCATCCTGCCATCCTCACCCTCATCGTAAGCTCCCCCTGTCGGGTTACGCTTGCTAAAACCCGGCCTGCCTCACTGTCAACGAATGAATGACACAAGTTACAGCTTCTGCAAGGCTGAAACCCGATCTTCGATCGGCGGATGCGTCGAGAAGATCTGCATGAAACTTCGAGACTGCCCTGAGATTTTCATGGTCGCCAGGGCATCCTCCGTCTGATACTGGTGTTCGACCCCCTTGACCCATCGGTCGATCGCTTGCAGCGCCGAAATCATGTGTTCCTTGCCGACCGTATTGGCTGCAAATGTATCGGCGGAGAATTCCCTGCGTCGTGACCACCAACTGATGGGAATCATCGCGAGGATCGACAAGACGATCTGGAGAAAAAAGTAGACGCCGATGCCCAGCATGGGATTGCGTTCGGCCACCTGGCGGTACACGATGCGGCTGATAAAATAGACGAAGGTATTCATCAAGCCGGCGAGGATCGTCGTCGTGAACATATCGCCGTTATAGACGTGACCCATTTCATGCGCCAGCACGGCCCGCACTTCATCTTCGTTCAGGTTGTTCAATAAGCCGGTTGACACGGCAACCATCGAGTTGTTCTTCGACGGCCCCGTGGCAAAGGCATTGGGGTCCGGCGAGTCGTACAGCCAGACTTCCGGCATTTTAATGTCCAGCCGATTGGCGATTTTCCGTACCGTCTCATACACGAGCAATTCGGCGGGGTGCTGCGGTTGGGTGATCTGCCTGCAATTCAACATCATTCGCGCCATTTTCTTGGAAAACGCCAGGCTGAGAAAGGCTCCGCCGAATCCAAGAACAAAGGCCCACAAGAGGTCCTGATGAACGAACGATCCGCGGAGGTCAATCCCGAACGCGGGAAGGACGAATTCCGAGAGAATCGTGAAGGTGATCGAAAGGGTGATGAAGATCAGAATATTGGCCAACAGCAGCAGGCCGATGCCTTTCATCTTTTTCATGCGTTCCTCCTCTGTAGCAACACCAGGCTTTCCGATGAGTGATGTGTGACGAATTCTGTTTGATGCAACGCCGCAACGGGCCGTTGGTGACACGGTCAGGACTTTTCTTGAAACCCTCGAAAGTCCCGTCTATATTCTATCATGGTATAGTAATATCATTTTTTTGTGAGTCAAGGCGAGAAGCTACTACGCCCTCTCCCCGATGTGGGAGAGGGTAGGGGTGAGGGGGAAAAAGACCCTGGATTCCCGATTAAGGATGTCGGGAATGACAAAAAAAGAAGACGGGAATTGTTCACGATTGAGGGAAACATGAAGGGAGAACTGATGGGACATAAATGTTGGTTAGCCGTGCTGATGTGTGCAGGTGCGCTGGTTTTGTCTTCGGGGATCGCGCTCGGGGAGGACGAACAGGAGGTGCTGGTGCTCCAGCCGGATGCCGATGGCATACAACGGGCCTTGATCGTCTTGGACAGTTACGCGTATACGCCGCCGCATATCAGCGTTCAGGCGGGCCTGCCCATCGAGTTTCGATTTGAAAACCAGAGTTTTCTGACCCCTCACAATTTCGTCCTTGATTATCCGGACGTGGCTTTGCAGCATGACGTCAGCGTGGATGCCGGAGATAGCGTCACGATCAGGTTTTCGGTGCAGACTTCGGGAACCTACACTTTTTATTGCGATAAACAATTGCTGTTCTTCCCCAGCCATCGCGAAGAGGGGATGGAAGGGCGCCTCGAGGTTCGGCCGGAGAGTCGATGATGAGTGCGAAACACGTCGAGCGGTATTTACTGCATGACGTTTTAAAGCAGGTTTCGCGTTCATTTTATCTGACCCTGGCCGTATTGCCGGGGAGCGTGGCCAAACAGGTGGGGTTGGCGTATCTGTTCGCGCGCGCGGCCGATACGATTGCGGATGCGGGCCGGATGGATCGGGGCACCAGGGCAACGTTGTTGCGGCAGCTCAAGCTCCAATTCGTTCAGACATGCGGCAATCGGGAAGAAATCAAGGCCATTCAGGCCATGACGGCCTCTCAACAGGGGCATCCCGGTGAACGCACGTTACTCGAACACCTGGATCGCTGTTTCGAGGTGTACGAAACCCTGGCACCTGACGATCAGGCAGAGATCCGTCAGGTTTTACCGATTCTTATCAGTGGCATGGAAATGGATCTGGATCGTTTCCCCGGGGAATCCGAAGCTGAACTGGCCGCGCTTTCTTCGTTGGAGGATCTAGACCTTTATACGTATAAGATCGCGGGCTGCGTCGGGGAGTTTTGGACCAATATCATGTATGCCCATTTACCGCGCATACGCCGGACCTGGGACAGGGAATCCAAAATTCGCACGGGCATCCGGTTCGGCAAAGGGCTCCAATTGACCAACATTTTGAAAGATCTGTCCAAGGACCTGCGCCGCGGGCGCTGTTACATTCCCTTGGAGTTGTTGGGGCAGGCAGGCTTGGAACCTCGCGACCTACTGGATAAGCGCACGATGGCCGGTTTCAGCCCCGTCCTGCACACGTTGGTGAAGACCGCCCTCGCACATTTGGATCAGGGATGGCTCTACGCCACGTCTATTCCGCAACGCGACGTTCGTCTTCGCCTAGCCTGTATGTGGCCGATTCTCATCGCCTTGAAAACGCTGCATCGCCTGACCACGTGCGACAATCTCCTGGACCCCGCCCAACCATTGAAGATTACACGGTTCGAGGTCTACCGGATTATGGCGGCCTCGACACTGACCGGCGGCAGCCGAACCATGGGCACGGCCTATTGGGGACACCTCCGCAAGACAATCGGATAACGTCGATTACTCGGGTTGGGGAACGAGCAGTTTTTCGCCTTTTCGAAAAACCGCGTAAATGGCTTGTGAAGGACAGGCATCGAGGCACATCCGACACGTTTCCATACACCGCGATTCGTCGAATTTATAGGGAGGGGTCGATAACCATGCCCCGGTGGGACAGACAGGAATACACACGGCCTTATGCGTGCAGCGCTCCGGATGACGAACCAAATGATCCCGCGTTACCATCATGGGTTTTACTCCTTCAAAGAGCCCCCCGGAGAACATATCCAGCATATTTTCGGGGCGCCGCATGTTAAGAATTCCACTTTTTGACGAGCGACCGAATACGGTCTTTTAACTCGGGGATGGCTTCCAGGTTATTGTGAATGGCCCCGAGGATGTTTTCCATTCGTGCCGTCCGGGTCGCTTCCCTGTCACGTTGGGCAAGCGCTTCATATTTGCGATAGGCGTCGGGGTAGAGGGTGCGGAGACGGGCTGCCGCGGCAGTGATCCCATCCCGGAGTTGCCGAGGTTCCGGCGCAAGAGGTGGTACAATGGCAAAAGAACCGTTATCCAGCATGAGTACTTTTGCGTCGCTTTGTTCAATCGAGGTCACGGACGTGACGGTGTGGCCGGCCACCTCATCCCAGGTCCGAAGTAATCCGGGAAACTGTTTGAGGAACGCGACTTTTTCCTGATTCGCTTTCCATTTGGCTTCGTTTGCCGACATGTGGGGCTTGTGTGCTTTGATCGCTGGGGTTGAGGTCGAGTATGCTTGCTTGTCACGCCATGGGGTTGAACGTCTAAGGGGAAATCAGGGTGGCGCGAGATTCGAGCTGTTGCGGAGGAACGTCATGCCCCGGCATTAGCAGGCGTTCAACCAATTCACCCTTGACCACGTGCCGTTCCATGATTTCAGTGACGTCGGCCTCGTTCCCGACCCAATACCAGACGCCTTCCGGATAAATGACGACGCTGGGACCATATTCACAATGATCCAAACACCCTGCCTTATTGGCACGGACAATGCCTTTGAGCCCAAGCCGCTGGACTTCCTCTTTGAAGAATGCGTGAAGTTCCGCGGACCGGTTATCGGCACAGCACCCTCTCGGGTCGCCCTTGGGCCGTTGATTAATGCAAATGAAAATATGATGCTTGAATCCACTCATGATTGCGTTTCTTAGCAGATTTCGTTGCGAAGCACAAAAAAAAATAGTACAGGAGGATTCTTTCCCGTGTCCAGTATTATGCGAGAACGGAGAGGTGAAAAGGGCAGGCACATAGGCCTGTCCCTACCAGAATAATCCATGATTCCGTAGGGGACGGCCTGCGTGCCGTCCCTAATGGATGGTGGAGTTGCACGAATGGAGGATAGACGGGAAAGACCCTGGATGCCTGCTTTCGCAGGAATGATTGTTCGGGGTGCATTGGATATTTTCGTATCAACAACCGCCGCTGAATCGAGATGAAGATCGGAATTCCCAAAGAACGCAAAGACCATGAATTTCGGGTCGCCTTAACCCCGGAGGGTGTGGACGAACTCGTCCGGAACGGCCATGAGGTGTGGGTCGAGACTCATGCTGGGCAGGGAGTGGATTTTCCTGATGACTTGTATCATGCCGTGGGAGCTCGAATCGCCTCGTCGGAAGAAGAGATCTTCGACCGGGCCGATTTGGTCCTGAAAGTCAAAGATCCGCTTATAACGGAGGTTGCGTACTTGCAGCCCCGCCACACGTTGTTCACGTTTCTTCATTTGGCTTCTTCCAAGTCTCTGACCGAGGCCTTGATGCAATCGGGGAGTACGGCCATTGCGTATGAAACAACGGAAAATGAATGGGGGCATCTGCCGATGTTGCAGCCCATGAGTCAAATTGCCGGGAAATTGGCGATTCAAATCGGTGCTCATTTTCTGGAGCAGACGCACGGCGGCAAGGGGATTCTCCTGGGCGGCGTCCCGGGGGTGCCCCGGGGACACGTCGTGATTCTCGGGGCCGGCGGAGTGAGCTCGGCCGCCGTGGGAGTCGCACTTGGGATCGGGGCGCGAGTCACCGTCATCGGCAATGATATCAATCAACTGCAAGGGTTACAGGAGCGCTTCGGGAACAGCCTGACGACCTTGGTCTCTCAAAGACTCACGATTGCAGAGACCGTGAATAGCGCGGATTTGTTGATTGGCGCCGTCATGATCAAAGGTGCGAAAAGCCCGGTTCTGGTTTCCCGGTCCATGGTGGCGACGATGAAAAAAGGCACGTTAATCATGGATATTGCGGTTGACCAGGGAGGATGTATTGAAACCACGAGGCCGACAACGCATGCCGATCCCATTTTCGAAGTGGATGGAGTCCGGCACTATGGCGTGACAAATATTCCCGGTATTGTGCCACAAACTTCAACCTATGCCTTGACCCACGCAACTCTACCTTTTATAGTCCGGTTGGCCAACGTGGGAATCGAAGCATCTCTCCGGGCTGATCCGGGTATTGCCCGAGGCGTAAATATTCGTCATGGGGCGATCACCTATCCGGCTGTCGCCGAGGCGCATGGATTATCCTGTGAGCCACTTGTCCGGAAATAGGAAACAGAAGCAAGGTCGTCGGGGCGTAGCGCAGACCGGTAGCGCACCGCGTTCGGGACGCGGGGGTCGGAGGTTCAAATCCTCTCGCCCCGACCATCCATTGCTTCATGTCTTGATGGACCGCGGTCAAAATTTCCCCAAATTCACGCCGGAATCCTTGTCCGTTCCTTACGGCATCGGGAACCTGATCCGATGACTTTTCTGATTGTCATCGGAATCGGAATCGTGGCCGGCGGGATGGCCTTGGTCTGGTGGCGCCTCAAGTCGCTGACGCAAAAAGTCAAAGATGTCACGCGTCAACAGTATGACGGCCAGAACGAGTTGAGGGAGACGGCCCGGCAACAGTCCGAAGCGCTCGCAATCCTGCGATTGCAGCTCGCCCAGTTGGCATCGGGCAAAGAACTTGACGGCACCCTGGTTCGGACGGGGAATCTGTATCACCAGGCAAGTGCGGATGAAGTACGGCAAATGATGGAGGACCATGCTGCGGGGACAGGTTCAGACTTGGTCGTCGTGGACGTTCGGAGCCAAAAAGAATTTCTCGCAAATCACGTGCCTGGGGCCAAACATATTCCGTTCGAACACCTGGAAACGCGTTTTCAGGCCGAAATCCCCAAGGAGACAAAAACTATTTTAGTGTATTGTGCCCAAGGTGAACGAAGCCGGCTCGCTTGTGATTTCCTGAGCCGGGAAGGCTATACGACCCTTGTGACCATGCGGGATGGTTTTCAAAAATGGACGGGCCCGGTTCTGGGCACGGGGAGTCTCGACCTGGTACAAATTCAATCCAGGACCCCGCCCAACAACGTCGTCCGGGAAAGGGCGCAGTCGTAATGGCTGAACCGTATACCATCCTGAAGGTGATGGGGCCGTATCGTGAGCCGAGAGAGACTGCCTTGTCTTTTGATTATTCCGTCCAACGCCCGCATTGGGCGACTCCACAGGGGGTTCGGGTCAAGATTGGCCTCGAAGAAGAATTGGACCTGCTCAAGACGAAGATCTTACAGATTTCAGGAGGAACGGCGGGCCAGCAACTTCGAATCAATCAACTGCTCGGACGCGCGATCGGAGACCGCAAGCTCGAAATCGCCAATGAAGAAAGTTTGTTCAACGACCGCCGGGACGCCATGCTCGACCCCTTTACGGGCGAATGGTCCCACCTCTTTCCCCGTCTTGAATCCTGGATGAACCAGGAACGCGACAGACTCCGACAGGAAATTCAAGAGAAAGTCGGCCTGTAGTTTATTGTCAGGTTTGACAATGCTGACTCGTTTGTTGACGGCATAGGAGCTGTCTGTCTTTTCTCTCATTTGCAGTCCTGTCATCCCTGTCGTTCTCTTTTTTGTATGTGTAGCGGCGCCATCTCATGGCGCTTTCTTCCAGCGGCATGCCATGCCGCCCTACAAGAGAGAAAGAGGAAACGTCGACTTTAAAACAATGGTTGATACCGTCGCGAATACAGGCCCGTCGCTTTTTCTCCGAATCCCAGGGAGGCGTGTTCGGGTTGACTTTTCCGGTTGAGATTGACGGCGTAATGTCCTCGAACCTGTTCCATGGCTATTTCGTACGGGATGGTCCTCTGGTAAAAATCGCCCGGCGCATGTGCCCCGACGGATAAAATCTCAACGGCCTCGGGAACTGCGTATTTAGGATCGGAAAAGATATAAATATCGGCGACGGCAAATTCACCCAGGTTGTTCCCCGGCGTCGTTGCAGGAATCCGTGAAACAAGAGAGCCATCCTTTCGTGACAGTCTTAGGTGATTGAGTAAGGCCACGACTTGGCTGTCGGTGGTTTGTCGAGGAACGAGCAGGCTCAGGGCATTCATTTCTTGCACGTGAGCCGTGACTTTAATCGAAGGCACCGGTGCCGATTCGGCTTCCTTGAGCAACAGCGCCAGTTGTTCCGAGCGAACTTCGTTCCCCTGTGGGGGATGAATATCTTTGGATTTGGGAATAATCGCTTGGATAAAAAGCCAAAGCCCGATAATCACTCCAAAGATAACGATCAGCGGATGCAGGCCAACGCGTTTGTTCTGCTCTGGGGGGTCCGAGTCATTCATTGTCTTGGGTTTCGAGAGGAACGGAAGCCTGGTGCGATTCGATTTTTTCCTGGCTCTTGGCTGCTTCCCACAACGTATCCCATTCCAAAGCCGTCATCTCCTGGAGGGCTCTTCCCTCCGGAGCCGCGTGACGTTCCATATATTGGAAGCGTGCGATGAAACGGTTATTCGCCTTGCGAAGGGCTTCTTCCGGGTTGATTCGTAAAAAACGCGCCAGGTTCACGATGGTGAATAACACGTCCCCCAACTCGTGTTCAACAGCCGCGCTCGGTTGCTGGACGGAAGGCTCGGAGACGGGGAGGCGGGAGGTTGCCCCTCGCAGCTCCCCCAATTCTTCATCCAGTTTTTCAAGAACCTGTTCGGAGGTTTTCCAGTCAAAACCGGTACGTGAAGCTCGTTTTTGAATTTGATGAGCCCGTAACAGGGAGGGAAGAGAGGTAGGGATTCCCGCCAAAACCGAGTCGGATGGAGTCGAACGTTCGGCTCGTTTGATCGCCTCCCATTGATTGACGACTTGTTCGGAGTCCAACTTCGGGGCCTCACCGGATGTGGCCGTAAAGACGTGGGGATGCCGCCTGATGAGTTTATGTATTAAATCGGCGATCACGTCTTCAATGTCGAACGTCTGCTCCTCGGATTTGATGTGGGCATGAAGCAGAATCTGGAGCAGAAGATCCCCAAGCTCTTCGCGCAGGTGTCGGGGATCTTGCGTGTCGAGAGCTTCGAGTACTTCATACGCTTCTTCCAATAAAAAAGGCTTGAGTGACTCGTGGGTCTGCTTGATGTCCCAAGGACATCCCTCGGGAGAACGAAGTCGAGCCACCACTCCGACAAGATCGCGAAAAGCTTGAGACATCATATTCTCCATTGCCGCGCCTCGTGTTTGCGCGTGGGCTAGAATAACCGGTTTTCTCGACTGCTTCAATCGACTTCTTGTCTTGCGAGGTTGTTGGGATTGTGCTACTTTTATTGTGACACGTGAGTGAGTGCCATGGCTGATATTTCAGAATCAGAGTTTGTTGTCCGCGACAAACGCGGCCAGTCGAGAGAGGAACCGGCTGCCGAGTCCCTTGACACAGCGGCTTCTTCCCCGACGACGGCGCCCCCGCCATCAGACTCAACGCCTTCCCACGAAGGACCACCGCTTTCCTTCTCGACGTTTGTTCTTTCCTTGGGCACGTCAGCGCTTATGCTGATGGGAGAACAACTGTCGCCGGAGAACCCCGCTCTTCCGGTCAACTTGCCGCAAGCCAAGGAAATCATCGATATTCTTCGTATATTGGAAGAAAAAACCAAAGGTAATCTGAACGAAGAAGAGACGAACGTGATGCGTGACATGTTGTACACGTTGCAGATGAAGTACGTTGAATTGGCTTCGGATTCCCCTTCGTCCACATAATTTTCGTTGTTCCTGCCTTTTCTTTCCCGTACACTTGGGCGTGAGTGAAAACCCCTTTGTTTTTTTCAGTCCAAGAGGCTCCTGTCGGTAATGGAAAACTGAAGACGGCAGCCCCTTATGCCTCTGTTTGCACATGCATAACGCGTGCTTCCTGGGGGTAGCCTCCCGTTATCGTCATGGCGACTTCTAAATTGACCCCACGTTTATTTCCTCCCGCGAAATTGAAGAAACGGCTCATTCTCGAGGATGAATCGGGCCCCCAAGCCCAGCGTCTTCATTTGAAGCCGGTCGGGATTGTCCTGTTCCTCCTGATTTCCTCTCTGCTCTTGACGATGTACTACGCACAGTATGGAGGATTCGGGGGAAAGACGGCAGACTCGCTTTTCCCAAGCGCCAGTTACGCATTGGTTCTGTTTCTCGTCTATTTAGACGTCGTCGGATTGGTCGGCCTAACCCTTTTATTATCCCGTAATTTGATCAAAGCCTATTTCGAACGACGGCACCGGCTGTTGGGGTCGGGATTTCGCACGAAATTAATCGCCGCATTCATTGGTTTTTCGTTGGTCCCAACCCTGTTGTTGGCGGTGATGGCCAGTGAGGTGATCAATGAGGTGATGAACATCTGGTTCAATGATCAGATCGAGGAGGTCCTGAAAGACTCCGAAGAATTATCCAGGATGTATCATGAGGGACATACGGTCTTGGCCATGCAGAGTGCCAGGGCCATCAGCAAGGAAATTTATCGAGAAGATTTTTTGCGGCCGGACCATCGTGAATTATTAACGGCCGCCATGGCCCGAAAGCGTGCGGAATTCAACGTCACGGACGTAGAAGTCTTTTCGTCAAAATTGGAATTGCTCGTTCGCAAGACCGCCCCGGAGGCAACCGACAGGATGTTCCATTTGCCGGTAGGGCAACTTGTTCGTCGGGTCTTGGATTCGCATGAGGAAGTGGCCTCGGTGCAAGTCGCACAATCCGGACGACTGATCCGCGCAGCGGTGCCGATTGCCTCCAACACCCAACCCGGAGAGATTGACGGAGTGGTTGTCGTCAACACCTACGTCTCGGAAACGATCTTGGCGAAAATGCAAGGAATTGCCAAACAATATACTGATTACCGGCAGATGAAGGCGTTGGAAAATCCGATTAAGGCCGGGGCCTATTTGTTTGTTGCGGTCGTCACGGTTTTATTGTTGTTCAGCGCTACCTGGTTTGGATTTTACGTGGCGAGAGGCATCACCGTGCCGATTCAGAAATTGGCTGAAGGGACCGAAGCCGTAGCCCGTGGGGACCTCAACGTGAGAATTAGAGTCAATGCCACCGATGAGATTGGGACGTTGATCGACTCGTTTAACCGAATGACCGAAGATTTATCAAACGGCAAAGTCAGACTGGAAGAAGCCAATCAATCCCTCATGAAATCAAACGTGGAAGCTGATCGCCGGCGGGCGTATACGGAAGCCGTCATGGATACGATTGCTTCAGGCGTGATGTCCATCGATACTCAGCACACGATTACCACGTTCAATCATTCGGCTGAGCGGATATTGGGGGTCAGTGCCGACGCTGTCCGCAGGCGCTTGGCGTTTGACGTCTTCAAATTTCATCAATTCCCGTTGTTTCAAGAGGCCTATGACCGGATTTTACACGATCGCCAGGACAGTCTCACCCTCGAAGGTCAAATGGAGGTGCAGGAAAAACTCCTCACCATGGGGCTGAATCTTTCCCGCATGAGAGACGAGGCCGGCAAGGAGTTGGGGTTCGTGTTTGTCTTCGAGGATCGGACCGAATTGATCAAGGCGCAGAAAACGGCGGCTTGGCAGGAAGTGGTCCAACGGGTGGCGCATGAAATCAAGAATCCCTTGACGCCCATTCAGCTTGCGGCCCAGCGGTTACGAAAAAAGTTTTTTGAAGGGTCTGCTGATTTTAAAGCCATTTTTGATCAATCGACGAACGTCATTGTGAACGAAGTGGGCAGTTTAAAACGGATGGTGGACGAATTTTCGAAATTTGCCAGGATGCCCGCTCCGCATATGGCCAAGGAATCGTTACACGACATCATTGAAAAAGTGAGTGCCCTGTATCGTGGGGGACACCATGACGTCGAGTTTATTCCAGCCTTTGATCCCTTGGTCCCGGATATCAATATCGACCGGGAACAGATGCGTCGCGTCTTCGTCAATTTGTTTGACAATGCCATCCAGGCCATGAAGCAAAAAGGGCGCATCTGGGTTTCCACGAAAATGGATTGGAAGCTTAAGCGGGTCCGAATCACGGTGGCCGACGAAGGATCGGGCATTCCTCAAGAAGATCAGGAAAAATTATTCATCCCGTATTTTTCGCGAAAACGAACGGGAACCGGACTTGGGTTGGCGATTGTTCATCGAATCGTGACGGATCACAATGGGACGATCCAAGCCTCCAATCGCCACCCTCAAGGGGCCTTGTTTATTATCGAACTTCCCGTCGCTTGATACCGGCAGACGGTGCATGGAACAACAAAACGGCGGATTCGCCAAAGATCTTTTATGACGTTCCGGCTTACGATCTGGTCATAACTTGGAGGAATAGGCATGTCCGGCACCATCTGTATCGTCGATGATGAACCTTCCATCTTGGATACCTTGAGCAGTATTTTGGAAGACGAGAGGTATCAGGTCGCGATCGCGAAAACCGGTGGGGAGGCCCTGAAAGTCATTCAAATGGAGGTGCCGGACGTCGTGCTTCTCGACATTTGGATGCCGGAGTTGGATGGCTTGGAGGTGTTAAAACGCGTTCGCGAGCAATTTCCACACATCATGGTCATTATGATGTCCGGTCATGGATCCGTCGAAACAGCGGTGAAAGCCACAAAATTGGGCGCCTATGATTACCTGGAAAAACCGCTGGACCTTGAAAAAGTCACCATCCTGATCCGCAATGCTCTGCACCAGCGTAAGCTGGAAGAAGAAAATATCAACCTTCGCGTTAAGATCGAGCGGCATTCGAAACTCGTCGGAGCCTCTTCCGTTATGGAGACGCTTCGACAGCAAATCGCGGCTGCGGCGCCGACCCATAGTCGGGTTCTGATTTCCGGGGAAAACGGCACGGGGAAGGAATTGGTGGCACGGGCCATCCATCTTCAAAGCCCTCGCCATAATCGTCCGTTTGTCGAAGTCAATTGTGCGGCGATCCCCGAGACGTTGATTGAGACGGAGTTGTTCGGGCATGAACGCGGTGCGTTTACGGGAGCCGTTTCTCAAAAACGCGGAAAATTCGATTTTGCGGACGGTGGCACCCTGTTTCTCGACGAAATCGGCGATATGAGTCTAGCCACTCAAGCGAAAGTGCTTCGCGTCTTGGCGGAACAACAGTTTACCCGGATAGGAGGGGAGAAGCTGATTAAGGTCAACGTCCGCGTCATCGCGGCATCCAATAAGGATTTTAATCAGGAAATCGAAAAAGGAAACTTTCGCGATGATCTGTTTTATCGGTTAAACGTGTTGCCGATAGAAGTCCCGCCGCTTCGCGCCCGACGTGAGGATATTCCGGCTCTCACCCGGCATTTCTTGAAGATTCATGCAGAAGAGCAGGGGGTGAAGTTAAAAGAGATCACTCCGGAGGCCTTGGAGGCACTGGCGCGTCATGAGTGGCCGGGCAACATACGAGAACTTCGCAATCAAGTCGAGCGCCTGATGATTATGGTACCCAAAACCACCATAGAGGTGGGCGACGTCTTACCGTTTATGCCGAGAGGTTTCAGCCGGATCAATCCCCTGGACGCATACGATTCCTTGCGGGATGCCCGGCATGCGTTTGAACGTGAGTATATTACCATCCGTTTGCGGGAGAATGGCGGGAACGTCTCGAAGACCGCCGATGACCTGAAAATCGAACGAAGTCACTTGCATCGAAGAATTAAAGATCTGAACGTGGAATTTCGCTCGGGAAACTGATGTCCCAGTCTCTCACTATTGAACGTGTGGTTGCCGGTGGATGGGGATTATCCCGTTCAGGCTCCATCGTTACGTTCGTCCGGGGCGGATTGCCCGGCGAGGTGGTCACGGTTATCCCCAACGAACGGCATTCCGATTACGAGTTCGCCACCCTTCATGAAGTTCGCGTGGCGTCACCGCATCGCATTCAGGCTCCGTGTTCCGTCTATGAAGACTGTGGGAGCTGTCAATTTCAGCATGTTCGCTATGAGGCACAATTGCAGTATAAACAGGGCGTGCTGGAGGAAGCGTTTTCGCGTATCGGCCGAATCGAACAGGCAATATTCAACGATCCCGTTCCTTCACCCTTGCCCTATGAATACCGGCGAAGAGTTCGCTTCAGGGTGTTTCAGCATCACGGTACGTTTCACCTCGGATTCGTACGGGAACGATCGCACAACCCGGTCAAGGGAGTGGGCTGCCTGTTGGTTTCAAAGCCGATGGGAAAGGTGATCGAAAACATCGAAGGACAATTGGCTCGCCTGCGCAGGTTACCCGCGTTTCTCTCGCATGTGGAAATTCGATCCTCGGACGCGTTCGGGACGCACCTGATTCTGTGCACGGTCCCCCGTGCTTCGCAAAACCAGGCACGAGAACTCTTGGCATTGTTTGAGGGGATTCCTGCCGTCGTCGGGTGCGTCCTGACCTCCTCTTCCACGACAGCGTCTCAAAAAAGACACCTGCGGCGAGTCGTCCGGGGTGAACCCCATTTATTTGAACGATTTCAGGATATGGTCATTCGTGTCAGCGACCGATCGTTTATGCAGGCGAATTGGACGGTCTATTCGCTTATTTTTCAAACGTTGGCGGATTGGATGAACGTACGGGATCGGCAAACTTGCGTGCTTGAGTTGTATGCCGGAGTCGGATGCGTGGGATTGGGTTTGGCAAGAAACGGAGCACTGGTCACGGAAGTCGAGGAGAATCCCTATGCCGTGGCTGATGCCAAACAATCAGCCTCTCAAAACCATATCGGGCGTTATCGTACACGCGCGGCAAAGGTCGAGGACTTTTTGGAGACGGTGGCCGACGACGAATACGACGTGATTGTGATGGACCCGCCGCGAACGGGATTGAGCCGGCGTTGCGTCGAATCCCTGGAGCGCATCCGGACGCCCCACGTGTTTTATCTTTCGTGTGACGCTTCCTCCCTGGCTCGTGATCTCAACCGGCTTTGTGCGACCCGGTACCACGTCCGTCGAGTACAGGCATTTGACATGTTCCCGCAAACCGCGCATATCGAAACCCTGGTGGAACTCGTCCGTGCATAGTTTTGGTTTTCGAATCGAGCATTCGTCATGCATTGAGATGCCGCAATGAACATGCTCCGACTGGGCGTTCTTGTTTCAGGCAGGGGGTCCAATCTTCAAGCCATTATGAATGAGATTGAAGCTGGAACCGTCAAGGCCGAGATTGCGGTCGTGATCAGTAATAAACAGGGGGTCCCGGCCTTGGAGCGTGCGGAACGCCACGGGTTGACAACCGTTTTTCTCGATCCAAAGTCAGTGGCGGATACGCCGAACCCCCGGCAAGCGTATGATCAAAAACTTTTGGAGACGTTGCAGCATCACCAGGTGCAATTGGTGGTATTGGCAGGCTATATGAAAATTGTCACTTCGGTCCTTATCGATTCGTATGAATCGCGCATCATGAATATTCATCCTGCACTTCTTCCGAGCTTTCCGGGCTTGGATGCCCAACGGCAGGCATTGAACCATGGGGTGAAAGTGTCCGGCTGCACGGTTCATTTTGTGACCGAAGGCATGGATACGGGCCCTATCATCCTGCAGCGAGCCGTACCCGTGGAAGAAGGTGATACCGCAGATACCTTATCCGAACGAATCCTGAAAGAAGAGCATGGACTTTTGCCCAGGGCCATCCAGTTATTTGCGGAGGGGCGACTGACGGTTGAAGGCCGGGTCGTCCACATACGCGATGTCTGACTTGATTGCAGGGCGCCGGTCCTTTTGATAGAGTGCCAGACGTGGGGGGCTAGCTCAGTTGGGAGAGCACAACGTTCGCAACGTTGGGGTCGGGGGTTCAAGTCCCCTGCCCTCCACCAAACCTTGTCTTTGTTTGCGGAACCTCATGGGATGCCTTGACAACGGCAAAGAAAGGTTGGGTAAGGAAAGAAAAATTTTTTGTGATAATCCTTAATAATTTTTCTAAACATTGTTAAGAATATGAAACTGTCCAGAAAAAGCGAATACGGGTTGCGGGCCTTGATTGAATTGACCAAGGCTTACGATCGGTCGCCGTTGCGACGGTCCGACATTGCAGAATCCCAACAAATTCCCGTGGGCTTTTTGGAAACCATTCTATTGGAATTAAAGCGGGCGGGGATCCTGGGGAGTCGGCCCGGCGTTCAGGGCGGATACCGGTTGATTAAACCCCCGGAAGACGTGTCGCTCGGACAGGTCATTCGTATTCTGGACGGTCCCCTTGCACCGATTGCCTGTGTGAGTCAGACGGCCTATCAAACCTGTCAGGATTGTCCGTATTCCGAAGACCGGGAATGTCCGATTCAAAGCGTTATGTTCGAGGTCAGGAACGCCGTTGCCAACGTGTTGGACCGGTATACGTTGAGAGCCTTTTACGACCAAGGTCGGAATCGTCGCCTCCGGAAATCTTCGAAACACCGAAGGGGCAGCACCCGCGGTCAATAAGGAGTGGGTTATGGATACACATCTTCGGAGCGTGGTCAAAGGTATCAGTTGGAGGATTTTGGCCACCATGGTGACCACGATTGTCGTTTTTCTGTATTCGGGTGAGTTGATGGCTGCGGCTATTGTCGGTAGTTTTGATGCTCTGGCCAAAATTTTCCTGTACTGGGGACATGAACGAATATGGCAATGGATCACGTGGGGCCGTATTCTGCCGACGGTCTTCTCGCCCTAGTCGTCTTCTGCCAATGTTTTTTCTTCTTCGTGATCTTTTATTAGGCTATCGCCCAATCTCTCCCAGGGGTTGTTCGGTGACAATGCAGGCTCCTCGTGGGTTTTCACCAAGCGCGTTACAGGATAGAAGCTGATCAAGCTCTGGCGTTGACCGGGAGTCGGGTGTCATCACGAGGCCCCAGTGGAAATTGTCGTGACATTCATTCTCCAGGATCAATGCCTGAGCCCCGTAAAACAGGAGTATGCCGCTGAGCATATTGTGACGGCAGATATTTCTAATTAAATCCGGTCGCGTGCCATCGTCCCGAACCGCCAGGCCGAAATGGTGATTCTCGAAACACACATTCCCGGCCAGGTAAGGTTGCGCACCGGCAAAACTGAAAATGCCCGATTCGCGGTTCCGGCACACCTCGTTGTCCATCAGGGAGGGCCTGCAGTTCGGGCCGTAAATGACGATTCCCGAGAGCAGGCCTTCGGTTGCCCGGCACTGCGTAATCGTACAAGTAGAATCAAAAATGTTGATCGCGGAATGCTGGTCGCTTCCCACGTAACGGAACGTCATGCCGGAAATGCGTCCACCGGGAACTTGCTGCAGATACAGGGGGCCGCTCCGGCGGCTGAAGATTTGGACGTGGTCCCGCCCGGCTCCGATTAATCGAATGGGTTGCTGCGTGCCGAATAGACGGTCTTCATAGATTCCCGGACGAACGAAAATCTGGTCATCGGATCCCGCATCTTTAAGGGCTGCGCTCGGACGGGGATAACAGGAGGCATCTGCGTGGTCTACAATAAGGGTCTTGCCACCTTCGGGATTCGGAGGAGGTTCGTCGAGCGCGGGAGGGTTCCGGAAGGAATCCGAAGGTGAGGAGAAGTCGTCAGGCATGACGGTGAATTCTATAACACAGCCTGCTTGTCAGGTTCAGCATATAGTTCCAACAATTTTGTCTTGACTGATAGGTAGAACTGATGTAAAAGAGAGAAACTGCTGTGACATCGGTGTCTCGGCGTGTATTATTTATATTCAAAGGACGATGAAGTCCTCAACCACGCAAACAGCGGTTGAGGGCTTTTTTTTGGTCATGGAGGGGCCTTGGAGAATAAGTCAAGGTTCCTTCATTCACCACGAGGCGCACACAAGGAAGTGTGCCGAATTGACTCTCCAACAACGAATTTCGACTAAGGAGAACCTGACATGGTCAAACGAATGATGACTCGAATGGTTTTGTTTGTTTTCAGCATTGCGGTTATTGGGTGGCTTCCCATGCCGCTTGTGAGTTCCATGGCTCTTGCTGAAGATGACTCATTGGCTAATAAACTGAATCTTTCGCTGTACGGCTATGTGGAAACGTCGTATACGCAAAATTTCAACAATCCTTCCACCGGCGTGAACAACAATCGGAGTTTCGACGGCGAGGCGAATTCCTTCCGGCCCAACATGGCGCAACTTGTCCTGGAAAAAGCCGCGAGTTCGGGAGGGGCGTTGGCCGACCGGGCGGGATTCCGCCTGAAGCTGAACTTCGGGGAAGACGCCAAGTTTACTGGTGGGACCGGTAGCGACGATTTCGACTTTCAGGAAGCCTACGTCCAGTACATGCCGGCGGATAATCTCACGTTACAGGCCGGACGCATGAACACGTTGATCGGGTATGAAGTGATCGAAAGCCCGCTCAACCCCAATTTCTCGCGTTCGTTCCTGTTCGGTATCGGGGAACCGTTCACGGTGACGGGGTTCCGCGCCTCGTTTGATTTCTCGGATTCGGCTTCATTGGCCGTCAGCGCCATCAATTCTTTTACCGGGCTGCAAGCGGATGACAATAACAGCAAATCCATCGAAGCGCTTCTGTCTCTCGCGCCCATGGATAACCTGGGCGTTTCGATATTCGGGTTCTGGGGACCTGAGGGCAATACTCGAGGAGAAGCCACTGCGGACCGCATGCAGGTCGGAGGGATCGTCGACGTGCAGGCCACCGATCAACTGGAACTCGTGTTGGAGGGCTATTACGGGAACCAGGCCATACCGGGAAGTCCCAACGCCCGGTGGAACGGCGTGGCAGGCTACGCCATTTATGACTTCAACGACCAGTGGGGACTCCACGTCCGCGCGGAAGTCTTTGAAGATGCGGCGGGTGCATTCTCGTGCTTCGGGTCGGATTCGGATAATTACGGCGATTTAGGTAATGCCCATTTGTGTCCTGGCTGGGTCTCGGCCGCACAAGAAGCCGGAACGTTTAATCAGACATTGTGGGAAACCACGTGGACCCTGCAATACAAGCCGACTCCCAATCTCATTACCCGGGCGGAATTCCGTTACGACAAATCCGACAGGGAGACGTTCAGCGATGGCGATGGTGTGAGCGACAGCCAATCAACGTTGGCGGGAGAAATGATCTTCCTCTTTTAGGGAAGTTCTCAAACGCTTATGGGGAGGGAGAAAATGGAAAACAAGAGAATGTCATTCAAGAATATAAGTATATTATTCTCAGTATTACTACTTTCAATCTTTGCCGGATCGGCCTTGGCTGACGAAGGGGGTGCAGCGATCAGCGCGGGGGACACAGGATGGCTCC
Organism: Nitrospirales bacterium; assembly: GCA_020027535.1. Taxonomy (GTDB): domain Bacteria; phylum Nitrospirota; class Nitrospiria; order Nitrospirales; family UBA8639; genus Bin75. The sequence goes on from JAHRAK010000135.1 coordinate 19,201, forward strand.
TGACTTCCTCCGCCTTGGTTCTCGCCATGATCATTCCGGGCCTGGCTCTCTTTTACGGAGGGATGGTACGCGATAAAAACGTGCTGAGCACCATGATGTACAGTGTCATCTCCGTGTGCGTGGTCAGCGTGGTCTGGGTGTTGTGGGGTTATACCATTGCCTTTGGCACGGACGTGGGCGGCCTCGTGGGCAATTTCGAGTTTCTGTGGTCGGATAGCGTCGGGCCGGAAGCCTTTCCCGGTACGGCAGTCCCGCATCTTGCCTTCATGGTATTTCAACTCATGTTCGCAGGGATTACGGTGGCGCTGATCAGCGGGGCCATTGCGGAACGCATGAAGTTCAGCGCGTTCGTGCTATTTGCGATCCTGTGGGTCACCCTGATCTATGCACCGTTGGCCCATTGGGTCTGGGGCGGTGGATGGTTGGGCGAATTGGGAGCCCTGGATTTTGCCGGCGGCACCGTCGTGCACATCAGTTCGGGTGTGGCTGCCTTGGCCGCAGCGTTGGTCCTGGGGAAACGGCACGGCTACGGGTCCGAAAAGATGGCTCCCCATAACCTGCCTTTTACCGTGGTCGGGGCGGCCTTGCTCTGGGTGGGATGGTTCGGGTTCAACGCGGGGAGCGCCCTGGCGGCCGACGGGATTGCCGCCGGCGCGTTTGTCGCAACCCAGGTGGCCACGTCCGCCGGTGTGTTGGGGTGGCTGGTGGTCGAATGGATGAAGAGCGGCAAACCCACGGTCTTGGGCGGGGCCAGCGGCGCCATTGCGGGTTTGGTGGCGATTACGCCCGCGGCGGGGTTTGTCGGCCCGATTTCCTCGATTCTGATCGGTTTCGGCGCTGGGATCCTGTGTTATTTAGCCGTGGTATGGAAAGCCAAATTCGGCTATGATGATGCTCTTGACGTATTGGGCATTCACGGCATCGGAGGAACGTGGGGAGCGATAGCCACGGGACTCTTTGCCAGCGTGGGGGCGACCGGCTTGTTTTTCGGAAATCCGGGGCAGGTGTTCATTCAGGCCGTGGGTGTGGGAGCCACTTGGGTGTTTTCGTTTGTCGGAACCTTTATTATTTTGAAAGTGTTGGATATGGTTATCGGCCTTCGCGTCGGGAAGGACGAGGAGATCGTCGGACTTGATCTGAGCGAACATAGCGAACGCGCCTATACCTAGAGTTCGGATTGATTCATGAGATTGGATCACGTCAGCCATGAACGACCTCCCAGCGGGTCGTTCATGCTTTTTCGACGACACTTTCAATTTTGAAAAAGGGGAGAAACCCATGAAACTTGTGACAGCCATAATCAAGCCTTTTAAACTCGATGAAGTGAAAGATGCCCTGACTGAAGCGGGCGTTCAGGGAATGACGGTTTCCGAAGTCAAAGGCTTTGGCCGGCAAAAGGGCCATAAGGAAACCTATCGTGGGACGGAGTACCAAATCGATTTTGTCCCGAAGGTCAAACTTGAACTCGCGATCGCCGATGACCTGGAAGGCAAGATCCTCGACACCCTGCGGACTGCCGCCAAGACCGGAAGTATCGGCGATGGGAAGATTTTTGTTTCGGACTTGAATATCGTGATTCGCATTCGTACCGGAGAGACGGGTGAAGGCGCGCTGTAACCGGTTCTTCAGCAATCATGCGAACACCATGAAAACCTTGTGAAAGATCAGGAACTGCCGCGGGAACGGCTCCGGGACACTGAGCTTGCAACTTCACGGCATGGGATCATTTCCGGCTGTTTGCGTATCCGGACGACCGGATACGCCGGTTCATCTAACCCTTAACCAGAGGTGGAACCGTGAAGCACTCGACCTTCTCATTCATGTGGCTGTTGGTTGTAATTCTGAGCGTCTGTTGCGGGCCGGCAACCGTATGGGCCCAGGACGGGACCCCCGGAGCCATTGATACGGGTGATACGGCGTGGATCCTGGTGTCGTCCGCATTCGTCTTGTGTATGACCTTGCCCGGGTTGGCGCTCTTTTATGGCGGGCTTGTCCGGAGCAAAAACGTACTCGGGACGCTGATGCATACCGCCATCATTCTGTGCTTGATCAGCATCGTGTGGGTCCTGCTCGGCTATACATTGGCGTTCGGCACGGACGTGGGCGGAGTGATCGGCAGTCTGGAATTTCTTTTCTCCCTGGGCGTGGGACAGGACGCCTATCCCGGCACCGGCATTCCACATTTGGCCTTTATGGTGTTTCAACTCATGTTCGCCGCCATCACCGTGGCGCTGATCACCGGCAGCTTTGCCGAACGGATGAAATTTACGGCGTTGCTGCTGTTTGCCGTGCTCTGGTCGGTCCTGATTTATTCGCCTCTGGCCCATTGGGTGTGGGGGGGAGGCTGGCTGGCGGAGATGGGCGCGTTGGACTTTGCCGGAGGGGCCGTCGTGCATATCAGTTCAGGTTTCGCCGCCCTCGTCTGTGCGCTGATGTTGGGACAACGGAAAGGTTACGGGGTTGAGTCCATGGTGCCACACAACCTTCCCATGACGGTCATGGGGACGGGCCTGTTGTGGTTCGGGTGGTTTGGCTTCAACGCGGGGAGTGCCCTGGGCGCCAACGGAGGCGCGGCTTCAGCCTTTGTCGCCACGCATATTGCGGCTTGCGCCGGCGGGATCAGTTGGATGGGTGCGGAATGGCTACGGACCGGCAAACCAACCATGCTTGGAGTGGCGAGCGGTATCATCGCGGGACTGGCCACCATCACTCCCGGAGCCGGGTTCGTTTCGCCTTTGGCGGCGTTACTGATCGGCCTCGTGGCCGGCGTCGTCTGTTACGCCGCGGTTGTCCTGAAAATCAGACTCGGGTACGATGATTCGCTCGACGTGGTGGCCATTCACGGCGTCGGCGGGTTTACCGGGATCCTGGCAACCGGGATCTTCGCGTCCGTCGGGGCCCAGGGGTTACTGTACGGGACCCCGGGTCAATTCGTGATTCAGTTCGTGCTGGCCGTTTCCACGCTCGTGTTTGTCGTGGTCGGCACCTTTGTGATTTTGAAAGTCGTCGACTTGGTGGTCGGCCTTCGAGTGTCGTCTGAGGAGGAAGAAATCGGGCTCGATTTGAGTCAACATAGTGAGCGCGCCTATTCTTGAAAAGCGTTGGTGCCAGCGTTGTAAACCCTATTGTGTGAAGAAGGAGGTACGGAATGACTCCGCGTGAGGTATTGGATTTTGCAAAAAAGAACAAAGTGGAAATGGTCGATCTTAAATTTGTGGACCTGGTGGGGACGTGGCAACATTTTTCCACCCCGACATCGGAACTGAGTCTCGATTTGTTTAAAGATGGCTCGGGCTTTGACGGGTCGTCCATCCGAGGGTGGAAAGCGATTCAGAACAGCGACATGCTGATTTTTCCTGACCCGAACACCGCCCGCTTGGATCCGTTTACCGAACTGCCCACTCTCAGCATGGTGTGTAACGTGCAAGATCCGATCACGCGCGCCGTCTATGAGCGTGACCCGCGAGGCGTCGCTCAACGGGCGGAGCAATACCTGAAGAGTACCAGAATCGGCGATCTTTCCTATTGGGGGCCTGAAGCCGAGTTCTTTATTTTTGATCATGCCAGTTATGACCAAACCAGCAATTCGGGATATTATTTTATCGACTCCGAGGAGGGTATTTGGAATTCAGGCGAAGACGGTCACAATTTAGGATCACGGCCGCGGCACAAGGAAGGCTATTTCCCCGTCGCGCCAACGGATACGCAACAGGATATCCGCTCCGAAATGGTCCGGGAAATGGAAAAAGCCGGCATTCGCGTTGAAAAACATCACCACGAAGTGGCAACGGCGGGACAAGCTGAAATCGATCTTCGCTTTGATACCCTACTGAGTATGGCCGACAAAATGATGATGTATAAGTACATTGTCAAAAACGTGGCACGGCGTCACAACAAAACTGCCACGTTTATGCCCAAGCCGTTATTCCAGGATAACGGTACGGGTATGCACACCCATCAAAGTATTTGGAAGGACGGGAAGCCGACGTTCGCCGGCAAGGAATACGCGGGCGTGTCGAAAACGTGTTTGTATTACATCGGCGGCGTCCTGAAACATGCGCAGGCCCTGGCGGCGTTCACGAATCCCACGACCAATTCCTATAAACGGTTGACCCCGGGATTCGAAGCGCCCGTACTGTTGGCGTATTCCAGCCGAAACCGGTCAGCTGGCATTCGGATTCCAATGTATTCTCCCAATCCGAAGGCCAAACGGATCGAAGTCAGATTTCCCGACCCCTCGGCCAATTTTTATCTGGCGTTCAGTGCGATGCTGATGGCGGGACTCGACGGCATTCAAAACAAGATCGATCCCGGGGAGGCCATGGATAAAAACCTCTACGATTTGGCACCGGAAGAAGCCGGTGATATTCCAACCGTTCCCGCAAGTTTGGATGAAGCCCTCGACAATCTGGAAAACGACTATCAGTTCCTGTTAAAAGGCGGCGTCTTCAGTGAAGACCTGGTGGAAGCCTGGATCGGCTATAAACGGGAAAATGAAGTTGATCAAGTCAGAATTCGACCCCATCCGCATGAATTCTTTTTGTACTACGATATTTAATTCAGCAGTGCTTGGGACATGAAGATTCGATCAGACAAAACGGCGCATTTTCGATTCAATCGGAAATGCGCCGTTTTTCTTTCCCGGATTGCTTTCGGCAAAACAATTTGACAAAGATGGCGTGTGACCGGTTCATTCGTTTTTGCAACTCGCTTTCAAACGCCCGTGCCCCTTCTTGCCAGACGTCGGTCATATATCCCAATCTTCTTGCAAGATACGTCATGGCGTCGGAACCCGATTCCGGTAGCACCAGGTCCTTGGCATTTCCCCGAACGATGCGCAATCCATCGATGACCTTTCTCAGAAACAGATAATCGTCCACCAGGATCGTTCCATCCTGACGAGAGAGAAGTTTTGTCGCTTGAAGGGCCTTGAGCGCTTGCAGGGTGTTGGGTGTATGGAGTGAGGACTCCCGGTGTCCATACTGTATTTGAAGGTATTGCGCGGTGTATTCAATGTCGATGAGCCCACCCGGGCTGTATTTGGCGTGAATGGTTCCCTGGGGAATCAACTCTCGTATCTGCCTGCGGCGCAGGTGCAACGCGGTGTCCAGCGGCCAGGAGGACCGGCTGTATACGAAGTCATTACGGTAGCGTTCGATGCGCCGGCCAAGTGCGGCATTCCCTGCAACGTGCCGCAGCTTAATCCAGGCTTGCCGTTCAAAAGGCGCGGCGGCGCCTCCCGTCCGATAGTAGCGTTGAATTTCTTCAAATGAATTCGCGAGCAGGCCTTTTTCTCCGTGAGGTCGAAGTCTGATGTCGAGTTGAAAAATTCCTTCCTGTTTCGCCTCGATCCAATGAAGGAATTCCTGCACGATTCGTTCGTAGTATTCACCGATGATGGGATTGGCAACGCCGGAAGCGCTCGTCCCATAGACAAAAACGAGCTCGATATCGGAGGCGTAGCCCAACTCACGTCCACCCAACTTGCCCAATCCGCAAATACTGAAGGGCAGAGGACTCCTCTTCAGCGTGGACGGCGGCGAGTGTTTTCGATTGACCATGGCCTGGGCTTCGATGAGGGCTTGTGCTAAGATCACTTCCGCCAAGGTCGTGAGAGATTCGGAGAACGCGGGGAGAGGTGTCTCGTTGAGAATATGATGCATGTCGATACGAAACAATTCCTGATCCTTAAACTGATTCAAGAGCCTTTTTCGGATTTCAGATTGTTTGCTCTTTTCGAGTCCGGCCTTCAACGTTTTGGCGAGCGAGATTTTTGATGAACGGGCCTGGGGTTGATGAAACTTTTCAATAACAGGCAAAAGGTTGGCGTGTTGTCGGCGAAGGAAGTCTTCCCACAAGAAATCGCTCGTGCCGAATAACCGGGCGAGGTTAGCCAACGAATCTTTTCTGGTGAGCCAGTTGATCTGTTTCTTGTTGAGATGATGTTCCAGCAACTGATCGAGAAAGTGACTAAAGTGGTTTAAAGCCCTGCCGGGGTCCGGGGCCCACGTGAGGTAATGGGTAAATTCCTTGATGAGAGCCGCAGCCACGGTCAGTTCCTGTTGTTCCTGCGTCGAAACGATTTTCTTTCTATGTTGATCCCTGACAAAAAATCGGTTGTGAACTCTGAGCCCGTCTCCTTCGATTGTGGCTTTTGATAAATAGAGTCCTCTCATGGCCAACGCATTCGTAAAGGCATACAAAAAAGCCGGAGAATCCGTGCCCCTGATATCTACGACAGTTTCACGTGCAGAAAGCGCATTGTTGAAGACAATTTCTGCCGGATGCACAAGAGCGGAAGCAGCCGCTTTTCTTTGTCCAAGCGTTTCGACCAATTTTCGGTTCACCCAATTCCGAACCTCCTGGGTTTTCCGGGACTCGAGCAATCGAATCATGTTCGTCAATTCCCGACTCAGTTCTTTTTGAATTTCTGTATTGAAGAGCGCACCCGGTAGAACGTGAACCAGAAACACGTCCACGACTTTTTTTCTTGATAACCCGGGCTGCTGGAGGTGACGACGAACCGGCCATTTGGAGGCTTGCCGGCGATGCATGGATTTCGGCTGGAGGGTAGGAGACACAACGGGCGGGTCTTCATACGTAAAAATCAAGGCTTCTCGTATATCGAAGCCATAGGCAGACAGCAACCCGCAAATTGTGGCAAATTCCGCAAAATAATCGTAGGCGACCACCGTGAGCCGGTACCAGCCTGCATCCTTTTCAGGTTCGACGTGGAGCGTACAGGGGGATTCAGGGGTCAGGGTGTTGGCCAAAGCCACGTGTTTCGCAATGGTCCGTAGTCGAAATTGGGAGAAATAATCCGTATCCATGCGATTCAGAAAGTCTTTGAAAATCGCCGGATCGACTTCTGGAAACCGTGTCTGGAATTCCGTCCATTTCGGGGTCTCTTTCATGATAAAGAAGTATACCGTAAAATGCTGCCATTGGAAGGGTTCCCGGTTTTTTTACAATGAGGACTTTTCACATGAGTCGTTCTCATGTCCATGATGTCTAATCCACAATCGTCCCCGACCCCGGATCCTCGCTCGCTCCTGCTTTCGCCGGATTTGGCGCGTTCGGAAGTGGCACGGTTGTTGGCCCCGTACGGGTTCCAGGATTGGGAGCAAGCCGATGCCAACCTTCAGCTTATGGCCGGTGATCCGCGAAGCCGAAAACGGCTTGCCGTCGTTCTCCCTGACCTGTTGCATGCCGTTTCAGAAACGGCCGATCCTGACCAAGCCCTAAGTGAATGGGAACGATACCTTGATGCCGGCAATGCACGAGCCCAAACGTTCGGCTTTTTAGCGCAAGCGCCACAGGTCCTGCAATTGCTGTGCGTCCTGTTTGGAAACAGTCCCGCGATGGCGGAGACGCTCATTCGAGACCCCATGCTGATGTATTGGATCGAGGAAGAGCATATCTTGAAATCCCGCCCCACTCCCAAACGTCTTCAGGCGTCGTTATCCGAAACCCTTGGTCTCATGGAAGGTTATGAATATAAGCTCGACGCGCTTCGACGCTTTCACCGCCGTGAAATGCTACGTATCGGCGCACGTGATCTCTTTCGTGTATCGTCGGTCAGGGAAACAACGCAATCTCTGTCCCGACTCGTGGATATGGTCATTCATGCCGCATATCAACTTGTGAACGAAAAACTTCGGAAAAAATACGGCATTTTTTGTGAGCAAAGTCCCGGATGGGTCAAGAGTGAAACGGGATTTGTGGTGTTGGGAATGGGGAAATTAGGTGGGTGCGAACTGAATTACAGCTCCGACGTCGATCTCATCTATTTGTATGCATCGGCAAAAAAAGAGACCCACGTTGCAAAAGACCAGATCAGTCTTGACGTTTTTTTCCAATTGATTGCGAGGGAACTTACGCGGGTCCTGTCGATGGCCACTTCAGAAGGATGTTTGTTTCGCGTGGATTTGCGATTGCGACCCGAGGGATCCGTCGGACCATTGGCGTGGTCGAACCGTGAAGCCGTGCAATACTATCAAACGCGGGGGAGGACCTGGGAACGGCTGGCATTGCTAAGGGCTCGCCCCATAGCCGGCCAGCGCTCCTTGGGACAGGCCTTCCTCAGGAAAATCCGGCCTTTTGTCATAGGGCGAGAAAAACGGAACACCCAAAACGTCATCAACACGGTTCACAAGCTCAGGGCAGAGATTCATCAAAAAGTCCAGCGAAAAGGAGAGTATGAGCGCAACGTCAAACTCAGCCCCGGAGGAATCCGCGACATTGAATTCATGATCCAGACACTTCAATTACTGCACGCTGCCACGCATCCGCAATTGCTTGAGTCGAATACGCCCACGAGTCTTCAACATCTTCGCACCCTCAAGCTTCTGCAAGACGATGATGGGCAATTTCTTGAAGAAGCCTATCTGTTTTTGCGTGACGTCGAGCATAAATTGCAAATGGTTCACGAATTGCAAACCCATACCTTGCCTCGTGAATCTTCTGAATTGACCAAATGTGCGATTCGCATGGGTTACAGGGAACAACCTTCTTCTTCTGCGACAACAACATTTCTTGCCCGCTACGAATCAGTCAGGTCCAGGGTTCAAGCCGTCTACGAACGGATCTTGTCTTCGCCAAGTTGATCGTTCGAGAAACACAAGCGTTCCCAACTTCCTTTTCCCGACTTTTCACGTCGTACTCCTTGATTTTTAAGAGATGGTGGCTATCTGTGATACTCGACCATGCAATCAATGAATGAGGAAAGGGGATCCTGAAATTATGGACATGAATCGTATGACGTTGAAAGTGCAGGAGGCCCTGCAAGCCGCGTCTGCCCTCGCCATGCACCGCAGTCACCAGGGCATCGACGTCGAGCACCTGCTGGCGGCATTACTGGACCAACCCGACGGGTCCGCCGGCCCGATCCTGGAACAGGCCGGGGTATCCAGCTCCGCGGCCAAAGCCAGGGCCGAGCAACGTCTGGCAAAAATTCCTCAGGTCCGCGGGTCGGGAGCGGCGCCGGGACAGCTTCACTTGACCCAACGAACGGCCACGCTTCTTTCTCGCGCCGAGGACGAAAAACAGGCGTTGAAAGACGAATACATCAGTGTCGAGCATCTCTTGCTTGCCATGGCGGTCCATGAAGGCGTGTTAAAAGACCTGGGAGTGACACGCGATAAATTGTTGGCCGGGTTGCAACACATTCGCGGCAATCAACGCGTGACCAGCCAGGATCCCGAGGGAACGTTTCAAGCGCTGGAAAAGTATGGCCGGGATTTGACCGGGTTGGCCGGCCAGGGGAAATTGGACCCGGTTATCGGTCGTGATGAGGAAATCCGGCGGACGATTCAGATTTTATCCAGACGAACCAAGAATAACCCCGTTCTTATCGGTGAACCCGGAGTCGGGAAAACGGCCATTGTCGAGGGACTGGCCCAGCGGATTATCAAGGGGGACGTGCCTGAAGGATTGAAACGGAAACGCGTGGTCGTCCTGGACATGGGAGCATTGGTGGCAGGGGCCAAATTCCGGGGAGAGTTTGAGGAACGGTTGAAGGCCGTCTTAAAAGAAATTCAGTCGTCGCAGGGCGAGATCCTCCTTTTTATCGACGAGTTGCACACCGTCGTGGGCACGGGAGCGGCAGAAGGGGCCATGGACGCCGCCAACCTGCTCAAACCGATGCTTGCCAGGGGAGAACTCCACCTGATCGGGGCAACGACCTTGGATGAATATCGAAAGCATATTGAAAAAGATGCGGCTCTCGAGCGTCGTTTCCAACCCGTGCTCGTGGAACAACCATCGGTGGAAAACACGATTTCGATTCTGCGGGGGCTCAAGGAACGGTACGAGGTTCATCATGGGGTCCGCATCAAAGACGCGGCTTTGGTTGCGGCCGCACGGCTCTCTCATCGGTATATTGGCGACCGATTTCTTCCGGACAAGGCTATCGATCTTGTTGATGAATCCGCCGCGCGACTTCGTACGGAGATCGATAGCATGCCCGCCGAATTGGACGAGGTGTCCCGAAAGGTTCTGCAACTCGAAATTGAACGAGAAGCCCTCAAAAAGGAGGATGATCCTGGCAGTCAAGCGAGACTCAAAACGTTGGAAAATGAACTTGAGGACAAGCGTCGAGAATGCACCGCATTGAAACAACAATGGGAAGCGGAAAAATCCGCCGTCGGGCGATTGCAGCAGATCCGGCAACAGCTTGAAGACTTGAAGCACCAGATTGAAAAAGCCGAACGCGAATACGATCTCAATCGCGTTGCGGAACTCCGCTATGGAACGATACCCCGGCTGGAAAGAGAGCTTCAGACTGAAGAAGCCCATCTTGACCGACAAGAGGGGGAGTCACGTCTTCTGAAAGAGGAAGTCGATGAAGAAGATATTGCGGAAGTCGTCAGCCGTTGGACGGGCATTCCGATTAGCCGGCTTCTTCAGGGAGAAATGGAAAAACTTTTGCAATTGGGAGAACGACTTCATCAACGCGTTGTCGGCCAGGATGAAGGGGTTCGAGCCGTCGCCGATGCGGTTCTCCGGGCCCGATCAGGCATCAAGGACCCCAATCGACCGATCGGATCGTTTTTATTTCTTGGCCCGACCGGCGTCGGAAAAACCGAACTGGCTCGAGCTCTGGCGCATATCCTCTTTGATGACGAAGCCAACCTCATACGGATTGATCTGTCGGAATATATGGAAAAACATGCCGTGGCGCGACTCATCGGCGCCCCGCCGGGCTACGTTGGCTATGAAGAGGGCGGGCAATTGACCGAAGCTGTGAGGCACCGTCCTTTTTGCGTGATTCTGTTGGACGAGATCGAGAAAGCCCATCATGACGTGTTCAATATTTTGTTGCAGGTGCTTGATGACGGCCGGTTGACCGATTCCCAAGGGCGGACCGTCGATTTCAAAAATACGGTATTGATTATGACGTCGAATGTCGGCAGTCAGGAAATTCTGGAGGCGCAACAGCGCGAACAAACTTATGAAGAATTGCAGACTCTTGTCTTGCATGAGGTCAAACACCATTTCCGTCCTGAATTTTTGAATCGCATCGATGAAACCGTCGTATTTCATCCACTCAGCACGGATGAAGTCGGTCTTATCGCGGAAATTCAACTGGTTCGCCTCAGAGTCAGACTGGAGGACCGGAGAATTCGCTTAGAGGTAACCGACGAGGCGTTGTCGAATTTGGGAATGCGAGGCTATAGTCCCACGTATGGTGCTCGGCCGTTGAAACGATTGATCCAACATGACGTGGAAACACCCTTGTCGAAGCTGCTGGTCAAAGGGGAACTGAAAGACGGTGACGCGGTGACGGTCGATTGCAAAGACGGGCAGGTGGTTATCGTCCCCATGATTGGAGGATAGGCGCGCCGTTACCCCAATCGGCCTCGGCTTTTTCACACACAAGCATTGGTGTTACTGCTTATTTGGTTGCCGTCATGATAATTTGACGAAGCCCTGATGAATGCTCATTCTTGACGGACTTGATCACAAGAATATCCACGGGCCGAACTTTTTTCCCGTAATAGGCTTCATTGGAATCATCGTCTGCATAGATAATCGATCCTTCCAATGAGATACCCGCATAGGCCCCTTTTGAACGCGAAAACGACAGAAAGTCGGCATTCAAATTTGCCGAAGTCGCGCCCTCGACTCCGGCTCCATAGGGTCCGACTGCAATGGAGGCATCCCCGCCGAGTTTAAAGGATGAGGAATAGAGCTTTTCGACTGCCCCTTGGGTCATGGCCAGGATGATGACTTCCGAGGCTTCCCCACCGAATTGAAATCCAAAACTGAGTCCGCCCAATACGTAAAAAGCCGGTTCGCTCCACTTCCCCGTCTGTGTATCACGGGCGACCAGAACACCGCTTCCTCCATCCGCACCAAAGAAGAAGGCAGCCTTCAATTGTTGAGGAAAAATCAAGAGGGCTTTGGCGTCTTTGACGTGATCCTGAAACCAGGTAAAATTCGGATCGCCCATAAAACTTTCAATAGTGTGCGTGGCTTTTTCTACGAGTTGTTGCTCGTCCAGGCCGTTGGCCCAGGCAGGGGTCCAACAGAAGCAAATGAAAAGAAGTGTCGTCATCCACAAGAATAACGGTTTCTTTTTTGCGTGTCGTTGTATGTCGGACTGGGTTTTCTGTGTCATGGATTGTCCCTCCGTGAACCCATAATGAAATGAACGATATAATCTATTGTCCCGCATTTTCGAAAAAAAGCAAGAAAGATCCATCAGCCTGTGGTCAAATGAATGTCCCGGGCTTTATGAACGAAAGGAGTCTTACAAAACACGCCACAACCCAAAAAGTTGGCAAAGGCACGTCTTTATGAACCGGAATGCAAGCAGGCTCATTCCCCCATGACTTGTACGACAATCTCTCGAGAGCGTGCCCGTGTATCGAAATCGAGAATGACGATTTCCTGCCACGTCCCTAAAAGCAATTGGTGGTCGGCAAAAGGAATAGTGAGGGATGGCCCTTGGATTTGGCCTCGCAGATGACTGTGCCCGTTGTTTTCCCCGGGATTCCTGGTGTTATGCTGCCAGGTGGAGTCTGCGGGAACCAGACTGTCCCAGACGGTTTTGGTGTCGGCGCGCAAGCCGGGTTCATCCTCGATGATCAGAACCGAGGCGGTGGTATGTTTCACGAATATGGTGACAATGCCGGCTTGCATGGGCGTGGAGGCAAGAAATTGACGAACGGGCTCGGAGATGTTTTCAATCTGCGAGTGGCCTTGCATCGTGACTGAAAAGTTGTGCGTCATGACGGGCATTGGATTTTACCTATTGGAGGGATCGAAGAAATTGTTGTTCTCGTCGCGATAATATCCCGCCTCGGGCTGCTTTGAGAATGGGGTCGAAGAGCCCGGAGGCTGTTAATTGCCGAACGGCTTTGACCACCTTTGCGCGTAATCGGCCTTGCCGTTTTAATGAGTCAAGGTAGCGAAAGGCCTCACGAAAGCTTTCTTTGGAGCGAACGTAGTAGTCTGTTCCTCGCCGGCGATTGCTGTAGGCTTCCAACTGTTCGCAAGCGACAAGAATTTCCCCGAGTTCCCTGACCCATTCCGGAGATTTTGCCAGTTTTTCAGGGTAATAATAATACAACGTCACCTGCTCCATCCACGGCAACCAACGAATTCCCAGGCTTTCCAACAGGGGTTTGACCCTTTTGAGTTGCCGGCGATGGCGACGTGCAAATCCCAAACGCATTTCGACTTGCTCGCATGCCCACTCCGTGAGCGGCAATCCTTCTTCGGCCAATGACTGTCCATACGTCTTTACAAACGTTTCGGTCTCTCTGCCATAACTCGAATGGGGGTGTCGCGACCGCCATTCGGCGGGTCTCGTCGGAATATTCCGGCTACGTGCCCAGGACCATATTTTGCCGAAAAGCCGGCGGTCAAGCCCGGCTCTTCCCAAATCATGAAGCAGACAGGCGATTTGAAATTGACGGACTCGTGAGTGTTCATACGAGAGGTGTTGGGCAACAACCGCACACATCTTCGCCGTTCGAAAGGCATGTGCCTTGTCATATCCTCTGATAATGGCATGAGATTTAAGCGGGTGAGGGTAGTCATAACATTTCAGCAGCGTACCGGCTAAGGATGGCGACACGAGAAGATACGTGTATGAAGATTGCAAGGCAGACGTGGTTCGAGAAGTCGATCTCATGGCCCGTGAACTGCCGATAGAATAACGAGTGAACTTTCGTTAGAATGGGGAAGGACCATAACGGTGAAATCCTCAGACTGTCAAGAAAACGCTGAGGTGACGCTGTGTAAACCAACGCGGCATCTTTGCGAAAACGCCGATTGGTTCGCCCCCTGAAATCCGTGACCGTCAAAGTCAAGCATAAACAAATGCCTTCCAAGCGCAAGCGTCTGATTTCCAGCCTGTTTCTCGTCATCATTCTCTGTGTCGTGGGTGTCGTGTACGTTGCGACGTTCCACATGGAGGACTTGCAACGAATGGTTCGAGAGCTCGTAGTAAGATCCTTTGGCGAACACGTCGTCGTTGAACACATGCAAGTAAGCTTTTTCCCGTATCCCCAGTTGGAACTGACGGGTATCAGTATCAATGATCCCAAACAGGGCACCCCGATTTTTCGGGCCTCTCATATTCAACTGGATTTAAGTTTTTTGTCACTGATGCAGGATACGTTCATGCCGAATGCATTGATGATCGAAAATGCCTTTCTTGATCTTAAACGAAATGAAAAAGGGCAATGGAACTACCGGAACATTCTTCAACAGGAAACAACCGATCAGGTGGGGATAGGGACTTGGCTCTCGGGGCGTTCATTAAAATTAACCAACGGATCAGTCCATCTGGAGGATCGATACCGCCGCGAATCCGCGTTCATCGTCCATGCGGAAGAAGTGGAATTGCAAGTGGAGCAACTCGTGCTGGATGGTCCCACGGAAGTGTTTCTTTCCGCACGATTGTCCGAATGGGACGCGGGATCCGTCATCTCTTCCTACGGGACCCTCCAGCATATCGGCGGGTTTCTCGGAGTCGGATCAACGGCACGGCATAACGCTTCTCCTCAATTCGATCTCCACACCCGCATAGACCTTGATCGGAAAACGCTTCTACAACTGGCCGATCTTTTTGAAGTACGTGGGGTGCCGGCCGGGTTCCAAGGTCGAACCAAGGCCCAAGGGCATATCCATTTTGCTCCGGGCCGTGAGGGATATGATTTGGTCTTGTCCGATCTTGTGGTTCTGACGGACAGCATTGACCTCAATGCAGAAGTGAGCGTGACGGGTTTATTGCGGCCTGAGCCTCCAATGTTCTCCGGTCAATGGACGAGTGGCCCCGTGGCTATTCAGCATCTACCACATTTGCTTCCGGCAGAACTTGTCCCCTCAGAACTCTATGATGCCATTCATCGTCAAACCATCAGTGGAAAAGTACAGGCAATTTCAGCAACGTTTACCGGTTCTGCCCGTCCGGAAGTCGGGTATTCTCTAACGGGAAAGTTTCAATTTTCGGAAGGAAGAGTGAGCTTGGGACCTGAGCGGGGAGCAATCGAGGGAATCACATGTGCCATTCACATCCAGCCCGATGAGATTCAACTGTCTGACTTTTATGGCCAATATGAGGAAATTCCCGTGACTCAAGGCGACGGAACGATTGTTTTTACCGAACAGGGGCCATGGCTAACAACGGAATTCGGTGGAAAGGTGCCCTCAAAAAGATTCGTCGGTCTCATGCAAACCGTACTTGCATTGGACACGTCACAGCACCCGATACAGTCCTTGCAAGGCAAGGCGGGGAGTGGATTGCTGACTCTACGATTTGCGGGGCCCCTCAAGGATCCTCAAGCCATAACGTTTCAAGGTGCCGAGTATCGTCCTGAACGTATCGCCGTACAACTTCCCGGATTACGGGCCCCTCTTACCCAAGTCGAGGGAACGCTTGTATTTTCCAAAAAGCATCTTCGCTTTGAGAATGTCATGGGGCTCTACGGACAAAGCAATTTTCAAATCGAAGGAAAGATGAAATTTGAAGAACAACTCTCCCTTGAGGACGTGAGAATTCAGGGTCGTTTCAGTGACAACGATTTATTGAATCTTTTTCCCGGCCCAACCCTTTCAGCGCAAAAGTTTATTTCGGGCAAGACGGATTACCTCGTCATAGTCAACGGCAAACTGCAAAATCCTATCATGCGAGGAAGAGTGACACTCCAAGGATTGGAAATTCTTCTGCCGGGGATCCTCTACAAACCCCAAACCCTTGCCGGCAGTCTGGATTTTCACGTTCAGGTGGGCAAAAACCATCGCTTCACGTTTGAGCGCATGATCCTGACCCTTCCCTCTGTCCGCTTCGCGGGGCAGGGAGAGTTTCAATACGATCAAACGTTGACCTTCAATGCTTCGCTGAAGGCTGAACCGATACGCTTCGAGTTGTTGCCGCCGGAGCTTGAATTATTTGATAAAACGATTTCTTCCGGAACCCTGGAAGGGTTGGTCAATCTTCGAGGAGCGGGGAGTGATTGGAGGTCATGGAACAAGTCAGGATGGGTAGCGTTAACGAATGGAGTCGTCGAAGTCGAAGGGATAAGGTCACCGATTTCGCAGGTGGTGCTTCAAGTGAAACTGGATGGACATACCGCTGAGCTGAAGCAGCTTCGATGGAATTTGGAGGAAAGCCAAGCTCAAGTCACGGGAATCATCCGCACGTGGGACAGGAAACCGAAAATGAACCTGGCACTGACTGCGCCCCAATTCAATATCGATCTTCTGCTACCAAAAGAACAACAATCTCCTCTTCGAGAGTTTTTGAAAAAAATCGCCAACACAGTCAAAGTCGTAGGCGCCCTGCGATTCGATCGTGCGTCGTACAAAAACTTGCATTTTCGGAAATTAACCGGCCAATTGCGGATAGAGAACGGTAGAATTCGCGTCGATCGCATTCGGGGGAAAGCCGACAACGGGACCATTCAAGGACGACTTTTAGTCCATCTGCCCGTTCAACAGCCTGCCATGATGAAAACGTGGTTTAAGGCACACTCGATTCCCCTGTTAGCCTTGGAACGAACC
Organism: Nitrospirales bacterium; assembly: GCA_020027535.1. Classification (GTDB taxonomy): domain Bacteria; phylum Nitrospirota; class Nitrospiria; order Nitrospirales; family UBA8639; genus Bin75. Next base: position 35,716 of record JAHRAK010000135.1, read on the forward strand.
TTTTTTGATGAGAAAACGCTCGACAAACGATTGATGACGGGCCTGCTGTCCGCGGAAGGCACACTTCAAGGAGATGGCAAGAATCCTCTCGGCGTGCTTCCGACTCTCAAGGGAACACTGAAACTCTCAATCGTAGATGGCAGGATCAAAAGAGGTATCGTGATTCCAAAAATATTGGCCTTCATGAACCTGCCGAGCATGTTGCAGGGGACGGTTGACCTTGAGAAAGACGGCTATCCCTTTGACCGACAAGCCGGAACCTTTGCCATAGCCGATGGCCGAGTTGTCTCAAAAGACATTGTCATGGATGGACCGATTCTGAAGATGACGGCCGCGGGGCAGTACGACCTGGTGAACGATAAGTTGGACGTCGTGACCGCGGCCAGCCCCTTAGGCCCGTATTTTGAGCTTCTTCAACAAATTCCGTTATTGCATCTGTTACTTGACGGAGAAGAACGGGGAGTCGACTTGGCCATGTTTTCAGTCAAAGGCTCGCTTCATGCTCCGGCGATCGAGCCGATGGCTGTGGAATCCGTGGCGTTCGGAATAACGGGATTTGCCAAATTGGCCCTGACGATTTTGAAAAATACGCTCACTTTGCCACAAAAAATATTGTTCCCTGAAGACAATAAAGAACCCGGTTCCCAATTGAATGATCCCAAAGAGCAAAAGTCTGAGGATACGGACATGGAAAGTTATTGAACGTTTCTCGTCACAGGGCCTTCCGGTCCTTCAGCAACGGACTGTCCACCATTGTCCCGTCTCCTCTCTCCCCAAAAGGCTGAAAAGCAGAAGGGCCTCTCTCTGATTTCCATTGGCAGATGATATGGGGAAAGCATACCGGTTTCGCGACGAGATCGTCCTGGGCGACCTTGCTTTTGAAGCCACCGGTGATTCGGTGTCCGAGTTGTTTGCGGCTGCGGCATTGGCCGTGATCGAAGCAATGGTGGATCCCCTGAGCGTGGAGACGAGTTGGACGCAAGAGGTTCGGCTTTCCGAAGCTGAAATAGCAGATTTGCTTTTCGAATGGTTGAACGCCATTGTGTTTATCAAGGATACGGAAGGGGTGGTGTTTCATGACGTCCGGGCAACGGTGATCCGTGATTCAGAGAAGAACCCGTGGCATCTTGAGGCCGTACTTATCGGTGACCGGGTTGATGCCACCCGACAGGATTTACGAACCGACGTCAAGGCGGTGACCAAACATTTGTATGAAGTCAGACAACAAGAAGAAGGGGCCTGGTATGCTCACGTGGTTCTAGACGTGTAACACGATTCAATGAATTTGCCAGACTCGACTTTTGCATGAATAGCTTGAACGGCAACCGAAAATACTTATTGAGGTTTTGCGTTTCATGAAACTCGCCACTGCAATGAAGGTCAATCGGCTCACCGACGTCGTGTGGGAAATTCCAGAAACGGAAAAGTCCGACATGCTGGTTCCCGCCAGAATTTATGGAACGGAAAAGGTTCTCAGGGCAATGGATGCCGGCGTGTTTGAGCAAGTGACGAACGTGGCGTGTTTGCCAGGGATTCAACGGTATGCCCTGTGTATGCTGGACGGACATTGGGGCTATGGATTTCCCATCGGGGGCGTTGCGGCATTCGACGTTGAGAAGGGTATTATTTCTCCGGGCGGTGTAGGTTATGATATCAATTGCGGAATGCGGCTGATCCGTACGGATTTGACGCTGGCCGACGTGAAACCGCGGTTGGATGCCCTGATGACGGAGTTGTTTCGCACGGTCCCTGCCGGCGTCGGGTCGAAAGGCTTCGTGAATCTGTCCCGTCGGACCTTTCAGGAAGTGATGCAGAAAGGAGCACGATGGAGCGTCAAACAAGGGTATGGATGGGACAGTGATCTCGCCCATACGGAAGAAGAGGGCTGTCTGACGGAGGCCGACCCCGAACACGTTTCTGAACACGCCTGCCAGCGGGGAATGGGGCAATTGGGCACATTGGGATCGGGGAATCATTACCTTGAAGTCCAAGTGGTCAGGAATGACCGCATTTACGATCGACACGTGGCTGAACAATTCGGCATTCATGGAGATGACCAAATTGTGATCATGGTTCATTGTGGGTCTCGAGGCCTTGGGCACCAAGTCGGCACCGATTATGTACGGATCTTTGAAAAGGCCATGAAACGCTATGGCATCACCGTGAAGGATCAACAATTGGCCTGTGCGCCTTATCAGTCACCGGAGGGGCAGAACTATTTTTCGGCTATGAACTGTGCGGCAAACACGGCCTTTGCCAATCGGCAGGTTATTGCCCATCAAATTCGCGAAGCTTTTCGGACGGTGTTCCAACAATCCCCCGAGAGGCTCGGCATGCGCCAAGTCTATGACGTGGCCCATAATATCGCCAAAGTGGAACGTTATGAAAAGACGCCATTCCTGGTCCATCGTAAAGGCGCGACCCGGGCGTTTGGCCCGGGAAGTCCCGACGTGCCGGAACCATTCCGAAAAGTCGGCCAACCGGTGATCTGCGGCGGTTCCATGGAAATGGGGTCGTATCTGCTGGTGGGTACGGTGCAAGCCAATAAGGAATCCTTCGGATCTACGATGCATGGCGCCGGCCGGACGATGTCTCGGGCGCAAGCAAAGCGAACGGTCCACGGGGCAACCCTTCAGCAAGCCATGGCCCAACGGGGCATCCTGGTGAAAACGGTCTCGATGTCGGGATTGGCCGAAGAAGCAGGAATCGCGTATAAGAATATTTCCGACGTCGTGGAGTCGGTGGATACTGCCGGGATCACCAGAAAAGTCGCCGAATTGCTGCCAATAGGTAACATTAAAGGATAAGAAACCGGAAACCGGCATGTTTCACGAAATCGATAAAAGGTTTTGGAAATGATCCCCACTGTGGAATGGAAAGAGGGGGGTGTGTGGCTCCTTGATCAAAGTCAGTTGCCCGGCCACACCAAACTGCTCGAGTGCAAAGACGTTGATGCCGTGGCATCCGCCATTCAAGAGCTGAAGGTGCGAGGGGCGCCTGCCATTGGCGTGACCGCAGCCATGGGGGTCGCATTGGGAGCGCAATCCGTATTCGAGAGCGCTGTCTCGACGTTTGAACAAAAAGTTCTGGCCATTTGCGATCAATTAGCTGCAACTCGACCCACGGCCGTGAATCTTTTTTGGGCTCTTGCGCGCATGAAAGACGTAGTACGGGAAAACTGCGACCGCACGGTGCCTGAAATCCAATCTCGACTCGTACAGGAAGCGTTGGCCATTCAACGGGAAGACATTGCGATGTGTAAGGCCATGGGCCAAAAAGGAGCCTGCCTCATCAAGGATGGACATAACATCTTAACGCACTGTAATGCAGGGGCCTTGGCAACTGCCGGATATGGTACGGCTTTGGGAGTGGTCAGGGCGGCGTCGGGGCAGAGGAAAAAGGTTCACGTTTTTGTGAATGAAACCCGGCCTGTCCTTCAAGGGGCCCGGTTGACGGCTTGGGAGTTGATGGAAGACGGCATTCCCGTCACCCTGATCACGGACAGTATGGCCGGAGTCGTCATGCAGCAAGGGAAAATTGATCTGTGCGTGGTCGGTGCCGACCGGATTGCTGCCAACGGCGACGTGGCGAATAAAATCGGGACGTATGCCGTCGCGGTCCTCGCCAAGGCCCATGGCATCCCCTTTTACGTTGCGGCACCTTCTTCTACCATCGACGTTTCGACGCCATCCGGTTCCGCTATTCCTATTGAAGAACGTCCCGGTCATGAAGTGACGACCATCAATGGAGAGACATGGATTGCCCCAAGAGGCGTGGCCGTCTTTAATCCGGCCTTTGACGTGACTCCTGCCGAGTATGTCACCGGGATCATTACGGAGCAGGGGGTCGTGACTCCAAACCGGATTGCAGAACACTTTAAACGCTGAAGGAAGATCCGGCTTCGCCTAAGGCACCTCTGAGGCGCAAGGTGGACCATGAGAAACGAAGTTCCCAATAAGCCACGATCCGGATTCCTTATTTATGACTCCCATTGTCGTCTTTGCGTGACAGTGACGCGGAAATTAGAGCAGTCTTCCGAAGATATTCAGTTTGTACCTTATGAAAGTCAAAAGGCTGCCGAATGTCTGGGAAAAAGCCATCAACCCGGATGTCGGCCTTCCATGGCCTATTGGGTCGATGAGAAGGGAACGGTTGTTGGTGGGCTGGAAGCGTTTCTTCCGTTTCTTCATGGACTGACGGGCGGAAAAATCTTCATGTTTTTCTGGAGGTTCCGCGCATGGCGTCAAATCATGATTGCACTATATGAATGTGTGGCCAAGCATCGCTATCGTTGGTTTGGTGTGAGTGAGAAATCCTAGTTAATGATCCAAACCCCTGTTTATAGCCGGGCCAATCTCAGGAGGATTCCTCAGGAAGGCGAAACTTGAGCACCTGTCCTTGGACTTCGACTTTTTCCAGAAATTCCTCGAAGCCCTCCGCGAGCACTTCTCCGATAAGTTTTTCCATATCCTCTTCAGCGAAGAACACTTCATTGTCCGTTCCGCCAACCCCGATAGCGATCCGGACGGTACTTTCGTCGGCTGCGTTATGGACCGTAAATGCCATGATCGTGTCAACTTCGAGGAAAGTGGAAAGAGGTCTATCGGTAGCCCGTACCGTGAACTTTTGGATGGCCGGCTCAATGCTGACATCGGCGGGTCCTGCGCCATTGGCCGGTTTGGCAGAAAGTCCCGCTTGATTCAAAAACTCGACGAAAGAACGCGTGACGCGTTGACTGAGAGTGCCGTCCATCACGTCAAAATACGTTTGGCTTCCTCCTCCACGTGCCCGCATGCCCAAGTGTTCGGATGACTGTCGTCGATCATCGAATGGAGAAACCGAAACGGTAAGGGGAGAGCCTTTGGAATCAACTGCGGACTCGACGTGCTGGATACGTAATTTGACAATTTCTCCAGCCCCTTGACATCCGGAAATGAACAGAGCTGCCAAGAGGAATCCTGCAAGACACAATCGTTTCATGAGGCGACACTCCTTTTTTCCTATGTGGTTCGACAAATGACGCTGCACGTCAATAGTACATTCTTGATAACGGTTTCGGCACTCAATTTTTTACCCAACAGTTATCCGATAACACTATGACAAGCCAACAAGAAAATACAAGCGTTATCTTGCGCAATAAGGTATAAACTGTAACATTTGACTTTCATGACGGCTCCTTGACACTATGAGGTGCCGTTTTTCATCCCTTTATTTTCTCCTCATGTGGAATCGAAATTTTCTCTTTCGGGCTCATGAAGCCGTCCCGTTACCTGAAACGGAGAATGACGTCTTTCATGAAACGGATCCGGCGCTGGACAGTTCAGGCTTGACCATGGACAAGTATATCTCGGTCTGGCTCCAGGGGGAGGGAGAAAACGACGAACCCTTGGCCTATACCAACGTCTACGTACGGACCGCCACGCTCGACCCTGTTAAAAAGGTCGGGTTTTTGCAGCCCTTGCAGGGCCGTTCCCACCAGATCAGACAGATGCTCTCTCCTGAACAGAAAGCATTTTTGAAAGATTGGCTGAAAAACACGAACCCTACGGCATGGGAAGAATCCGACGAGTACTTTCAAAAAATATTTGAATCCGAGTAGACGGTTTTTCCCTGATACTATGCTCTGAGCCCTTCGTGTCGCTCCTTTCCCTTCGTTTTGTATGGATATGCAAGTTGATGTCGTTGTGGTCGGCGCCGGAGGTGGCGGAGCGGTCCTGGGCCTTTTGCTCGCCAATAAAGGAATTCGAACCCTCGTGCTCGAACAAGCCTCGGGTCCTCCCCACGGCATACGAGGAGAAATTCTTCAGCCAAACGGGCAAAAAATCCTGGACAATTTAGGTCTGTTGGCTCAACTGCCGAAAGACGCGGTGCAGCCCGTTCGACATTTTCATTTTCGGCAAGTTGGTGGGAGTCGGCTGTGTTCGATTGACTACGGCGAACTGCCTCCTCCCTATAATCATGCCCTCGTCACCTTGCCACATGCCGCTCATCGGACGGTGCTGGAAGCCTTGGAGAAACAGAATCCCGGAGGCTTATGGTACAATGCGTCTTTTACCGATGTCTTGAAAAAAGACGAAACAATCATTGGGGTACAAGCGGACGTTCAAGGCAAGCCCGTACACATTTCCGCCAAATTAGTCGTCGGGGCTGATGGCCCAGCCTCCAAAGTTCGTGAAGCCCTCGACATTCCAACCAAACTGTACCGGTACCCTGAAAGCTATCTTGTCGCCATACTGGACTGTCCCGAGAGATTGGATGAAGCGCAATACTTTCTCGGGAAAAAAGAAATTCTGGGTTTATTCCCGGCCGCAAAAGAGAAAATTTATCTCGTCTACTTGATCGACGCCGAATCCCGCAACGCGATACACGCAGCCGGAGTCAAACCACTTCAAAAACGCTGGTCGGGCATTTATCCTGAATTGTCGGCTACGTTTCAAGGCTTCACAAACTGGGAGCAATCAACGGTGATGCCCACGGGTCGAACCCGTGCGCAAACGTGGGTCACCGATGGGGCCGTGCTGATCGGGGATGCAGCCCATGGGATGAATCCCCATGCCTCTCAAGGACGCATGCAGGCCATGGTCGACGCCACGGTCTTGGCAGAGTTGATTCCTTCGTGTTTGGCAGAAGACAATTTTAGGGGACCGCGCTTGAAAGTGTATGAAAAGCAGCGTCGCCCGAAAGTCGAAATGTTGCAGAGGCTTGCCGATGAAGAGGCATTTTTTTGGAATACGGAGAACCCCGTGCTCGCATGGCTGCGCAACCGGGTCTTTTCCACCATCGATCAAAACCGGCGACTCAAATATCAAGTCCTGACTGCGACCGCCGGACTCCGTGAGACTCCACCATTGGGGATGCTGGATCGCTTCCTGGCCCTGGGACTGGTGCCGGATCCCCGTGCCGATCAACGACCACCTCATGCCCTTTCGTAAGATCGACTTCCACGACACGTTACGTGCGAGGCAATAAGAATGACCACCAATTTTCCCTGGTCCCAGCTTCAGGAAGACACGCATGCCCCGCTACGCGGCTTTCTCCGTTCCATAAAAAAACACCTCGCGCCTCAAGCCATCCTCGTCTATGGAAGTGCGGCGCGTGGTGAGTTTCTGCAAGGATACTCCAACATCAACGTGCTGATCATGCTCGAACACATCACACAGCCCGTTCTTCAACAGTGGAGCGGCATTCAAAAACAATGGGCCAGGGAAAAAATCGTTGCCCCGTTGTTTCTCACGCACAAGGATCTCCAGCAATCCCTGGACGTGTTTCCGTTGGAATTTCTGGATATCAAGGAACGGCACATCCTGCTTGAAGGACGTGATCCGTTCCCTGAATTACACGTCAACTCCACGAACCTGTTTTTCCAATGCCGTCAAGAAGTGCACGGGAATCTCCTGCGGGTTCGCCAATGTTACGTCGAAGGATGGGCCAAGGTTGAAGCCATTCAAACCCTGTTGCCCATCTCATTAACCGCACTTCTGCCGTGTCTTCGTGGACTGTATCGCCTGCTGGACCGCCCGTCGAACATGAAATCTCCGGAAGTATTGGATGAGTTGAACGCCACATTGGATCTGGACCCTTCAGTGTTTCTCGAAGTCTGGCACTTGAAGCGCGGCCTCAGTACCCCGGGAAAACATGAGCTTCCCAAATTATTGGAGCGGTACCTTGCCGGCCTGGGTCAACTGGTGGACCAGGTCGACTCAATGAAACACGAGGAACGATTTCAATGATGCGTTTGTGGCGTACAGTGCCCATGTTTCTTCTGTTTGTATGGGTGTCTCTTGGGGCGGCCGCTGTCGCCGGAGGAGAGAAGAAACCCGTTTTTCCGACGCCGCTCGGTTATGTCAGCGATTATGCGGATTTGATTGAACCCGACTGGCAAAAGCGAATTCGTGAAGTCTGCAAGGAACTGGAAGACCGGACCGGTATCGAAATGATCGTCGTGACGGTTGAGACGGCCAGTCCTCATTCGCATGCACGGGAGTACGCCCAGGGATTGTATAAGGAATGGCACATTGGCTCGGCGCAACAGGAGCAGGGGATGTTGTTGCTCGCTTCGTTGAAGGAGCGACAAGCGGTGGTTGTACTCGGACGGACTCTGCTCCCGTTGATCGGAAAACCGCAGTTGGATGAATTATCAACGCCGTATCTCATCCCCATGTTCCAAAATGCCCGGTACGGAGAATCCTTGTATCGTACGGCGGTAGGATTGGCCTCAGCCTCGGGCAGTGCGATCCAGACGGCCGCAAAAACCAAACGCTCTTCAAGTACGGGGTTCTGGATGAACGTTGCCGCAGCGTTGGCCATGCTGTTTGCCCTCTGGCGTTTTACCCGCCCGGAACGGCGACATCCTTTTCAACGTTGGCGACGGGGCGGGTATTGGAGTACCGGCCAGGGTGGGTTTGGCGGGAACTTCGGAGGGTTTGGCGGAAGCACAAAAGGGCAGGGGTTATCATAACGAGTGCCGTAGATCCGGAAAATCCGCTCTGCCTCCCCTTCGCCCCTCCAGACCCTTCGCTACGCTTCCTTCGACAAGCTCAGGACAGGCAGGGCAGGCAAAGGAGGGGAAGGGAAAGCAGCAACCGTCACGCTTACAACGGTTTGTGGTTTTCAAACGTCATGGTGCGCGTCACCGTGGCGCCTTTTTCATACGAAATAATGCGGCGGGTCGAAGGCAGATCCGCATTGCCCACCCTGGCGTAAGAATCCGAAAAGCTTTCCACGTTGGCCAGTGAGCCATCCTTGGGCGAGTAGTAATACACGATATAGCGGGTCGTGAGATATTTCTCGTCCTGCGTCAACGCGCTGTCTTCGACGTTGATCGTAAAGGCCACGTGCGGCATCTTTCTGTTAATCTGGGTGATGCGATCATCTTTGATACGATAGGTGGAGCCCATGGAATCACCCAAACCGATCCGTGGACCCTGGGGATGATTGTCTTCGCCTTCAAACGACAGATTGTACTTTCCGTCTGATTCCTCGAAGTTTCGCGGCCCCCGATGCGCGGCGATCATGGAGATTTGACCTTGAGCCCACTTTTGAAGCTCTTCATTCGGAAGAGATACTTCGACTTCTTTTGAGGACTTCACCGTGACTTTCCCGATCGTTTCCTCACCATTCACGTTGATACGAAGATCGGCTTCGAATCCGCCAAAGGTATCGGGCCACCGTGAGGTTTTTGTAAACGCACGTCGTAACAGCTCGCGAGCCTTGGAGTCATCGGTGTTTTCGGTTTTGACTTCTTCACGTGTATACGTTTCCATTGTGACGCTCCTTCGTTTTAAGAACAATTGGACATGGATAAACAGAACACTCTCCCTTCGACAGGCTCAGGACAGGCATTGCCGTATCATAAAAAAATCACCGGGACAGGCCAACTGATTCTCCTCCTTAAGTGAGCCTGTCTTATCGCAAACGAATAACATCGGGCATTGCGTGGGAATGTTCCCTGCCCCTAGCATCAAGCTCTGCCTTTCCTTTATGATACAAGTTTGTTCTTAAGGTCAAATCCATCTACCCGGTAGGCTGCGGCAAATCAATTCGCACGGAAGCAAAGGGCTCGTTTCATGAAAAGATCTCGCAAGAATGCCGGCACACGTTCGCGTATGGCTGACCTGGCCGATCCCCATGTCCTGTATGAAAAAAGCGTACAAAGTCCGGATTATGACATTCCGTTTTTTGCCGAGTATTTTGAGAACTATACGGGCCGCCTCCTGCGCTTGCTGCGTGAAGACTTCTGCGGTACCGCCGCGTTGTCCGCGTATTTCGTGAAACAACACCCCGAAAACCACGCCGTCGGCATCGATCTGGATTGGCCGACTCTCAATTGGGGCATGAAACATCACGTGTCGCTCCTGCCCGTGGATCAGCAAAATCGCCTGACGCTCATTCATGGCAACGTGTTGGACCGTCATCCCTCGCACGTTCAACTGGCGGTGGCGTTGAATTTCAGCTACATGATCTTCAAGGATCGCCCCACGCTCCTGCAATATTTCAAAAGAGCGAAAGAATCGCTTCAGCCCGGCGGCATGTTTATATTGGACATTTGGGGAGGCAGCGAAAGCCAGGTCTTGCAGGAAGAACCCCGTGACATCGACAACCTCGAAGATGACGGCATCGGCGATTTTACCTTCATTTGGGACCAGGACGCCTTCGATCCCGCAACCTACTTCTGTACGATGCGTATGCATTTCACCTTTCAAGACGACAGTGAAATGCGTAATGCCTTCGTCTATGACTGGCGCATGTGGACCATGCCCGAGGTCATGGAACTCATGAACGAGGCCGGGTTCCGGGACGTGCATTTCCTGTGGGAAGGCACCAACCGAAAAACCAACGAAGGGACCGGTACCTATCACCGCGTAGAAAAAGGTGAAGCCGATTTGGCGTGGGTGACCTATATCGTAGGCGTCAATCCCAATGCGGATTGAGAGTATTTCCCGCTCTACCACCGGCTTCTGACTATACCGTAACTGAACACATCATTAAAGTTTTACTTTAAATTTTATGGAGCATGCACCGCCTCACGTGACACCGGAAGTGATTCAACGGCACGGCCTGACGGAGGAGGAATTCGAGCAGATTCTCACGCACCTGGGTCGTGAGCCGAACCTGACGGAACTCGGGATTTTTTCGGTGATGTGGAGCGAGCATTGTTCCTACAAAAGTTCCCGGATCCATTTGAAGCGATTTCCCACCGAAGGCGAGCGGGTGGTCCAGGGACCGGGAGAGAATGCCGGAGCCGTGGATATCGGCAATGGGCTCTCCGCCGTCTTTAAAATGGAGTCCCATAATCATCCTTCGTTTATCGAACCCTTTCAGGGCGCCGCGACCGGAGTCGGCGGGATCCTGCGCGACATTTTCACCATGGGCGCACGGCCGATCGCTTTGCTAGATTCCCTTCGATTCGGTGAACTGGACCTTCCCAAAAATCGTCATTTGCTGAAAGGCGTGGTTTCCGGCATCTCGTGGTACGGCAACTGTATTGGAGTCCCCACCGTTGGTGGCGAAATCACCTTTAACGATATCTATGCCAAAAACCCCCTGGTCAACGTCTTTTGTCTCGGCATTGTGAAAACCGATCAATTGCTTCGAGGCCAAGCCGGCGGTGTCGGCAACCCGGTGTTGTATATCGGCGCAAAAACCGGGCGTGACGGCATCCACGGGGCCACGATGGCTTCGGACAGTTTTGACGATGCTTCGGAACACAAGCGACCAAACGTGCAGGTCGGCGATCCTTTTCTTGAAAAATTGCTCCTGGAAGCCTGCCTGGAATTCCTGGACCAACGTCTCCTGGTCGGCATTCAGGATATGGGGGCGGCCGGGCTCACGAGTTCATCATGTGAAATGGCCTCCCGGGCAGGAACGGGCATTGAACTGGAATTGGCCAACGTGCCTCGCCGCGAGCCGAATATGACGCCCTATGAATTGATGCTTTCGGAATCCCAGGAACGCATGTTACTCGTGGCCGAAGCCGGAAAAGAAGACCGGGTTATTGCCATTTGCCAAAAATGGGGGATTGACGCGGCGGTGATCGGGAAGGTCACGGACGACGGGTTCGTGCGCGTAAAGGAGCAGGGAAGGGTGGTGGCCGAGATTCCCGCCAAGGCCCTGGTGGATGAGAGTCCCAAGTATGAGCGTCCGGCTAAGCCCCCCGAGTATCAGGAACTTCTGCAATCCCTGACGGTTGAAAATCTGCCTGATGTACAGGATGCCGGGAACGTCCTGCTCCGGTTACTGGATTCACCGACGATTGCCAGCAAAGCCTGGGTCTATCGACAATACGACCACATGGTAGGCCTCAATACCATCGTCCGCCCGGGTTCGGATGCGGCCGTGGTGCGTATCAAAGACACGAACAAGGCCTTGGCCGTCACAACGGACGGCAACAGCCGGTACTGCCTCCTGAACCCATACATGGGCGGCACACTGGCCGTGGCGGAAGCAGCCCGGAATTTAGTGTGCTCGGGCGCGCAGCCCATTGGGGTGACGGATTGCCTGAATTTCGGAAACCCCGAACGACCGGACATCATGTGGCAGTTCGTGTTGGCCGTCGAAGGCATTGCCGATGCGTGCCGGACCTTTCACGTCCCCATTGTCAGCGGGAACGTCAGCCTGTATAACGAAACTAACGGCCTGTCCATTTATCCCACGCCCATCATTGGCATGGTCGGGCTCATCGAGCCGGCCGAGCACGTGACCACTCAATGGTTTAAAAATCCCGGAGATAGGATTATTCTTTTAGGAGAGACCAAGGAAGATTTAGGTGGAACCGAATATTTGAAAGTCGTACATTATCGGGAGCAGGGGGCTCCTCCATGGATCAACCTTGAAACGGAAAAAGCCTTGCACAATTGCACGCTCCGATTGATTGCGGAAGGCGTGGTGCAATCGGCGCACGATTGTTCAGACGGGGGATTGGCCGTGACGGTGGCGGAATGTTGCCTTTCACCTCAGGTGGCCCAAGGCAAACCGTTGGGCGCGACAATCCGGCTTGATTCAAACGGACTTCGGACGGACGAATTGCTCTTTGGCGAAAGTCCTTCACGCATCATTCTCTCGGTATCGCCCGCACAGGCCGAACACGTGCTGGCCATAGCCCGTGAGCATGAGGTGCCCGCCCGGGATATTGGCACGGTCGGCGACGACCGTTTGATCGTCCATGTGAACGAGCACCCGACGGTCGATATGCCGGTTACCTCATTATTCGAACAATGGAGCCGAAGTTTGGAATTGAAATTGTCAGCCTGAATGGAGGTAGAGACTGAATTCTTGAGATATGAATAATCCGCCAAAAGAAGCACGAACCTCTTTCCCTTTGGTTGCCCCGGACAAGTTTCATGATGAATGTGCGGTGTTCGGCATTTACGGGCATCGGGAAGCCGCGAATTTCACCTATCTGGGGTTGTATGCGCTACAGCATCGCGGGCAGGAAGGTTCCGGAATCGTCTCGTCGGATGAACGAAAGTTTTACATGGAAAAAGGCATCGGGCTGGTCTCGGATATTTTCACAAAAAAAGAAATTCGTCGCCTGCGCGGGAACAAAGCCATCGGGCACAATCGGTATTCCACCGCCGGAGACGGCCACCTTCGCAACGTCCAACCGCTTACCGTCAATTTCGCATTCGGAAACCTGGCCGTGGCACACAACGGCAATCTCACCAATGCCTGGATGCTCCGGAGCGAACTCGAAGCCTATGGCGCCATTTTTCAATCCGATTCCGATACGGAAGTGATCATCCATCTGATGGCCCATTCCAAAGGAGATACCTTACTCGAACGATTGACCGAAGCGCTCTCCCTGGTTCGAGGAGCCTATTCACTGGTGCTGCTGACCGATCACGACCTGATCGCCGTGCGGGACCCCTATGGGTTCCGGCCATTGTGTTTGGGAAAATTCAAAGACGCCTGGGTGGTCGCGTCAGAGACCTGTGCGTTTGATCTCATGGGAGGCGAGTTTATACGGGAAGTCGAGCCCGGAGAACTCATCGTCATCAACGACGAGGGGATGACCTCGCATCACCCGTTTATTCTTCCCGAACGTCCTGCAAAATGCGTCTTTGAGTACGTCTATTTTGCGAGGCCGGATTCCAAAATATTCGGCGACCACACCGTCTATCCCATTCGAAAAGCCCTGGGCCGGCAACTGGCCAAAGAAGCGCACGTGCCGGCCGACGTGGTTATTCCCGTCCCGGACTCCGGTGTGCCGGCGGCCTTGGGGTATGCGGAAGGGTCGGGGATTCCGTTTGAAATCGGGCTCATTCGCAACCATTATATCGGCCGGACGTTTATCGAACCTGAACAATCCATTCGGCACTTTGGCGTAAAATTGAAATTAAACGTCGTGCCCGACGTCCTGAAAGGACGCCGCGTCGTGGTGGTGGATGATTCCATCGTGCGTGGCACGACAAGCCGAAAAATCATCAAAATGATTCGAAACGCCGGAGTCAAGGAAGTACACGTACGCATCAGTTCTCCGCCGACGATCGCTCCGTGTTTTTACGGCATTGACACGCCCACCCAAAAAGAACTGATCGGTTCGAGTCATTCCATCGAGGAAATCCGCAAATACATCACCGCCGACAGCCTTCAATACCTGAGCTTGGAAGGCATGCTGACCGCTGCCCCTGGTCGAAACGACCACTACTGTCATGCCTGCTTCACCGAACAATACCCCATTCCCTTCACCAAAGCCGAAGAACAACAACTCGGCTTGTTTGATGCAAACGCTTCCAGATAATCTCCCTCTCCCCAAGGTGGGAGAGGGTTGGGTGAGGGGGCAAAAGATTCTGGATACCCGCTTTCGCGGGTATGACAGATTTTGGTATCTTTGATCCTTTTCCCCTTCCGTCATTCCCGACGCTTGTCCCCGACATTCGTAATCGGGGATCTAAATCGGGAATCCAGAGTCTTTTGTGTTTTGTTCACCTAAAAGGGCTTGTTTTAAGAGAACTGCCGGGGAACCGTCTAACCTCCACTAATTGCCCGCCTGAAAAATCGTGTGTTAAGATTCCGTATAGGCCTGCTGTCGCTTGCCTGCATTGCTTATCAAAGTGGAGGATGCCATGAAACGCCAAATCTTTTTGCCGGTTACGCTTTCCATAGCCATGGTGACGATGGCCTGGGCCGGTGGGTTTTTTAAAGTCGGTGAACCGGCGCCGTCGTTTTCGCTCACCTCTGTCACGGGGAAACCCGTTTCACTGAAAGACTTACAAGGCAAAGTCGTGGTGCTTGGCCTGTTTCATATTTGCGAACCGTGTTTGATTCAAAGCACGAATTTGCAAAAAGTGCATGACGCCACGCGCGGCCAGAACGTCGCGGTGATCGGTGTGAACTCCTCGGGCGATTCCCGGGCCGACGTCCTGGAATTTCTCAGCGTCTTTCCCATGAAAATCACGTATCCTTATCTCACGGACCCGGACCAGATTACCGACAAGTTGTACGGCGGAGGACGTTTTATTCCGAACGTGTATATCCTAGATCAAAACGGCGTGATCCGGTGGCAACGAGTCGGCAATATGGACTTGGCGAACGATACGGCGATTCTGGATGAGGTCAATAAATTGTTGGGGGCATCTTCCGGATCGACCAGCTTATAGACAGGTGAATTATGGCAACAAAATACGATCTTGCTGGTTGGCTAGTTGAAGCGTTGCAATCCTCGGGTGGTCAAGGTTCTATCGTGGACCTGTGTAAGCACGTATGGAAGAACCATGAAGACGATCTTCGGGCGTCAGACGACCTCTTCTACACATGGCAATACGATATCCGTTGGGCAGCAACTGAACTCAGAAAATCTGGGGAAATAAAGCCGGCTCATTTATCCCCGACGGGTATCTGGGAACTATCCGACGATTAATTCTTCATATGCAAATGTAAGGATTGAATAGATCAAATGGATGAGTTTGAAGAGGGGAAAGCAAAGTTCTGTGAACTGGTGAAGGGTATCGAGAGCACGGTCGAGGTGGTCATCCCCACCACTCCTTCCAATGGCCGGTTTTTGATTTCTCTGACCAAGGGAGCCAATCGAAAATTTATCACGGTGCCGGAAGACGATATTCTTGACCTGCCTTCGGAAGAGGACGTTCTTTCCAAAACGACGGCCATGCTACAGGAGGCGATCGCCGAGCTATGAAGCCGATTCTGCCGGGGATAGCCACGTGGTCGTGGTTTTCCGAGGAAAAACAGATTCATTTTAACGGCCACCTGCTGGACGTGGGCGAACATCGAATCCTGGTCGATCCTCCGCCTCTCTCGGATGCCGATTTGTCGCAACTGAAGAATGCGGGGCAAGTCGATTACATTCTTCTCACCAATCGGGATCATGAACGGGAAAGCGCGACGTACAAAGACGCATTGAACACTCGCGTGTACGTTCCCCAGTCCGATGCCCCGGAAATGTCGGTGACTCCCGAAAAGACTTTTGTCGACGGAGAATTGCTGCCCGGCGGGATTTGGGTCGTGCACCTCTCTCATCAAAAGTCGCCGGGCGAATCGGCCCTGTTTCTCCAACAAGGACGTGGCATTCTTATTGTCGGCGATGCCTTGCTGGGCAAGCCTGAAGGGTCGGTGAGTATGTTGCCTGCCGAGAAGTACGCCGATCCCGTCAAGGCGCGTGAAGGATTGCGTCGATTGCTCAAATACAATTTTGATTCGCTCCTGGTCGGGGACGGGACCTCTATTTTGGCCGGCGCTAAAGCCGTTGTGGCGCAGGCGTTGGAATAGGCGGGAGCCATGGCCTCGTTGGTATGAAAGAGCCCATCGGTATATCTCTCTCTTTACCCGTCCCTCTACCCCACCGTCCCTCCCCTTGCAAAGGGGAGGCAAAGTCGAGCATGCCCCGCTGCTTCCCCTCCTTTGTAAGGAGGGGCGAGGGGAGGTAGAGCTCATATAGATTAAGACGACCGTGCGACAGTCTCATTCGGCACAACTCAACCAACGCGGCAATGACCATTTCTCGCGGGGCTTCTATACGGAGGCCTACGAGTGCTATGCCAGGGCGTTGGAAGCTGATCGAAAAAGCGGCGATCCCAGGGCCCTGTCGGCGACGTTGGGGAATCTCGGAAATATCTGTGCCGTCAGCGGCAAACGCCAACAAGCCCAGGAATATTATCAGGAGGTATTGGAACTGCAGAAGACAGTCGGGGACAACCGCGGGATCAGTGCGACGCTTGCCAATCTTGGCAACTTGCACGTAGACACCGGTGAATGGGAACGAGGCCGCGCGTATTATCTCGAGGCCCTGGACAGAATGGAGTTGTTTGAAGACCACGCAGCCGAGGCGGTGTTGCTCTCCGATTTGGGGTTGGTTGCGAAGGAAACCCGGCACTTCGAGCAAGCCATGGACTATTATTCGAAGTCCATTACCTTGATGAAGCGAGTGGGCAATGACGCCGGTCAGGCCGATGTATTCAAGATGATGGCGCGGATGTACCTGGCATGGGAGCGTTATGATGATGCCATGGCTTGTGCGCAAACGAGTTTGGCCATTGCCAGGCGGCTTCGTGATGAACTGCGCATGGGTGGGGCTTGGTACGTGATGGCTGATTGCCATAACGCGAAGGGCTGTGAGGAGCAAGAAGCCCGATTCCTTCATCGCGTGGTTCGCGTGGATCGAAAATACGGGTTGCCCAAGCTGGAAGAAAACACCAGGCGACTCGAGGCGCTTCGGACGAGGCTGCTGCAGAAGCGCACGAAATCAATGGCAGGGGAGGGCGCTTCATGATTGACGGATCCCGCTGGCAATACGTCCAGGACCACCTGAAGCAAGCCAACGCAGACTTTATCCAATATCAACCCGATGGGGCCTTGACTCTCGAATTGGATGATGAGGACTGGCAACTCGAAATCACACCGGCCGGATTGTTTGTGTGTCAGGCGGGGTATGCCCTGGAAGACATGCAGAGCCTGCTGTCGGACGGCACGGCCGAAGACCTTGGAAGCGATGAACTCGCCAAGCAAGCCAAGTTTTGCATTCAACAAGTCGTCTCGAAATATCGTGATCGGCTCATCAAGGACGGCTTCAGCGAACGCGTCGAAATGAACGACGACTACGTCGCGGTATTTTTCGAGCGTCCGGTCGATTTCGACAATCTGTCGGAACTTGAGCAATTGATCGCGCGCTATCGACGGCAATTCGCCGCCACCTGAACTCTTTCTCACCTCAACCTCAAAAGGAATTCTTATGGATGCGCAACTTCCGGTTCGGACAATGGATGATTTTCGTGACGTCGTCTATAACTTTCGTTTAGCCCGTGTGTTTGCCACCGCACTGGATCTCGACCTCTTTACTCATATGGGGAACAGATTCTGGACGCCCAAGACCCTGGCCAAAACGTTGAAAGCCAATGAACGGGGAGTCGAAATTCTCCTTCGCAACCTGGAAACTGCGGGCTTGCTCAAACGACGAGGAACGGCTTATGGCGTGGAAAAAGTCGGGCGCACGTATCTGAACCGGAACAGTCCTGCTTACCAGGGGGCCTATTTGGATCTGGTTCATCGCCAGTGGGAGAATTGGGCACAGCTTACCGATTCCGTCCGAACGGGCAAGCCGATCGAAGATGACGGGCCGGACGATCCGGAATATCGGCAATCATTCACCTGGGCGATGCATCAACGTTCTGAAAGACCGGCCAAACAAGTGTCGGCACAACTTGACCTGAACAATGCAAAGACGCTGTTGGACGTTGGAGGAGGACCCGGCACGTATGCGTTGGCATTCCTGAAAAAAAATACCACGTTACAGGCGGGCGTCTGGGACCGTGCCCCGGCGCTTGAAGTCGCCAGGGAAATCGCCAAACCCTTACGGCACGGCAAACGGCTGTCCTATTACCCGGGCGATCTTTTTGACAATCCGGTCCCCGGAAAATTCGACGTGATGTGGGTGTCGAACGTGCTGCACATTTTTTCGCCGGCTGAAAACAAGACCCTGTTCCGAAAACTCAAACGCGCGCTCAATCCCGGCGGACGCATTCTGATTCAAGACACGTTCCTCATGAACAAACCAGGGTTTGATACTCTAGACACCAATCTGTTCGCGATCACGATGCTCTTATTCACACCGACGGGGGATACCTACAGCGCTCAAGCCGTTCAAGAGTGGCTCAAGGCCAGCGGGCTCAAAAAAACCAAGTGCCTTCAATTAAAAAAAGGAACCGGCGATTGGGACGGGGTCATCATCGAGGGAAGAGTATCGTAGCTGCCGCATCTCAATTTATACGGTGACAACCTGTCGTCCGCCGATCACAATGAGTAGAAAGTTGAATAGGGCAGTCAGGAGAATCAGGCCGACAAAGTGCAGTGAATCCATTTCAGAAGTGATGCTCTGTACAAATGTGGCAATGTCCAAGGCCAAGCCGATTGTTCCATACATCACCCCAACCATGGACGTCCATCGTTTTCCGATCAGGCAGACTCCACCGACGAGCAAGGGAAGTCCGAATTGAAACCCGTACCAGATGGATCGATGGAGATCCGAAGTAAAGGCGCTCTCAGGTTGAAGGGCATCGGAGGCTATGGCGCTGACGAAAAGCCCGAAACAAATCGCTGCCATCAGGCGAGACATCCGGCTGCCTGCTCCGGTCTTGGTCATGAGAAATCCATGACTGGCACGTTGTAAAGTTTGTTCATTTCCGTGGAATAATCCATATCTGTCATTCCCGCGCACGCGGGAATCCAGAGTCCGTATCCTCGTGAACGAAGGGGAAAAACCTGGATTCCCGTATATCGCCTGGATCCCCGATCAAGTCGGGGACAAGCGTCGGGAATGACAGATATGGTGTCTTCAACTTCTTATCCTGTCAACGACTGACTAATCGTTTCCCCTGCCCTCCGCCCTGCAATTCATTGACACTCAATTCGGCCAAGCCTAGAATGGCCGAAATTACAAGGGGAGGGCGTATGACACATTCTCAAGCCATTCGAAACGTTGTTGTGACGTCGTATGTCGGTGCCGGAAAAACTTCTCTCGTTGAAGCCCTGTTGTTTTCCGCCGGTGTGACGTCGTCAATGGGTACGAGCGCCAACGGAAATACCGTGGCCGATTTCGAAGCAGAAGAGGTTCAGCATCGTCATTCCATGAGTACGGCCCTTCTTCAGTATGAACACAAAGAGACCTTCCTGAACCTGCTCGACACTCCGGGCTCGCTGGATTTTTTTGCCGATACCAAAAATACGATTCACGTAGCAGACGGCGCCCTGTTGGTCGTAGGTGCTTCGGGCATACGATCGGAATTGGATCGGATCTGGGATTATATTCAAGCACGAGAACTTCCCTGTCTTATGTTTATCAACGAATTGGATAAAGAACGAGCGAATTTTGAATCCGTGTTGGAAGAAATTCAGAAAACGCTTGAGACCAAATGCGTCCCGATTGCCTATCCGATCGGCGAGGAGGCGAATCTTCGAGGCGTGGTGGATCTGCTGACACAAAAAGCCATTATCCCAATACCCAACAGTCATAAGGTGCAGGAAGAAGAAATCCCCGCGGACCTGAAAGATAAAATTTCCGAGTTGCGGAAACAATTGGTTGAAACCGTGGCTGAAGCCAGCGATGA
Organism: Nitrospirales bacterium; assembly: GCA_020027535.1. Lineage (GTDB taxonomy): Bacteria > Nitrospirota > Nitrospiria > Nitrospirales > UBA8639 > Bin75. The sequence goes on from JAHRAK010000135.1 coordinate 55,770, forward strand.
CCTCGTGGAAAAATATTTGAGTGACGGGGATCTGACGCAGGAAGAAGTCCTCCAAGGGTTGGTCTCGGGCACGAAAACCCGCCAGTATATTCCGGTGTTATGTGGTTCGGCGATCATGAATCTCGGCACCACGGTGCTGCACAATGCGATTATTCAATGCCTGCCTTCTCCCGAAGAACGAGCCGAAACCTTTTCGCTGGCCGGATCGCATCCCGACACGAATGAAGAACTCGTGCGACCCATGAGCGCGGAAGAACCGTTTTCCGGCTACGTGTTCAAGACCACCATCGATCCCTTTATGGGCCGGCTCACGTATCTCAAGGTCTGTTCGGGAGCGCTTGAAGCCGATTCAACCTTTTTTAATTTCGTGAAAAATGTGAAAGAAAAAGGGGGGCACCTGTATTATCTGCAAGGGAAGAAAAGCACGCAGACGCAACGAGCCACGGCAGGTGAGATTGTGGTCATGGGAAAATTAAAGGAAACCCACACGGGTGAAACGATTTGCACCGACAAAGCTCCCATCGTCTTTCCCGCGGTGCAACTCCGCCGGCCCGTGATGTCGTTTGCGCTTGAACCGAAATCGAAGGGGGACATCGATAAGGTGAGCATGGGACTGCACAAGCTTGTGGAAGAAGATGCGTCATTGAAATTTATCCGCAATGACGAGACCAAGGAAATGTTGTTGAGCGGAGTCGGGCAGACTCATATCGAACTGACCCTGGAAAAACTCCACCGGAAATACGGAGTAGACGTCAACCTGCATACACCGAAAGTCGCCTATCGCGAGACCATTCAAAAAATGGCCCAGGCCCAGGGAAAATACAAAAAGCAAACGGGCGGCCACGGGCAATACGGCGATTGCTGGCTCCAGCTCGACCCGTTGCCACGCAATGGCGGATTTGAATTTCTCAACAAAATCGTTGGAGGTGTGATTCCCAGGAATTTCATCCCCGCGGTGGAAAAGGGCGTGGTCGAAGCCATGCACGAGGGCATTCTCGCCGGCTTCCCGGTCGTGGACGTGCAAGTGAAGGTCTATGACGGGTCTCATCATCCTGTTGACTCTTCGGAAATGGCCTTTAAGGTCGCAGCCTCGATGGGTTTCAAAAAAGCCATGGAATCGGCACAGCCCGTGCTTCTCGAACCGATCATGAACGTGGAAGTGACGGCGCCGGACGACATGGTGGGCGCAGTGATTGGAGATTTAAACAGCCGGCGAGGTCGAATTCTGGGAATGGATGCCAAAGGGCATAATCAAATCGTGAAAGCCGTGGTCCCGTTAGCCGAAATTCTGAAGTATGCGCCCGTCCTGACCTCCATTACCGCGGGGAAGGGTTCTTATGCCATGGAATTTTCAGGCTATGAGCAGGCGCCTCGTGAAGTCGTCAACAAGGTCGTCGAAGAACACAAAGCCGAAAAAGAGGCTGCTTCGTCTTAAAACAACGGAGCAGAATGTGTCCCAGTTCCCCTCCTTTGTAAGGAGGGGCGAGGGGAGGTAGAGGCATTTACGGTTTCAACACGACAAAAAACGCTTTCGACTCTCGAAGGATCCGAAGGAGAATCGTCTCGCCGGGATGAATCGCTTCGAGGATGTCGCGAAATTTCCTCATGGTCGGCACTTCGACCCGATTGACTTCCCGGATAATGTCTCCTTTTCGTAATCCTTCCGCATACGCGGCACTTCCCTGAACAACCTGAACCACCAGGATGCCCGTCGTTTGTTCAAGGGAAAACTGTTCGGCCAACTCCCCGGTAATGGGAGACACGTCGATTCCCAAATCGACTTCCGCCGCTGTCGGGGGCAATGACGCGACAATGGGGTGCTCCTCCTTGACTCCCAACAAAACGGGGAGTCGGAGCAACGTCCCATCCCGGATGACGTGAACCATCACCGTCTCATCAGGAGAAAAACCCGCGACCACCCGGGATAACTGGTTGGGAGACTCCAGGCGTTCATTGCCGATTTGCGTCATGATGTCCCCGGATTGAATGCCTGCCTGATCCGCCGGGTCGCCGGGAAACACTTCATTGACCAGCACGCCTTTGCCGTCAGGGACGCCGAATTTCTCCGCGAGTTGGGGCGTCAGCGGCTGAATCCCCACCCCAAGCCAACCCCGAACCACTTTGCCGCCGGTTTTGAGCTGCTCGATAATACGGCTCGCCATGTTGGATGGAATCGCAAAGCCGATTCCTTGAGCGAGATTGATAATGGCCGTATTGATCCCGATGACCTCGCCTCGCAAATTAAAGAGCGGCCCGCCGGAATTTCCCGGATTGATCGACGCATCGGTTTGAATGAAGTTCTCATATCGGGACAGATTCATGTTTTCCCGGCCGATTCCACTCACGACCCCCAAGGTGACAGTTCGGTCCAACCCGAAGGGATTGCCCACGGCCAGGACCCATTGTCCGACCTTCACCGTACTGGAATCCCCGAACGTCGCGCTGGGCAGTTTGTGGTCTGTCTCGACTTTCAGAAGCGCAAGGTCGGTATCGGGATCCTGCGCCACGATTTCCGCAACAAGAGTCGATTGATCGGAAAAATGGACCTCGGCTTCCACGCCATTACTGATGACGTGATTATTGGTCACAATATAACCATCTTCATGGATGACCACACCTGAACCCGACCCCGGCACCTTGAAACGACCCTGACGCGGAATGCTTCCGGGTGAGGAAAGTTGCCGGATAGTGGACACTCCCACCACTGTCGGCGTGACGTGCTCGGCCAAATGCGAAATAGCCTCCTGGATCTCTTCCAAGAGCTGAAGCCCCTTGGACTCCAAGGGAGCAGAGGCAAAGGCCGGGACACTAACTGAAAGAATTACGGCCGCGATGACGATCAGTCGCATAATACCTGTACATGTAAACGAATCATAAACGTCGCATAATCCGTAAGACTATAGGTAAATCTAAGATGTCGCATAAGAATGATTATGTCAAATTATAAATTTATCTCAAACCCGCCCTATCCTTGGCTCGGTTCCAGCAAGCAAACGGACGATATTGCTCTTATGTTTCCCAATGACGAGGCCACTCAGGAATAGGCTGAATATCGTAAATTGCAGATCAAACGTCATAAACCAGCTTACCACTGGCAATGCCACGAAGGCCATGAGCGCTCCGCCAGCTGAATATTTCCAAATTCCGACGGTGGCAGCCCATATCACAACAAGAACAAGTCCCATGGGAAAGTGCAGCCCCAGAATTCCTCCCAAGCCCGTGGCCACTCCTTTTCCTCCACGAAACTTTAAAAAAACGGGAAAAAGATGCCCGAGTATGACTGAGAGGACGGCCAGCAAGGCCCACAGATTCGGAAAAAAGCCCAAACTGGCGATCCACCCCACCAGCCACCCTTTTCCCAAGTCACCGGATAACGTGAGAATTCCAACTTTTTTTCCCGATACTCGCAAAACGTTCGTAAAGCCGATGTTTCGACTGCCGGCTTGCCGAGGATCAGGCGTTCCCAGCATATGTGAAAAAACGAGTCCGAATGGAATAGAGCCAAGCAAATAGGCTCCGAAACAGGAAAGTGGCCAGAGAATCTCAGGAGACATGGCCTGCGACGACGTTATGGGTGTCACCCTTTTTTGGAGAACTCATTCCAGGCCTCAAGAATATATTGTCCGGCAGAGACCAGAGAAAAAATCAGGGCCACATAGAGGGTCACGGTTCCGACCAGATGCACGTTCAAGACGGACAGGGAAACTGCTCCCTCCAGGGTCAAAAGAATGATCGCGACAATTTGCAGTGCAACTTTATATTTCCCGAATATCCCGGCGGCGATGATCAGGCCTCGACTCGCGGCAATGGCTCGGATTCCGGTCACGGCAAGGTCACGGACAATGAGCGCAATCGCCAACCAAGCTGCGACTCGTTGAAATTGCACGAGTAATATCAAACCGGAGATCACAAGAAATTTATCGGCAAGAGGATCGAACAAGCGGCCGACTTTGGTGATTTGCGCTCGTTGTCGTGCAATATACCCGTCCAGTAAGTCCGTTAAGGCCGCGAAACCGAAGACTGCCGCAGCGGCGATGGACCTCCCTACCGTTGGCGTTGAAAAGAGTCCGATATACACCGGTACCAATAAGATTCGTAAAAACGTGAGCGTATTCGGCAGATTGAACGTCTGCGCGACGTTTTTCTTTTGAGAGGCGGCTTTGGGTTGGGCTTTGGCGACGTGAGCTTGCGACATGGTTAGAGCGTAACGTTCGAGCCTTTTCCGGAAACTTCGCAAATCTGCTTCAATTCTTCAAGCAACACTTTAAGTTTATTGAGCGGAACCATTGTAGGCCCGTCTGAAAGGGCCTTGTCCGGATTCGGATGCACTTCCATAAAAAACCCGTCACAGCCTGCTGCAGCGGCTGCACGAGCCAGGGGTGCGATAAATTCACGTTGACCTGATGAGTGTGTTCCTCCACCTCCGGGAAGTTGCACGCTGTGCGTGACATCGAAGACCACGGGATAGCCCAACCCTTTCAGGACCGGAAGGGCTCGCATATCCACCGCTAAATTATTATAGCCGAAGGAGAACCCTCTTTCAGTGAGGACAATCCGGCGAGTTCCGCTTTCTTCCAATTTTTTGACGACGTTACTCATATCCCATGGAGAAAGAAACTGCCCTTTCTTGACATTAACGGTTTTGCCGGTTTGCGCCGCGGCAACGAGCAAATCGGTCTGCCTGCACAAAAACGCGGGAATCTGCACCACGTCCACAACCTGCGCGGCTTGCCGGACTTCCTCGACACTATGGACGTCCGTCAGGACGGGTACGTGAACCCGTTCTTTCACTTTTTGGAGGATGGCCAGGCCTTCTTGAATCCCGGGCCCCCGGTAAGAATGAATGGAGCTTCTGTTCGCCTTGTCGTAGGACGATTTGAAGAGACAGGGAAATCCTACCGCCTGGGCAACCTCGGCCAGTTGAAACGCCGTGTCCAGAACAATCTGCTCATTCTCGATCACGCAGGGCCCCGCAATCAGGAAATGCGGCTGCGCTCCTCCACCCGGGAAATCCCCTAACGTCACTTCCCGCATCATGGTGTCTTTTTCCATCAGAGACCTTTGCGAGGTTGCGTCACCGCACTCCTTCTTATCTTTCACGTAGGCGGACACGCAGGTCCGCCCCTACGACGGATGCCGATCACCCGTTACCGGCCGAATTTGCGTTTCAGTGCCGCGTGAATGAACGCTTGAAACACAGGATGCGGGGCATGCGGTCGTGACCGGTATTCAGGATGAAATTGAGTCCCTAAAAACCAGGGATGGTTTTGCAATTCAATGATTTCGACGAGTCGCCCGTCTGGTGACGTTCCACTCAGCACCAAACCCTTTGACGTCAGGATCTCGCGGAAATCATTATTGAATTCGTACCGATGCCGGTGTCGTTCCCGAACCTCTGCCGTTCCATAGATTTGTTGGGCAAGAGAGCCTTCCTGAAGGCGACAGGCGTAACTGCCGAGTCGCATGGACCCTCCCTTTTCTTCCACTGTCCGCTGTTCAGGGAGAAGGTCGATGACTTTGTAGTCCGTTGCTGAATCGAATTCACCGCTGTGGGCCCCTTCCAGTCTTGCCACGTGACGAGCAAATTCCACGACCGCACACTGCATCCCCAAACAGAGTCCGAGAAAAGGAATCCCCTTCTCCCTGGCGTAGCGAATCGTCGTCACCTTTCCTTCGATCCCTCTGGTGCCGAACCCGCCCGGAATCAGAATTCCGTCGGCCTCGCTCAAAAATTGCTCGGGACTGCCCCGTTCGAGTTCCTCCGATTCGATCAATCGAACATTGACGCTGGCGTCATTGGGGAGCCCGCCGTGTACGAGCGCCTCCGACAAACTCTTGTAGGACTCCTTGAACGCCATGTATTTTCCAACCATCCCAATGGTCACTTCATGCGTCGGGCGTTTGAGTTTTTGGACCATGGCGTCCCAATCACGGAGGTTGGGCGGACCGGGCTCCAAGCGCAGGCAGCGCACGATCAACTCATCGAGTCCTTCTTTTCGCAACACGATGGGCACTTCGTACACGGTATCGACGTTTTTTGCCGTGATCACCGCGCCCTTGTCCACGTTGCAAAACAATGCGATTTTGTCTTTCAACGACGGCGCCAGGAACCGGTCGGTCCGGCACAACAGGATATGGGGTTGAATGCCGATTTCGCGAAGTTTGTTGACGGAATGTTGGGTGGGTTTGGTTTTCAACTCTCCTGCGGTTTCAATAAACGGCACCAAGGTGAGATGAATATACAAGACGTTTTCGCGGCCCACGTCGAACGGCATCTGCCAGATGGCTTCGAGAAAGGGCAAACTTTCGATGTCCCCGACCGTCCCCCCTATTTCCACGATCACGACGTCCGTGCCGTGCGCCACGCGTAAAATCGTCTGTTTAATTTCGTCCGTAATATGCGGAACAACCTGAACCGTGCTCCCCAGATAATCTCCCCGGCGCTCTTTCTTGATGACCGAGTCGTAAATCCGTCCCGTCGTACAATTATTGCTTTGTGAAAGGGTCAAGTTGGTAAATCGTTCATAGTGCCCAAGATCCAGATCGGTCTCGGCGCCATCGTCCGTGACGTAGACTTCGCCATGCTGGTAGGGATTCATGGTGCCGGGATCGACGTTAATGTAGGGATCGAGTTTGAGAAAGGAAATCCTTAACCCCCGGCTCTCCAGGAGATGACCGATGGAAGCCGAAGCCAATCCTTTCCCCAAGGAGGACACAACGCCGCCGGTCATGAAAATGAATTTACTCATGCCTGCCCTTTTTGCATATATTCATTCGTTGACAATTCCCAACTTCCCCTCCTTTGTAAGGGGAGGGGAGGAAACGAGAGAAGAAAGCCTGCCTTCCAAGCCGTTCTCAGCCATGCACATGCCTTGCCACTAGTTCGTCCCATGACGCGTTCGCCTTTTCCAAATCCTTTTCGGTATCGATCCGAAGTGAGGCATGGGTCGTCTCCCACACGTGAATGGGAATGCCGTGTTCCAGTGCCCGTAATTGTTCGAGTTTTTCCGCTTCCTCCAACTCCCCGCTCGACAATGAAGCAAATCGATTCAAGGTGTGTCGACGAAAAATATACACTCCTACATGAAGCGAGGCAAAGGGTGCATCAACGTCTTCGTGGACGTGATCGCGCACGTGCGGAATCGGGGCCCTGGAAAAATAGAGGGCCTTCCCCTGCCGGTCCGTGACGACCTTCACGACGGAAGATTGCGCAAATTCCTCCCGGCGCTCGAGCGGGCGACGCAGGGTGCCCATTTCCGCGTCACCGGCAAGAAACGGATCGATTAAATCCAGCAAGAGATCGGGAGACAACAGGATTTCATCAGCCTGGAGGTTCACGACGATCTCGCAGGGAAGCTCCCGGATCGCCTCGGCTACACGGTCGGTCCCCGTGCGGCAAGGCCTGGTCACCATCGTGGAACGGCCGCCGAAATGTTCTACGCTCTCGTGAATGCGAACGTCATCCGTCGCCACAAGAACCTGGGCAACCTTCGGGACGCGGGTGGCTTGTTCATAGACGTGACGGATTAAGGGTTTTCCCGCCAGGAGCGCCAAGGGTTTGCCGGGAAATCTGGAGGAGGCATATCGGGCCGGAATGACGATCGTGACATGGGGGTTATCCACCGGCATGGCGAAGGACCTCTTTGAGTTGCGTTCCGGTAATGGCCGCAGTCCTCTTTTTCGGTGAAGGGGAACTAGTCGACGACGAGGCCACAACCTGCCATCCCTTGAGCATTACTCAATCACTTTACCAATTCGATTCCATCGAACCCATTCCATCAACGAACCCTGCCCATGCCAGGACCAATAAACGAGAAAAGCCCGGCCTTTGATTTTGTGCTCTTGCACGTATCCCCAAAAACGACTGTCCAGGCTTTGGTCCCGGTTGTCGCCCATGACAAAATAAGAGTTCGGGGGAACCGTAATGGGTCCGAGATTGTCACGGGGGTTGATCCGACCATCGATAACGCCGGGATCCACGCGTTGGGTAAACGGCTCATCCCGAAACGGTTCGCCGTTGATATAGACGATTTTTTTGCGAATGTGAATGGTGTCGCCGGGCAGGCCGATGATGCGTTTAATGAAATCTTTATGCTCGTCTTCCGGGTATCGAAACACGATGATGTCTCCCCGTTCGGGTTTTTCAAACTCAAAGAGCATGGAAGAGGAATAGCAGGTAACCGGAAGCAGGGCGGCCTCAAATTCGCAATCCTGGGGAATCTGTAACCCATACGCAAGTTTGTTGACCAAAATATGATCGCCGATCTGCAAACTGGGAATCATGGATCCCGAAGGAATCTTAAACGCCTGGACGAGAAACACGCGGATGGTCAGAGCCAGGACTAACGCAATGACGATGGCTTCTGCGTATTCCCGCCACAATGGTTTGCTCCGGGCCGTCTCCTGCCGGCTTTCTTCATGGGAGGAGGAAAACCCGGGATCATGGGACGAGGAATCCGGCGGCAACACCGGATCCGGCTTATAATCGGTCATTACTCATCCTTTACCTTCAGGAGGGCCAGAAAGGCTTCTTGCGGGACTTCCACGCGCCCGAGTTGCTTCATCCGCTTCTTGCCCTCTTTTTGTTTTTCCCAAAGCTTGCGTTTTCGCGTGATGTCTCCTCCGTAACACTTGGCGGTGACGTTCTTCTTGATAGCGGAAACCGTCTCGCGCGCAATCACGCGTTTGCCGATCGCGGCTTGAATCGCAACCTCGAACATTTGCTTCGGGATCAACTCCTTCATTTTTTCCACTAACTGGCGGCCACGATGATAGGCTTTCTCCTTATGAGTGATAAACGACAGCGCGTCGATGGTTTCGCCGTTCAGCAACACGTCGAGTTTCACCAAATCCGATTCCCGATAGTCCGTCAATTCGTAATCCAAGGAGGCATAGCCCTGGGTACGGGACTTTAATTTGTCGTAAAAATCCAGCACCATTTCATTCAACGGCAAGGCATAGACCAGCATGATTCGCGTCGTATCCAAATACTGCAAGCTCTCCTGGACGCCACGACGTTCCTGGCACAAGGCAAGGATGTTGCCGGCATAACGTTCCGGGGCAATCATGGTGGCCCGGATAAAGGGTTCCTCCATGGTTTCGATGGCTTCGGGCTCCGGCAATTTCGAAGGATTTTCAATATCCATCACCTCACCGTTCAGCATCCTGACCCGGTAAATCACCGTGGGGGCCGTGCTGATGAGGTTCAACCCATATTCACGGTGCAAGCGTTCACGAATGATTTCCATGTGCAGCAGGCCCAGAAACCCGCACCGGAAGCCGAAACCCAGGGCCAATGACGTCTCCGGTTCGTAGACGAACGAAGAATCATTGAGGCGCAG
>JAHRAK010000137.1 GCA_020027535.1 Nitrospirales bacterium
ATTAACCTCAAAGGATATTTTGATCGTTGGGGGAAGACTTCTCTTGTTTGTGATTCCTATAAGTTCTGCTGCCTTTTACTTTAATATTGAATTACCAGCAATTGCATACGTGAGCCTCTATACGGCAATTGCAATATATTTACATTTAAAGCGATTTGAAGAAATCGGGAAGCAAAAAGAAAAAGGCGAAATAGTTGAAAAATTAAAAACGATTTTCGCGTTTTGCATCAGTATTTTGTCATTGTTGTTGGTGGGCGTTACGTTACTTGAAGTAGTTCGAGCCTTTCGCACACATATCTTATTACCACTCTTCAATTAATGGGAGGCTGTGTGGGTAAACAAGTATATAAGTCCCGTTTGAAACAATAGACGCCTGCTCTGCCTTGGCGTATAATGGTATTGACGTGTTTGCAAAAGGAAACGTCCATGACGCTCGTAATTGACGAACAAGACCTCAGACGATTGCCGGTCTCAATTGATCCTGAGGTGCTCAGCGGAACTCCCGTGTTTGCGGGAACCCGTGTGCCAGTGGACGCATTGATTTCTAATTTAGAAGCTGGTCTCACAGTAGACGCGTTTCTGGACAATTTTCCTTCGGTATCTCGCGAACAAGCCTTGGAAGTCCTCGAGTTCTCGAAAGCGACCCTGCTGAAACTCGGGCACGCCTCTTGACCATTCTGCTCGACGAATCGGTTCCCCGTCTCGTGAAAACCCATCTTGCCGAGTTTCCCATGACGACCGTCCAAGAAATGGGATGGGCTGGTATGAAAAATGGGGATTTGCTCAAGGCTGCAGAGCAACACTTCACGATTTTTATCACCGCAGATCAACAGTTGCGTTATCAACAAAACCTGACCGGCACCCCGCTCTCCATTATTGTTCTTCCAACAAATCAAGTGCCATTAGTGAGAACCCTGCTTCCGCGTATCCGGGAAGCCATCGCCGAAATTCAGCCAGCGACGATCATTAAAGTTCCCTTGCCTTCTTCTCTAGGCCCGTAAGCTTCCCTGTCAAGGCGACAGTTCTAAACTAGAGGAGTCGGCGTTTCGATTCACGCCCGGGCAGCGGGAAACAAGGGGTATCTAAACCGCGAAGGATGAGGTGCAGATTCGTGACAATCATCCGTGCAACAGGATCACATCGGCACTTGGGGCACCCGTGACGTAGTCGGACCACTTTTGCATCACCGCTCGCCGCCGGTTAAACAGATCGCTTCGTTGATATGCGGCTTCTGTCCCTTTCGTTACATGCGCCAGACAGGCTTCGGCAATTTCTCTTGAGAAATTGGCGTCCGCACACCACGACCGGAAACATGCCCTGGCAATGGCATGAGGAACACCATCAATGTTTGCTTGACGCACCATCTTACTCATGGTCGCATCCGACATGACGCTTCCCCGTGGCGCCGGAAAGACCAACGGTGAATCACCAGCGACGGTTTTTTGTTCCTTCAAAATCTCCAAAGCACGGGAAGACAACGGCACACGAAACGCTTTGCCGGTTTTCGTCCGTGATCCTGGAATCTCCCACACGGCTTTTTCCATGTTGACCTCACTCCATTGCATCCCTCTCGCTTCCTGTGACCGCGTGGCCGTCAAAATCGAAAATTCAAAACACCGCTTGGTGGACACATAAGCGGTGCTTGCTCTCGTCTTCTCAATCGCCGCCGCGACCTGGTCATGGGGAATCATCTTGAAATGCCCTTTGAGGTTGTCCGCTTTCGGAAGGGCCAGCTTGATCGCGTTGACGGGATTATCAACTTTGTAGCCGTTCACAACGGCCCATTCCATGACGGCCGATATGCGTCGCTTTACTTTTTGGGCCATTTCATGTTTCACCGTCCATAACGGCCCGACAATCCGCAACACGTCCCGCGCCTCAATATCGGAGATTCTCATTCGACCAAGTGACGGCAAAACATAATGCTTCATACTGTTCTGCCAATGTTCTCGCGTCCGACCTTTGTCTTTCCACGTCCCTTCGTGCAAAGCAATAACCGTTTGTAAGGCATCGGCAAACGTCGGCACACTCTCCCGTCGCTGCCGCTCGCTCAATGGGTCGCCACCATCCCGTGCAATCTTTCGATTCAGGAAGGCCTTCTCCCTCGCTTCGGGGAGACTCACCAAAGGATAGCCGCCTAAGCCAATATCCGTGCGGCGGCCACGAATGACAAGCCGTTGCACCCAGCTTCGTGATCCTCCCCCCGCAACTCGAAGGTGCAAGGTTCCCCCGTCCCCATACAGCCCAGGCTTGACGAGCGATTTGATCCTTGCCGCACTCAATTTTCCCATGGCATGCAATCTCCCTTACCTTTATTTTTCCAATATTTTTTCACACTATTCGAACTAGAATATAAGGGAATCAATCAGACGTGTCAAGACCGTAACAAACAGAAAACTCATCTACCAGACAGTAGATTGAGAGATTTAATGGATTAGATTGGAAGGTATGGGAAAGGAGATGTGGTGCTGGAGGCCGGACTTGAACCGGCACGCTTCTTGCGAAGCACGGGATTTTAAGTCCCGGGTGTCTGCCTGTTTCACCACTCCAGCACGGGAAACTCACTCTATCATCACACTACCGGAGTGGCAAGAATTCGCATGCAGGCTGCGGTTTTCGTCAACCCAACACGTGCTTTTGATACCACGACCAGAACCGGCTGACCCCTTCGCGCACCGAGAATTGCGGATCATAGCCCAATAACTCTCGCGCCCTGGAAATATCGGCACAGGTCGAAACGATATCAGCCTCAGGCATGGGGGCGAAAACGACCTTGGCCTTTTGTCCGACGCATTCTTCGATCACTTGAACGAACTCTGCCAATGAAACAGGCTCTCCTCTTCCGAGGTTCATAACTTCGTACCCCAATGGCCGGTCGACGGCATTGACCACGCCTAGGACGATATCACTCACGAACGTCCAATCCCGGTGCATGTTTCCCGAATTATAGAGCGGGACTTCATGGCCGAAAAAGATATTGTCCAGCACCTTATAGGCCATCATGTCCGGGCGTCCCCTCGGTCCATACACCGTGAAAAACCTGACTGCCGTAAACGGCAACCCATACAAGTGATGATACGAATAGCCCAACAACTCCCCGGCCTTCTTGCTGGCTGCATAAGGAGCCAAGGGTCGATTACAGGGATCATCTTCCCTAAAGGGGATGGCTTGGGCGTTACCATACACGGACGAAGTGGAAGCAAAGACAAAAGTGGGGAACGAGGAACGCCGGGCTTGGATCCCGATCCTTCCAACGGCGGCATCCAACAAATTGAGCGTGCCGTTTATATTGACGTCGCAATAGAGGTGCGGATTCTCAATCGAGACATGAACGCCGGCCATCGCCGCCAAGTGGACGATCCCATCAATCTCATAAGATAAGAAGATCTCCTCCACGGTTTGCCGGTCGCGAATGTCTCCCTGGATAAACGTAAAGGCTTCGCTTGAGCCACTCTCACTCAAGGCCTGGCGGACTTCGTCCAAATTGGCGCGTTTCCGGGCGGGATCATAATAGTCGTTGAGGTTATCCAGTCCCACGACCCGATCGCCTCTGGTCGCGAGCGCTTGGACGGTATGGCTCCCGATAAATCCCGCTGCCCCCGTCACGAGGATGGTTCTACTCAAATGCCCCCTCCTTTCCGTCATGCAAGCGTGACGCAATGTTCAAAACAACGTTCTTGTGAGGTTTGGACGCCATAGATACAATGCGTTCCCGTATGAGCACTCTTCCCACGACAGAAGTGACGGAAGTCACGGAAAAAGAAACCGGTCTGGACGACGGCCGTGACTTTGAAGCTGAAGTGATCGTGTATAATTGCGACTGTCACACGTATCAACAAGTCATTGACTTGTTTTGCCGGCATATTCCCGGCATGACTTCATCCAAAGCCTTTGAGTTGGCTTGGCGAATCGATCATCATGGAAACGCCCAAGTCTATCAGGGAACTCAAAAGTCGGCTGAAACGATCGCAAATAAACTTGCAGCCGGAGGGTTGCGAGTAGCCGTTCGCTAAATATTTTTTTCTACACTCGCTTTGCCTTCTTTTGCGCTGAACCGAAATTCCGCCCGGTTTTCAGCATAAAAAGTTGAATGGGGCTTTGTACAACGGCTGTCAAACGATCACCGTCAGCAAGATCGTTTAGCTTTTGAAGCCGGTGTGAATGTGGCTTTTTTCGTAGCCTGATTCCTGGTCTTAATCCTGGTTTCAGCTTTTGCCTTGGGGGTTTTTGCCTTGGGGACCTTTGCCTTGGGGGCCTTTGGCTTGGGAGTTTTTGCCTTGGATTTTGCTTGAGTACGCGGCTGCACCTGAATCCTGGACGTTGGTTTGCGTGTGCCCCCCTTTTTCGCCACACCTTTAGAAGGAACTTTTCGAGAAATCTTTTTCGGGGAAGGTTGCGCCTTCAGGGTCGCCTTCGGTTTGCGAACGGGCTTGAGGCGCTTGGTCTGCTTTTTAGGAGAAACTTTTGTTCGAGTCGGCTTCGGTGATGCAGATTTGGCCATCTGGGCGCCCTTCAAAGCTGCCGAGCGAGTGGCTTTCGGTGTGGCCTTAGGTTTTTTTGCCACAACGTTGTGTCTTTTGACAGGCTTCGGCTTGGAAGGAGAAGTCGTTTCTTTAGGCTTGGGAGGACTGAGTACCGGAAGCGATTTACGAATTTTCATGGATTTGAGACTGTCACCGCTGTACACCCGAACCTGATACAATTCCATGAGCTGATTAACGGCTTTTTGGTCTCCTTTCCGAGCCAGCGCCAGCAAGTGCCGGCGCTGATTCATTTCCTCTTCTTCAGTATGAGATGTAATTCGTCTCTCCATACCTGCCCCACGGTATTCTCACAATACGGCCTTTTACATGGAATAGAGTCAACGCACGTCGATGATGGTTCCGGATATGCCGTTATTTTTTATGACTGAAGACCGCAGCATCACACGAAAAATATTTCAATTGTTTGAGGGGAATAATGATGACCTCCTTGGGAGTGTCAATTTCCAGGATTTCCATGTCATCGCTGATCGTATGACGAAGAGCATCACTGACCATGAGTTCCTGGTTATCGGTAAACACCACTTTTACCCAATACTGCACTATGGACTCCTTTCTTCTCCTCGCGCTCCATTCAACTTCACCTGACCGGCTCTCCGCCACATGCCTTGCCGTCAACGACCCGCTGCCGTTCGCTTCACTCGCGGAGGTGCGGCAGAGGATTCCCGGGAGACAATAGCCTGTTGTCTCAACTCCTGACAACGAAGGGTCGCGCTCTCAACGGCGCCTATCACCGTCCCCCGCAGTCGTCCTTTCTCGAGTCGATGCAATCCGGCAATGGTCGTCCCGCCAGGTGAAGCCACCTGGTCTTTTAATACTCCGGGATGTTCCTTCGTTTCGAGCACCATCTTTGCCGCACCCAACACCGTTTGCGCCGCCAATAGTTGGGCATGAGAGCGGGACAGCCCCATTTTCACGCCCCCATCGGCCAACGCCTCGATAAACAGGCACACATAGGCCGGCCCTCCTCCGCTCAGACCGGTCACGGCATCCAAGTGCGATTCATCAACCACAACGACTTGTCCCATTGCCTCAAACATCACCTGAACCATCTGTAATTGTTTGGCCGTCACCCCAGGTCCGCCAGCCAGGGCCGTCGCGCCTTCCAAGACAACAGCCGGGGTGTTGGGCATGGCCCGGACCACACGAGCCTCCGGATGTAATTCTGAAATAATGGTCGCGATAGGAATCCCCGCCGCAACGGTGATAATGAGTTGATCAGCACCACGAGATAAATCCAGTCCGTCAAAAACTTTATTTATAACTTGAGGTTTTACTGACAATATTATGATATCACTGGTTTTAGCAGATTCTTGGTTATCCTGGGAGACACGGACTTTAAAGGTCTTCCGGAAGTGCGCCAACCGTTCGGCATTCACGTCCGTGGCACAAATCTGGCCGGTATTGACTATGCCCTTTTTCAGCAAACCGGACACAATGGCTTCCGCCATGTTCCCCGCCCCGATGATTGAAATTTTCTTCCCTTTCAACATAATTTCGGGGAGTATATCGTGGATTGTAAGCCCATTCAACTCATTGCTGCTTGCAGACTTCGACCATCTTGCTTAACTGAAGCTTTTTCAAAGGCTTGTTGCTTTTTGTGAACCGGGGGTATAGTAGGAAAAGTACGGAAAAGCAGCCACCCTCACTGCATGCCCGGCCCATGCGAAAGGAGGCTCCTTATGAAGCACTGGCCCGTTCTTCTCATACTCTGTGCGCTCTTCAGTGTCTCAATCGTTCTTGTTCCTCAGAGTTCTGCTCGCCGAACCCACTTCACCCCAGAGCAAAAGCAACGGCTGCAAGAAGCTCAAATCGTATTCGTGAATGCGCTTGCTCTGACTGAAAAGGGACGAACCGACCCCGAACATCTTCAGGCTCTCGTCTCTCAACGGCTGCAAGAAGTCGGATTTTCCGTGATTGTCGATCGAAAGCAAGCCCACGACGTTGAATTCAAAGTCAAGTGTGAGGAGCGAAAAACATGGGCCGGAACCACCGCAGAAGGGGGAGATGCCGAACTGTCTGATGCCCCGTCTCGCCTCTGGAAAGGACCCGCGTGTTTGTTGACCTATTTGCTCGATGGCCGGAATCTCGGATGGTATAAGGAAATCCGGACGTCCTTCCAGGACGCCATGCAGGCTGCCAAATCGGCAGGCGCCGACAACGCAGGGACCTATGCGCTCACCAAATTAGCCGAACGCCTTCAACAATACGATTTTCCGGTTCTATTGGCAGCAGAATGGGGACAACCCGACCGGCTCATGACACTGCTGGACGCTCCGGATACGCCGAAAATCCGTAAACTCTTTATTCTCTCCATGTTGAACGAAATAGAAGCCGAATCGGCACTGCCTCGTCTCACAAAGCTGATGCAGGATAAAGATCTGGCACAGGAAGCCGTGGAGGCGCTCACCGGCGTCGGAGAAGATTCCATCCCCTTTCTCACCGATTTATTTCAATCTTCAACACAACCCGAGATTCAAGCTGCAGCAGCCAAAGCCTTGGGTAACGTGGCGGGGAGCAGTGGAAACCCAACGGCCATTCCCCCGCTTCTTGAATACCTCAAAGCCGCCTTGAAGAATTTCAATACGTCAGCCGATATTAATTTCTCCGTCTTAACCGAAGTCGTCTGGAGCCTCGGCAAACTGAGAGACGAGGACTCGCTCGAACCCATGGACGAGCTGAATCAGAGAGTCTGGTTAATCAGAGACAACTCGAAAGAAATGGCCAACCTTCGAGAGGCGGCGAATTGGACGTATAAGCAACTCGACCTGGACGGACACGTGAGTTGACGCCCCACAATACGGCAACCACGTGTCGCATGATTCCACGAGGCACGGCATGAGAGAGTCCATGAGAGGGGGCTTGCCCCCTCTTTTCATTCATACCCATTATTCGGTACTATTCATCTCCCAATCACCGGTTTTCAAGATTCACCCTGATGCCTGTCAGGAGGATTCATAATGAGATACCTGTCCGGAATACTCGTCTGTTTATTTTTGTTGACGGCCACGACCGAAAGCATGGCACGTCGAACGCACATGACAAACGAGCAAAAGGCGCAATTAGCCAAGGCCGAAACCATCTACCTCAACGTTCTTGCCCTGACGGAAAACGGACGCGTTCCACCAGCCGATCTGCAGACGACGGCAAAGACACGGTTGGAGGCAATCGGATACACCATTGTGACCAACCGAAAAGAACCCCATGACGTAGAATTTCGAGTCAAATGCGAAGAACGGAAACGGTGGTCAGGCACGACGCGCTCGGGTGGAGACGCGGAATTGGCCGACGCCCCCGCTCGACTGTGGACTGGGCCGGCCTGTCTCTTCAATTATCGACTCGAAGGCCGGGATTTGGGGTGGTATAAAGAAACCCGAACCGATTTCGTCGATGCCTATGCCGCAGCTCGAAAAGCCAAAGCCAAAAGCTCCGGACAGTACGCCATGGACCAATTGAACCTGAAATTACAGGAATTCGATTTTCCGGTCATGGTTGCCACGGAATGGGGACATACCGACCGTTTGGCTCAACTCTTGCAAGCTCCGGATACGGATAAACGCCGTAAACTTCGCATTCTGTCCACGCTTTCACGAGTTCAATCAAAACACGCCTTTCCCCATCTGGTGAAATTAGCCAGAGACGAAAACGCCGAGTATGCCGAAGAAGCGATTATCGCCCTGGCCGGACTCGGCAGTTCGGCAACGCCCATCCTCACGGATATTTTTGTCACGACAAAAAAATCAAAAATTCAAGCCGCCGCGGCCAAAGGATTGGGGCTGATCGGCGCCCTCACCGGCGATCCCAACATCACCCCACCGTTACTCGACTATCTCAATGAAAATTTGAAAGACATGGACGAGTCATCCGACATCGATTTTCCGGTACTCACCGAAGTGGTCTGGTCAATTGCCAAACTCCGAAACGAAAAATCCATTGAACCAATCGAACAACTCAACATCAGGATCTGGCTCATTCGAGATACTTCGAAAGAAATGAAAGAACTTCGGGAAGCCGCCAACGTTGCCACGAAAATGGTGGACCTCGATTATCAGATCATGTAGCCCGGCCATCTGCTGGAACCCCTCCTTTGCCTGTCCTGCCTGTCCTGCCTGTCCTGAGCTTGTCGAAGGAAGCGGAGCCGAAGGATCAGGAGGGGCGAGGGAAGGCAGAGGCATATGTCATCACCAGACGATCTGGCTCTACCCCACCCTGCCCTCCCCTTACAAAGGGGAGGAAACAGCCGCTCGACACCTTCACGGGATTCTTGTCGGATTACGTTGCTCTCATCCGACCTGCAACGACAACGACTTCCTTCGCTCCGGATGACCAGCGTTGTTACTCTACTCGTACTCGTTGTCTGCGTTCCATCCGTAGCGGCCCAAGCCACCAATGCCGAGAGAGAGCTCTCCCGGCTCCAAACGCAAGCGGAAAACTCCATGGCGCAGGGAGATCCCCAGGGTGCGGCCATCAGTATTGGCAGGGCCGCCTTGCTGGCTTCTCAACTCAGCAAGCAACAGGGGCCTGAGACAAATCAACCGCCCTATAGGCTCATGGTCAA
Organism: Nitrospirales bacterium; assembly: GCA_020027535.1. Classification (GTDB taxonomy): domain Bacteria; phylum Nitrospirota; class Nitrospiria; order Nitrospirales; family UBA8639; genus Bin75. The sequence continues at coordinate 9,100 of JAHRAK010000137.1, forward strand.
TCTGTTTCGAACCCAGGAACAGGTGTATCGTGCCATGGCCCTGTTTCAACAGAGCGGAGAGCAAACCCCTGTCTCGTCCGGAATCTGCTCATTACTTTCTCTGGGAAGACAACGTGCCGCCCGGGCACTGGAAAACCATGCTCTCACGGCAGCGGGCTCGGCCGTTCATGAACTCCTTCACCAGGAGACCCTGGAATGGCTGGAAACCGTTCAAGAATTGCAACAGGAATGGGATTGCAGGCCGTAGGCGTCACATCGAGAAGGTACCGCATGGTATGACCCGTTAAAAATCCTGGCGCTCAGGCCGGACTCTTCTGCGCGTCAAAATATTCTTGCGTCACTTTGAACACCATCGGCGCCAGCAACAACAAACCCACCAGATTGGGCACGGCCATCAAGCCATTGAGCGTATCGGACAAATTCCAGACGAACGCCACCTTCACGTTGGCAAAGCCCAGTGCCGCCACTATCCACAACACGCGATAAACAATCAGGCTGTTTTCGCTGAACAGGTATTGCCAACACCGCTCACCGTAATAGGACCAACCGAGAATGGTGGTAAACGCAAAGACGACCAACGCAATGGTCACGATATATTGGCCACCGGCAATGGACGTGTGAAAGGCCGTGGACGTCAGCGCCGCGCCGGTCAGGCCTCCGCCATCCGCACCCATCACGGTCCAGGCACCGGAGGTCAGAATCACCAGCGCGGTCATGGTACAGACGATGATGGTATCGATAAAAGTGCCCAGCATGGCGATAAGGCCCTGCCTGACGGGGTTATTGGTTTTGGCCGCGGCATGGGCGATGGCTGCGGAACCCAAACCGGACTCATTGGAAAACACCCCGCGGGCCACCCCGAAACGGACGGCGGCGGCAACGGCCGCCCCGGCAAAGCCGCCCGTTGCCGCCGCAGGAGTAAAGGCATGTGCAAAAATCAGGGCAATGGCCTCCGGCACTTCAGCAATATTGATGAGAATAATCAGCAGCGCGGCCCCAGCGTAGAGCACGATCATGGCAGGTACCAATTTGCCGGCCACGTCGCCAATTCGTTTGATTCCGCCGATGATAACGAACCCCACCAGTACGGCCACAATGATTCCCGTCAGGAACTTGGGAACACTGAAGCTCTCTCCCAGAGCAACCGCCATTGAGTTTACCTGCACCGCGTTACCGATACCAAAAGCGGCCACCGCACCACACGCGGCAAAAGCCACCCCTAACCATTTGCCTAACTCCGGGGCGAATGCCCCCACGCCGTTACGCAGGT
>JAHRAK010000129.1 GCA_020027535.1 Nitrospirales bacterium
ATGAGAGGGGTTTAGCAGGCATTGTTGTCTTCATTCAGGAGGGAGAGGAGAGTCGTATGAAGTGTCAGGTCAAGGAAGGTCATCTTGCCCAGGAATCCACGGACGTGCTCGTGATCAGTGGTTATGAAGACGAGAACACGTTGCCCAAGACCTATCAGGCGTTGGATGACGCGCTGGGCGGACAACTTCGGGAATTGAGAAGCAATGGAGAGTTTTCAGGCAAGAATCAACAGTCGGCGTTGATTCATACGCGAAAAGCCCTTCCTGCCAAGCGAATTCTCTTGCTGGGGTTGGGAAAGAAAAATGACGCGACCTTGGATCGCGTGCGACAAGCCATGGGCACGGCGTTCAAAAAGGTTCGGCAGACCGGGGCCGAAACGTTTTCCGCGCCGGTGATCGCAACCGATGCCGTAAAGGCGTCCGTGTCTGATATCGCCCAGGCGATGGTGGAGGGAGCCATGCTGGGAGGGTACCGGTTCACCCACTATCGGTCCGACGATGAGGAACCGTCGAAAGACGTTCGGACCATGACCCTGTTGGCGAATCGCGCAAATCAAGTCAGTGGAATGAAAACGGGAGTCCGGCGGGGAGAGGCCAGTGCCCACGCCACGTCTTTCGCACGTGATCTGTGCAATCACCCGGCCAACGTCATGACGCCCTCTCGCGTGGCGCAGGAAGCGCAAAATATTGCCGAAAACTCCGGTACCACATTGACGGTGCTGGAACGCAAGGATCAGCAGAAATTGGGGATGGGCGGCATGCTGGGCGTCGCACAGGGAAGCCAGGAGCCGCCGAAATTCATCGTCCTGGAATATGCGGGGGGCAGGAAGAAGGACCGGCCCGTCGTGCTCGTCGGGAAAACGGTGACCTTCGATTCCGGTGGCATTTCGCTGAAGCCTTCGGAAAACATGGAACAAATGAAGGCGGATATGACGGGTGGGGCTGAAGTGTTGGGGGCGGTCCGGGCTGCGGCGCAATTGCGTCTGCGCATCAACGTCGTGGGTATCCTGCCGGCCACGGAAAATATGCCGGGCGGGCGAGCCACGAAGCCGGGGGATATCCTGCGCATGCTCAACGGCAAGACCGTGGAAGTACAAAATACCGACGCCGAGGGCCGCCTGATCCTGGCCGATGGGCTGGCCTATGCCGCCCGGTTCAACCCACAGTGTATCGTCGATGTTGCCACGTTAACCGGTGCATGCATCGTGGCCCTGGGTCAGTTTGCGATCGGGATGCTCGGGAATGATGACGCGCTCAAGGCCGATTTAAAGAAAGCCGGGGAGCAAGCCGGTGAACGCGTGTGGGAGATGCCGCTCTGGGAAGAATATTTCGAACAACTCAAGAGCGACGTGGCGGACATGTGCAATATCGGTGGCCGTGGAGGCGGTATGATTACGGCCGGCATGTTTTTGAGCAAGTTTGTCGGCGATTGTCCCTGGGTGCATCTCGACATTGCCAGCACCGATTGGAGCGCGTCCGAGCGTCCGTACATCAGCAAAGGGCCGACGGCCATTGGAACGCGACTGTTGGTGCAGTGGTTGATCAATCGCTCGGGTAAATAGGGAATCCATCAGCAGGCTGGCCGCCTGCACCTGAAGGGATGAACATGGGACGTGCCGGTCTCAGACCTTTTTCCTCCCCTTTGTAAGGGGAGGTCAGGTGGGGTAGAGTCCCGCGTCCATGGAGCAAGGTGTTTCGTCGTTCTGGCCATCGGCTCTACCTCCCCTCTCCCCTCCTTACAAAGGAGGGGAACCGGAGAGGCGGTCTGTAAGAGTCACCGTGTCCCCCAACAAGAAGATGACTATTCGAGACACCGTCGGGCAACTCTTGATGGTGGGGTTCCAGGGGACGGAACTCTCCCCGGCATTTCTCGATTGGCTGCAGGAGTATCGGCCCGGTGGCGTCATTCTCTTTTCGCGCAACCTGGTGGATCCCGAACAGGTGGCGCGACTGACCAATGCCCTTCAAGCGCATGCGCCCAACCCTCCCTTGTTGATAGCCATTGATGAGGAGGGCGGCCGCGTGTCCCGTTTGCCCCAGAGCTTTACGACGTTTCCCGCCGCTTCCAGTGTTGCGGCGTGTCACGCTCCGGACGTGGCCTATGGGACGGCGAAGGTGACGGCCCAGGAACTGCGGTCGGTCGGGATCAACATGAACCTGGCGCCGGTCCTGGATGTGAACAGCAATCCCGCCAATCCCATTATCGGCGATCGTGCCTATGGCACGCAGCCCGAACAGGTCTGCACGTACGGCATGGCCGTGATGCAGGGGCTTCAGGACAATGGCATCATCCCGTGCGGCAAACATTTTCCCGGGCATGGGGACACCATGACGGATTCACACCACGTGCTGCCGGTGGTGGAGGCTGACCGCGACCGACTCGACACCACGGAACTTGAACCCTTTCGACGGGCGATCCGCCAGGGGCTGCCCGCAATCATGACCGCGCACGTGCGCTATCCCGCGCTCGATGCGGAAGCCCCCGCGACGCTGTCCCGGCCCATTCTCACCGATCTTTTGCGGAACGAGCTGGGTTTTCAAGGCGTCACGCTCACCGATGATATGGAAATGCGCGCCATTCTTGACCATCAGTCCATCGGGGAAGCCTCGGTTCGAGCGTTACAGGCCGGGGCCGACATGCTCGTGATCTGTCATCAACAGGAACGGCAACAAGAGGCCGTGGCAGCCATTGAGCAAGTACTTGAACAAGGTGAGCTGGGGGAAAGGCTCACGGCCAGCGTGGCGCGCCTCAGGGCCTTGAAAGAGAAACGTCTCGCGTCGTTCCAGCCCGTCGATCCGTCACGGGTCAGTCAAACTGTCGGGCATCCGCGTCACAAAGCCTTGTTGGCGAAGATTCAAAACGGCATTGGTTAGCCGGGTTCACGACGTTGAATCGTCCAGTACCGGCAAAATGTTTTTACGGAGGAGAACATGGCGTTAAAAAAGGGAGATATTATCGATGAGCACAAACACCACCCGGAGAGTTGCGGCTTGATGATCAAAGTCATGGCCGGGGGAGCGGGTTTTGAAAAAGTCGTGTGCTGCGGTCATGAATTGACGGAGGAAGACGTGACTCCTACGTTTTCACGCGGCAGAGGACGGAAACGCGGGAAACTCCCGCCGGCCGTTCTTCTGGATGAGAAAAAGCTGCATCCGGATTCCTGTGGGCTCCGCGTCATGATTATGGACGGAGGGGAAGGGTTTCAGGAAATCAGGTGTTGTGGTCATTCTCTCAAGCTCAATTCGATGAAAGAATTTAAATACGGCGAAGAAAAGCGAGGAGCCTTGCCCGAAACAGGGCCGGCAGGTCACGCCTGAAGGCCATTGCCGAAGCCGCAATGACTAGGACGTTCGTTCTGTACATTAAGAATAGTAAAGTCTATAATACTATTCGCCCATGGCGAGTCAATTCCATAGACCGCTCTCCTCACTTTTTGGGCGTTAGAGGAGCAACATTTGTGAATCTCAGGCCGCAGCAATCAGCGACATCTACTCTTGAGACCTTCTTTGGGCAAGGCTTCATCCATTAATAAAAACCAAATCGCAAAGGAGTAAAGATCGATGGCTATTAATGAAGAAGAAAAAATAAGGTCGATTAGAGACGCGGTCGATTTCGCGATCGTGGGTGACAACATAAGTGATATTGCGGAGTTCACGGTTGAGAAATATGAATTCAAGAGTGACGCGACTCTTTCTTCCGAGACGCGCGAAGAAGGAATCGCCAAGATCAAGGGCGCATTGTGGCAGCGGGTTGATGAATTGAAACGGCGGCGCATGCAGCTTCTGGCAGAGATGTTCACCCTGGCGGAAACGACGCTTGAAGAAGTCATCAATAAAGGTAAATAAACTCAATTTTCCGGCTGGCCCATCCCGAGCTGGAGTCCCGATGGATGGACGTGAACTACTTCGATCTGATCGAGGATCCGTTTGGAGTCGTTCGCCGCATCTATCAACACTTCGGCTGGACGCTTGAGCAGGCGGCTGTCGATGCCATGGAAGAGTGGCAAGTCCGGCAGGCAGAGAAACGACGAGGGGAAAAGCGGCATCGCTACGCCCTGGAGGACTACGGCCTCACGCCGGAGGCGGTCAACGTCGCTTTCAAACGGTATCGGGATTTTCTCACCACTCGCGGTATTCGTACATCCCGTTCGTGATTCGGATCTGCCCGAGCCATTTGAAGTCGAGTTTGGCTTTTCAACCTCCTGTTTATCCGCTCCAAAGCTGACGGCGGAGTCTTTCGACCCGGTCTCCGGTTCGCGCCGAAGTCATAAACGCCGAGCCGCGACGCCGAACGAACGTGGATCACGCGGCCCTTGGGGCAGAGACGGCATTCGAGGTCATCGATGAAACCGATCCGGGTCCGGCAGGCCGCGTGGAGGTAATCCTCCGTGGCCGTGATGATGACGGTGCGGGCCGTCGCAGCCACGAGGTCTTTCAATCGGGCGAAAGCCAAGACCGGATCACCCGACAGGCTGAACGGCTCGACTCGATGAAGACACATCGCGTCGTCCCGACTGCAGACGCAATTGAACAGATAACAAGGACAGGGCGAAAGTTGTTCGGACACGAATCATCCTCCCTGAAAGGCACGTTCGAATGTGCCGTGCTGCGTCGATGGTGCGACATTCTATGCTATGTGGAAATTCAAGGTCGAGTCACGAGAAAACCAACTGATATGACGCAGCCGTTCGGGATTGGCAGTAGCAGCATTGTATAGAGGGATGGACGATCATAGATTCCTACGCCCTGACTCTCCGCTGGACATTCAAAATCGTAACAGCCAAAATAGCGACCCATGCCGAATCAGAAAGGCCTCAGCCGTCTCGACGCGCTTGAAGCGGAGTCCGGCAATGCCCCGGAGAACGGCCTCCGCGTCATCATCTGCGGTAGCGCGGGCGACGGCAAGTCCACGCTGATCGGCCGCCTGCTCTCCGAATCCCGACGCGGCAAACGCTCGTTCATCGTCGCCGACATACCGGGTGACGAGCAGTACACGCGCGACATGGCGACGGGCGCATGGATCGCCGATCTTGCGATCGTTCTCAGCGACGCCCGCAGGGGCGTGACCCCGGAGACCCGCCGCCATACCAATCCTCTCACTCCTCGGCATCCGTCACGTGATCCTGGCGATCAACAAGATGGATCTCGTAGCATGGTCCCGGACCGTCTATGACGGGATTGTGGGAGTCTATCGTGACTATGCGCAACGGCTTGATCTCACTGACGTCACCTGCATTCCGGTCTCGGCATTGACCGGCGACAACGTGATTGAGCCGTCCGCCGCGATGGGCTGGTATCACGGGCCGACGCTCCTCCAAGCCCTCGAATCGGCCGACGAGGCGACCGACCGCGAGCGAGAGCCCTTTCGTATGCCCGTGCAGCGGGTCAACCGCCCCGATGCCGGGGTCCGCGGTTTCGCCGGCACGATAGCATCGGGCTTGGTGCGTCCCGGCGATCCCGTCCTGGTCTGTCCCGCGCAGAAACCCTCGACCGTAAGCTGCATCGTTGCCCCGGAGGGCGATCTCGCGTGCGCGAGAGCCGGCCAGGCCGTCACACTCACGCTGGCCGACGACATCGACGTGAGTCCCGGTGACGTCATCGCATCGACCACCCATCCTCCGGGCCGCAGCGACCAGTTCGCCTGTCACCTGATCTGGATGCACGAGAAGGCGCTCTTGCCCAAGCGCCCCTATCTGTTGAAGATCGGCACGCACGTGGCGGGTGCCCAGATCACGGACCTCAAATACAAGCTCAACGTCGAGAGCCTGGAACGCGTTGCCGCCAAGACGCTTGAGCGCAACGATATCGCCTACTGTAACATCAGTCTCGACCGGCAGATCGCCTTCGACTCCTACCGCGACCTCAGGGAGACGGGCGGTTTCATTCTGATCGATCGCAACACCCATGCGACGGTGGGCGCCGGTATGATCGATTTCGCCTTGCGGCGTGCGTCCAACCTGACCCGTCAACAGTTCACGGTCGACAAACCAACACGTTCGGCGCAGAAGAACCAGAAGGCCTGCGTCCTGTGGCTCACCGGGCTGTCGGGTGCGGGCAAATCGACGACGGCCAATGCCGTGGAACAGCGCCTGCTCGCCCTGGGGCGGCACAGCTACGTCCTGGACGGCGACAACCTGCGCCAGGGTTGACCAAGGATCTCGGGTTCACCCCGGCCGACCGCGTCGAGAACGTGCGCCGCATCGCCGAGGTCGCCAAATTGTTCGTCGACGCAGGCTTGATCGTTCTCGTCTCGGTGATTTCGCCGTTTCGGGATGAACGCGAGATGGCCCGCCGGATGATGGGGGAAGGCGAATTCATCGAGGTTTTCGTCGATGCTCCCCTAAAGGTCTGCGAGCGACGAGATCCGAAAGGGCTCTACAGGAAGGCCCGCGCCGGCGAGATCAAGAACTTCACCGGTATCGACAGCCCCTATGAACCGCCCGGGAGTCCCGACATCGTGCTGAAGACCGCCGAACGAAGAGTGGACGAACTCGCGGACGACGTCATCGCTTATCTGCAATCGAGGGTCGATTCTCGGGAGCCATAGGCACAACGACTCCCTCAACAGACTCCTGCCCCATCAGGGCTACGGCCTGCTGTCTCCAGCAGGACAACCACGGGGGGTTGTCCTACCTCACGCCTCGAATCCCAAAAGGAAGCACCTCATGCATGATCTTGCGTCACGAAACCCGGTATGGCACTATGACGATCTTGGTCTGTCATGAGTACACTTCCTGAATTTGTCGGTACGATTCACATTTTTTTCGGGCCCTATCGGGGCAACCCGATTGGGTTGTATCTTCGACAAGAGGGCGACTCCTGTTCCATCTCTCCGACCGTGTATCCCTGGAATCGGTTTGTGGGCGTGGGTGAAACCGTGAACAAGGCGGCCGCGGATTTCGATGTCAAATGGAAAGAAGGTGATTTAGCCGCGGAAATGTACTCCGGACCGCATTGGGAAGGGGGAATCAAACCGGAAAAACCCAAACCTCCTCCCAAACCGGCTGCTCCCAAGCCCGAAGCGGCAAACTCCCCGGAAGCCGCGGCTGTTCCGAAGTCCGATGCCGGGACAGCGTCAGCATCCCCAACGACGACCGGCGAAGCGGCCTCTCCAAGTGCAGTGCCAGGCCCCAATACAACTCCTCCCCCGGACACTCCGTCCGAAACGGACCATTCAGCGTCTTAAGTTAAGAAGTGTCGTAGGTCAGGTGAGCGATGCGTAACCCGACGTCCGCTTCTACCCGTCGGCCCACTTCCTGGCGGCCCGGATCAATGCGGAAAAGAGACGCCGTTGGATAGAATCCCGATCATAGAGAAATTCCGGATGCCATTGGACCCCTAAGAAAAAAGTGCGGTCCGGGGCTTCGATGGCTTCGATGACGCCATCAGGGGAGACCGCGGTCTGCAGAAGGTTCGGCGCCACCTTCTTGACGGCTTGGTGGTGGGAGCTGTTCACCTCCACGCGAGCTTTTCCGGCAATGCGGCGCAACAGGGAACGTGGCGCAATATCAATGGAATGCGTCATCTTGGTCGCCGAATAGGCGGGAAGATGGTCAATAGGCGTGTCGAGTTGGGCCGCAATGTCCTGGTAGAGCGTGCCACCCAGGGCGACGTTGATAGATTGCATGCCGCCGCAAATGCCCAACATGGGCACGTCGGCCTGGTAGGCCACTTTGGCGATTCCCAGTTCCATTGTCGCCCGCTCGCGACTCATGCGCGCAAACTTGTGTCGTTGTTGTTCCCCGTATAATTCGGGCGCCAGGTCGGACCCACTTCCCGTGACGAGAAGCCCGTGCACGTGGGCTACCACCTGACGCCATCCGGCCCTGTTCGACAACAGGGGTAAGAGCACGGGAATGCCTCCGGCTTCTTCAATGGCCCTCATATAGCGGGCGCGCAGAAAGTAGGTCGGCTCTTTGCCGCCCATGTCCTTGCGATCGCCGGCGTTAAAATCCGGCGTGACACCAATGATCGGTTTCTTCATTGCGCTTTCGATTCCTCCACGGGAGGGATATCCAATTCGGCCAGCAGGGTTGCTTTGAGCGCATGTCCGTTTTGCCGTATGGCATCCTCCAGTTCCTGAGAAAGCACGTCGTGAGATAACAGGGTCGTTTCCTGGCGAAGACCTCCCTCGATAGCGAGCTGCAATTTTTCCTGACACAGGTATTGGAGAAACAAATCCTGGCCTCGTTGAAAATATTCGTCATAGTCCTCTTGCGGAAGATGGCGAAGGATGCTTCCCAACCACGCCTCGAGTCGCAGGATCCGTTTGCAACGGGAGGCATGGGGTTGCTCAATTTCCACCACGAGTTGAATGCCGCCCTTCCAACTGCGCTTTTTGACGTTGAACACGCAATAGACAAGATCGGGATTCGTTTCATGCACCTCAGGCCCGAAAAACAACGTGGTTCGATACGAAGGAATTTTTGGAGAAGATGAGGTGCCCATCGATGACGATTCTACCACGTGCTGTACGCAACACAAGCCTGTCCTGAGCCTGTCGAAGGAGGACGGCTCTTGTGTTTCGTGTGGAGACGGCGTGGAGATTTTCCCTGCTGGTTGAGCGGGTTGACACGTCCCACCGGGGTCTTTACAGTAAATTCAAGAAGTGCATAGGCGTGTATCCTTTGGAGGACGTGCGATGTTCGGGACCCTGGGATTTTCAGAACTCATCATTATTCTGGTCATTGTTCTGATCATTTTCGGAGCGGGGCGGCTTCCTCAAATCGGAGAGGGAGTCGGGAAAGCCCTGAAGGGTTTCAAAAAGGAAGTCAATGAGGTTCCTCCTCCTGCAGAGGAGGAAAGTCCCCAGGCTGCCTTACCCGAGCCTACCCCTGATGCGACGGCTCAGCCCGTCGCTGCCCAAGAAGTGCAAGCAACAGATGCGACGGCTCAGCCTGCGCCTCAACCCGTGGCTCAGCAAGCCCATCAACCCGGTCCCGAAAGGACCCCGGGGACGTTAGCGGCACAGGTGTATGGTGGATTCGGTCCGGAAACGGTTCAACAGGCTCCCCAACCTGCTGTCGACACGGGACCTGCGCCGGCCGCTCCCTATCAAGAGCAGTTTGAACCGGTGACCATGGAACAACGTGCCGCGAATTCAGTGCCTCGAGCGATGGCGCAGTATCCCCCTGTTCCTCCTTCGGCTGCGACGACCCAAACCGGAAAACGACCGGAGGCCATTGTGAATAAAAAAGCCGTCGCTCGTGTTCAGGCGAAACGCGCCGAGATGCAGGCCAAAGCCGCCAAGCCCCCAGCCGCCCCGGGAAGTAACGACCTGCAATCTCTGGGAGAAGGATTGGGTGGCGCCCTCCGAACCTTCCGTGAAGCCACGGCGGACGTGCGGAACGCTGTTGATCCGGAGATGCGGACCATTCAAGCAGAGTTGGAATCGGCGCAAAAAGAAGTTGAACAGTCCATTGAAGCGGCGAAACAACCTCCGGTACCCAAAGATCCACCACCAGCCACGTAACGGGACGTTGAACAAGCCTGTCCTGCGCCTTGTCGAAGGGCACGTCCTGAGTTGGGTCGAAAGACATATCCTGCGCAAAGCCGCCGTCACCGTCCTGTTTGTGCTCCTTCTCATCGGCGTTTCCTTGGGCGCAGGTTGTCAGGCGGAAGCCCCTGTCGGGGATCCGCAAAACGTTACCTCTCGTCTCGTCACCCTTCTTCAAGATCCTTCCCGGGACGTTCGACGAACGGCTGCGCTCTCTCTTGGAAAAATCGGGCATTCCGCTGCAACGACAGCCTTGGTTCAGGCGTTATCCGATCCCGATTCCCAAGTTCGTGAATATAGTGCCTGGGCCTTGGGACAAATAGGGGAAGACGTGAACGACGAGGCAGCCATCCGCCTCGCGGGCGCACTAGGCGATGAGCATTCTTCCGTCAAACACGCAGCCGCGCGGGCGTTGGGAAATATCGGCCCTCGTCAACCAGTCATTGCCATCCTCACTCAAGCGTTGGCCGTCGGAGAGAGCGGCAGCCGTCGTGCCGCGGTTGAAGCGCTCACCCAGCTTGAAGCCAAAAGTGCCTATCCGATTTTGCGTGGAGCCCTGACGGATCCAGACCCGGCCGTGCGACAAGGCGCCCTGGCTGCGTTGGGTGAGTTGGGTGATCGTCGGGTCCTCCCTGATTTTCAGCAACGCCTCTTGCTCGATGCTGACCCGGGCGTTCGGACCGAGGCTGCCTATCGACTGGGGAAACTGGGAGATGCTCAGGAGTTGGAAGCCCTTGACTTGGTCTCGCGTAACGATGCGTCCCCCAGTGTTCGCTTGTGGGTCGACCAGGCGAGGGCCAATATCACGGAATGAGTAAGACGGGAGACCTTGGCGTGAATCTCGCGTCCGGGCCGGCTATTCGACCTTCGTGTCCACGAGGAGTCCGATCGCTCGACGAATAGGATCACGGGCGCCCAGTAGAACCACGACGTCCCCGGCTTCGAGCACGGTCTTATCGGAAGGGTTGGATTCCGTGACCCCGTCGCGCATGAAGGCGATCACGGAGGCGCCGGTTCGCGGCCGAATAGCCAACTCATGCAGTGATTGCCCAAGAGCGGGTGAATCTTCATCAATGCGGCAGGTTTCCACTTCCGCGTCCTCGAGCGTGCCGGACCGGAGATGGTGGGCCAGTTCGGGAAGTTCTCCCCGTCGGAGCAGGGCATAGCCTTCTCGCCGGATTTGTTCCGCTTTTCCCAGAATGACCTGATTGGGAATTTGAAACGATTGGAGAACAAGGGTTGAGATTTCAATCGACGTTTCAAATTCTTCAGGAATAATTTCACTGGCTCCGAGTTTGTGCAATTCTTCGAGTTCTTTGAGATATCGGGTCCGGACAATGACGTGAATCGACGGGTTCAAACTCTTGGCAAGTTGGACGATACGCCGGGCCCCAAAGGGGTCGGAAATGGCGACCACGAGAACTTTGGCATTTTCAATTTGGACCTGGTGCAGGACCGTCGGATTGGTGGCGTCGCCGCATTGAATGGGAACACCCGTCCCAATTTCCAACTGCACCACCTCCCCCCGTATATCCAGGACGATATAGGGAATCTCGAACTCTCGAAGGACTCGCGAAAGACTGCGACCGTTCAAGCCGTATCCCACGATGATGACGTGATCCCTGAGTTTGACGTGGGCCGTTTCCGCGCGTAGCGACACACGCCCGGGCAACCATTGGTGCAGCCGCTGCACGGCTTCCGTCCGTCGCGCGATTTTGGGTGACCATTGGATCAAAAACGGGGTGATGATCATGGTCAGGACCGAGACGGCGAGAAACATATTATACGTTTCATGGTACAGAATACCCGCCTTGAGGCCTTCTTCGGCCAGGATAAAGGCAAATTCGCCTACTTGAGCCAGGGCCACACCAGCCAGGATCGCTGAACGAAGAGGCGCGCCGACCGCTAGCACCGCAGCGGCTCCCGTCACGAATTTGCCGATGACGACGGCCCCGACCATGCTCATGATGAACAGGGGGTACTCCAGGATCACGCGTGTATCCATGAGCATGCCGATCGAGACAAAAAACAGGCTATTGAAACTGTCCCGAAACGGGAGAACCTCGGCAAGCGCCTGGTGACTGTATTCCGATTCGGAGATGATGAGTCCGGCGATAAAGGCGCCGAGGGCGATGGATAACCCGAACAGTGAAGTCAACCACGCCGTACCCATGCAGAGGACCACGATGGTCAGGAGAAAGAGTTCTCGACTCTTCGTCCGAACGATATGCTCCAGGAGTTTGGGAACGAAGACTCTGGCGGTGAGCACAATAAGGAGAACCAGGGCGAGCGATTGTCCGAGGGCGAACAGAATGCGACCAATGTCTTCCGAGCCTTGGTTTCCCAAAAATGGAGTCATGAGCATCATGGGCACGATGGCCAAATCCTGAAAAATCAGGATGCCGATCGCGGATCGTCCGTGAAGGGTATCGCTTTCTCCACGCTCGGCCAGCGCTTTGAGGACGATGGCGGTGCTGCTCAGGGTGACCAGGAATCCCCAGAAGATGGCGGAGTTCATGTCGATTTCCAGGAGGAACCCGCCAACGACGAAAAAGAGCAGGACACTGAAAATCTGGGCCGGTCCTCCCACGAAAAACAGGATCTTCGAGGACTTCAGTTTCGCCAAAGAAAATTGCAGGCCGATCGTGAACAACAGCAGCATCACCCCGATCTCGGCCAGCACGTGTACCTGTTCCCGATCAGAAATGAGGTTGAGCCCATAGGGACCCACGAGCGTCCCCACGACCAGGAACCCCGCAATCGAGGGGAGGTGGAGTTTTTGAAACAGGAAGACCACCGCGATGGACACGGAGAAAATAATGATGACGTCCCTGAGTGCGCTGAATTCATCCATCGTGCTGTTCCCGGGAAATGGAAATGGCGATCCTTTCGCTCCCATGACGACGGTCAGGGAGGACTTGGGGGCAGGTCCCCCACGGCTGTTCAGCACATGCCCCGCACGGGACATGCGAAACGCTGCTTGGTTCGTCCAACGACGCCGGTGACATCCGGAGAAGCGGGCTTAAGAGTACAAGTCTTGAAAGAGCCAGGGAGCTTCCTGTTTTCTTCTTGTCTCGTAGTCCGCAATATCCTGTTCGCGTTGGAGAGTCAATCCAATAGCGTCCAACCCTTGCAGAAGGCACTGTTTTCGAAACGGATCAATGGAAAATCGAAACGTGGATTTCTGGGGCGTGGAGATCGTTTGAGAAGCCAGGTCGATCGTCAGTTCAAACCGGTCATCCGCGCAAACGTGGTCGAAGAGCCGTTGAATGTCCTGGGCTTCAAGGACAATCGGCAGGATGCTGTTCTGAAAGCAGTTGTTGTAAAAAATCTCGGCAAAGCTCGGCGCGAGAATGGCGCGAATCCCATAATCCAACAGGGCCCAGGGCGCGTGTTCCCTGGAAGACCCACATCCGAAATTGTCACGAGTAAGCAGAATGGTGGCATCGGCATACTGCGGTTGATTCATAAAAAAATTCGGGTCCGGGGATCCATCGGGGAGCATGCGCCAATCCACAAAGAGCCCCTCTTTCAATCCCGTTCGATGAATCGTCTTTAAATATTGCTTGGGAATGATCTGATCGGTATCGACGTCGACGCGATCCAGGGGAGCGACGCGTCCAGTATGGGTGGTAAAGGGTTCCATGGCAACGCTCCCGGGTCAGGCCCAATGACGAATATCGACGAAGTGCCCGGTGACGGCGGCCGCCGCGGCCATGGCCGGGGAGACCAGGTGCGTTCGTCCGCCCTTTCCTTGACGGCCTTCGAAGTTTCGGTTGCTCGTTGAAGCGCAACGCTCACCGGGTTGGAGCACGTCGGCATTCATGGCCAGGCACATACTGCAGCCGGACTCCCGCCATTCGGCCCCGGCCGCGCGAAAGACGGCATCCAATCCTTCTTCTTCGGCTTGTTTTTTGATCAGACCGGAACCCGGCACGACCATTGCCTGCACGCCGGATGCCACTTTCCTCCCTTGAAAGTAGGAGGCGGCCAGACGTAAATCTTCAATCCGCGAATTCGTACACGATCCGATGAACACCCGGTCGATGGGGATATCCACAATAGGGGTGCCGGGTGTGAGGGCCATGTAGTCGAGCGCTCGTGTCGTGGCATCCCGCGTTTCCACGTCGGAATAGGACCGTGGGTCCGGGACCTTGCCGTCCACCCCGGTGACCATGCCCGGATTCGTGCCCCACGTGACTTGAGGGGCAATGTCTTCCCCTTGGAGCGTGACGACTCGATCATAGGCGGCTCCGGGATCCGTGCGTAGCTTTTCCCAATGCTGGACGGCCTGGGTCCAGAGGTGCGCAGGGGGAGCCATGGGACGGCCCTTGATATAGGAGACGGTGGTCTCGTCCGGGGCAATCATACCGGCACGGGCTCCGCCTTCAATGGACATGTTGCAGAGGGTCATGCGGCCTTCCATCGATAAGGACCGAACCGC
Source organism: Nitrospirales bacterium (assembly GCA_020027535.1). GTDB lineage: Bacteria > Nitrospirota > Nitrospiria > Nitrospirales > UBA8639 > Bin75. The sequence goes on from JAHRAK010000129.1 coordinate 13,941, forward strand.
CTCGCCCGTGTATTCCACGACGTACCCGGTTCCTCCTGAGGTGCCGATGTTCCCGATAATGGCCAGGATCAGATCTTTTGCCGAACAGTGGGGAGAGACGTGGCCGTCGACTCGGATTTCCATGGTTTGCGGTCGTTTTTGGATCAAGCATTGAGTGGCCAGTACGTGTTCGACTTCACTGGTTCCGATGCCGAACGCCAACGCCCCGAATGCGCCATGGGTCGAGGTATGGGAATCCCCGCAGACAATCGTCATCCCGGGCAAGGTGAGACCCTGCTCCGGACCGATGACGTGCACGATCCCCTGACGAACGTCGTGCATGGAGAACAGCATAATGCCGAAGTCGGCGCAATGCTGCTCGAGCGTTTGAATTTGAATGCGGCTCAAGGGGTCCGCAATGCCCAAACTTCGGTCGGTGGTCGGCACGTTATGGTCCGGTACCGCGAGCGTCGCTCCTGGCCGGCGCGGGCGACGTCCGGCAAGCTTGAGTCCTTCAAAGGCTTGCGGAGAGGTGACTTCATGGACCAAGTGGCGGTCGATATACAACAGGGTCGTGCCATCCGAGTCCTCATGCACCACGTGAGGACCCCATATTTTGTCAAAAAGCGTGTCTGCTGCCATCAAACGGACCTCTATTTGTGAGGAAGCCAATATGGCGTATTGAGGACATGGCGTGCAACCCTTCGCATACTCCAGAAGCATTTCGTGGACGACCATTGCTGTGCTGCGACCCGGCCGGTTTCCAGCGCAACTTGGCGGAGTGGCTGCGCGCCTCCGGCATTCTTCTGTCTCACCATAGACTTGGTTGGCCATCTCCGCTACAATTCCTGCCCCAACATCAACTCAATCAAGTGCCAAACGTGATTGACCCATACAATGCGGCCAGGATGCGCTCCAGCCGGATGTTCCGGCACGTCTCGAACGACACTCCCATCGGCGAGACCTATTAAGCATGCTTGAAGAAGCCTTACTGTCCATCGGTCTGGTGATTGTCGTCGCCAAGCTGGTCGAGGGCCTTCTCCGGCATTTCCGGCTCAACGCCATCGTGGCTTATACGGCCACGGGAATCCTGCTGGGACCGATGGCCGGAATCGTCGAGCCCACCGGCGAAATGCAGATCCTGCTGGGCATCGGCATCTTCCTCTTCTTCTTCCTCATCGGCCTGGACGAACTCGATATTTCCGGCTTCATCGCCGCCATCCGCGGCCGGTTCTTCGCCACCGCGATCATCTCGGTCTTCCTCTCCCTGCTCGCTGCGCTGACCGTGACGTCCGATTTGCTCTATGACTTCGGCCTGGGCCTCACGTTCGCCGGGTCGCTGGCCCTTGCCGGGATTCTGTCTTTGACCAGTCTGGGCGTGGTGGCCAAGGTCCTGGTCGATGAAGGTCGCCTGAAGGAGCCCATCGGAATCCAAATATTCACCACCGCGCTCATTGCCGAGTTGCTGACCCTGTTGCTGGTGGGATTCACCATCGGCGAGCACGTTCACCACTTGAGCTGGGCAAGCGTGTTCTTCCTATTGGGCAAGATTGCCGGGTTTACCGTGGTGACCTGGGTGTTGGCCAGCCGGGTGCTGCCGCCCCTGATCGTTCTGCTGAAGCGCTTCCTGCACGTGCCGCAACTCTCCTTCGGACTGATCTTGGGCGGGCTGTTCCTGACGGTCGTCGGGGCCGAGCATATGGGGCTCCACGGCTCCCTGGGTGCGCTGCTGTTCGGGGCCGCCCTGTCGAAACTCCCGTATCACGTGCGGCGGGACGTCGTACCCGGCATGAGAAGCACCGCCAAGGGGCTGTTCGTGCCCCTCTTTTTCGCCTCGGCCGGGTTACACCTGAGCTTGGCCTTCACCGAGTTACCGCTGTGGACCATTGCGGCGTTGGTGTTCATTCCCCTGGTCGGGAAATTCGTCGCCGCTTACATTGGTGCCGTCGCGGCTCGCCTGAACAAGCCGTTTGCGCTTGCCACGGGGCTGATGGCCAAAGGCGTTGCCGAAATGGCCCTCTTGCTGGTGCTACTCGAGATCGACATGATCGGGCACGCCGTCTTCTCATTGCTCGTGCTCATCATGCTCGCCTACATCCTGCTCACGCCTCTGGCTATCCGCGCCGTTGTCAACCGGGTGAAGCCGACGGAAGCAGTCAGGCTGCCGGAATCGCTCCCGCCGTCGCTGGCCCGCTTTGCACTGGACGACATCACCGTTGGCGACATCCTCGACCGGACACGCCCCTATCCCGACCCGGCGATGTCGGTGCGGGCCTTTGCCGACCAGTGGATCGTCCCCCACCAGCAGGACTACGCAGTCGTGGATCATGGCGAGCTTACCGGAATTGTGTCGTTGAGCCTGCTGCGATACCTGCCCAAGGAGTCCTGGTCCACCACACCGTTGCGCAAACTTGCGCGCCCCAGGACGCTGTACGCTTGGCCCGAGGAGCCGGTAGAAGACGCGTTGCAGCGAATGACGGAGAACTCGCTGACGGTGATACCGGTGAGGGACCGGGAGTCCAAGACGTTCCTGGGCGTGGTCAACATCCGGCAGATCCTGGAACTCATCACCCGGGACGCTACCGGCGAATATTAAACGGGGAAAGAGTGCTGACGCGTTTCCGGGTGCAGGCCAGTCCCGGGGATGATGCCTCGATCGGTCAAAATCATGTTGACAATTCCCTGGCGATCAGAAACAATGCAAACCATAGAATTAAATAAAGACAGGAAAGGCTTTCAATTCCTTCCGGATAGGATAATAAGGTGCGCGGTGGATGAAAAAACAAATAAGGAGATAGAGGCCGAGAAGGCGGATGCCGAGCACCTGGATGACGACGAGTTGGAAAAGATCGCCGGCGGCACCGGTCCGAACACGCCACCTCCTGGCTACGCACCTGATGGCAAGATTTTGCCAGCCAGCTAGCGGGAATGGCGGCCCCGGCCAGCCCATCCCGAATCCGCGCCGAGCCGTCTAGAGTAACGACACCTGCTCGGCAATAGTCCTCAACCGTGTAGATGTGACCTACCTCTTCACCCGCTCCATTCAGGGCGAAGAGGTGGGGTTCGTTTTGGCGTTGGAACGGAGGCCTACGCGTTCGGGCGGCTGTCCATCGTCGAGTTGGATTCACCATGCAGGGGCGACGCCCGCCGGTTTGAACCCGTGACGTCAAACCCTCGATCGGCTTCAAGCGTACACCCGGCCTTCCTGCTGCCCCATCATTGCCTTAGCCGGTCATTTCCGTTATATTTCTCAACCAACGTCAGTACCAAAGCCTCCCCTCAATGCTTCCTGTGCCCGATCCTCGATCGAGTCCAGGACAAGATCTATCGAGAATCTATTGGAGTGAGGCACCCTGATGGGAACTCCTCTGATGCTAGAACCACCATCAGCCTATGTCGAAGGGTATGCGAAGGCCCGTCTTTGGGATCAGTCATAAGCCGACAACTATATCAAACACACCACCATAGGCGACGCTGTACTCGACCCGGTGATGGAGGAACTGTTCTCGTTGCCTCCCGCCGACCTGCACCGGTTCATCGAGGCGGGGATAGAGCAGGAGGAGGATTTCCGGGACGCGCCGCAGGCCCTGCGCGATTTCTTCAATAATCTGGAAGAGCCTCCCTGGCTTGACTACGGCGTTTTTCGTCCGGGCATTTTGGTGTTCAACGAAAACGTCCAACTCATGCTCGTCGCCTTCGTGACGGGGGTGCTGGTGGAGGGCTTCTCGACGCTGATCGCCAAGTCTTTCAATATTACCAAGCGAGTGGCGGCGACCAAAAGATGCCTCCAGCAGAACAATCGCCAACTGATGGAAATCTTTTACCCCGGCGGGTTGCGAAGAGACGGCGATGGCTGGAAGCTCTCGACGCGCGTGCGCTTCGTTCACGCTCGCATCAGGAACCTGCTGGCGAAATCCGACGATTGGAAGCATGAAGCGTGGGGCACGCCGCTGAGCGTGGGGCACTTGGGGTTTGCCATCTCAGTCTTTTCCAAGCGCCTGTTGGATTATTCGGAGTTGGTGGGCGCGCGTTTCAGCGAGGAAGAAAAAGAAAGCGTGCTGGCCGTGTGACGTTACGCAGGCTATCTCATGGGGATCCCTGAAACCATTCTCTATACCGACGGCGCGGAGGCGGACAAGATCTACAGAATCGGGTATATGTGCAAGCCGCCGCCCGCCGCCGATTCAATTACCATGGCGAATGCCTTGATCCAGTCCATTCCGGCCGTCGCGGGTATCACGGATCCGGTTGAAAAGGAAAAAGTGATTACGTTGGCCTACCGCCTGTCACGCGCACTCCTTGGGAACACGCTCGCCGATCAGTTCCAGTATCCCAAGGGCTTGAACATAGGCACGCTGTTTCTGTTTCGGAACAAACAACGCATGCAACGATTGTTCAGACGATGGTTCAAGAGAGGAGGAGTCCGATCAGAAAATTTTTCTCAACTTCTCCAAATCTCGGTGTATGACGAGGGGGGACTGAGTTACAAGATGCCCGACCACGTCTACGCTTCAAAATCGAGCCCCTGGTAAGCGATGCTCGTGATCACACGAAAGCTTGGGCAGGGTGTGTTCGTTCTCGTTCCTAACCGGTGCCGGTGACGGCGATGACTCATTTGGACCGCTACATCGCCGCGATTCTGTGCCGCCGGTGGCCGGTCGTTGTGCTCGCGATACTGGCCATGCTGGTCATGACGGCGGGGGCCCGCTTCATCGGCGTCACGAACGATTACCGTAGCCTGTTCAGCGAAGATGATCCGCAACTCGCCGCGTTGGAGGCCTTGGAGGATACCTATTCCGTATCCCATACGGCACTGATCGCCATTGCGCCTCGCAAGGGCCTGGTGTTCACCCGGGAGATCCTCGGCGCCGTTGAGGAACTGACCGAAGCCGCGTGGCGCACGCCCTATTCCAACCGGGTCGATTCCCTCACCAACTATTCCCATAGCGAGGCGTTCGGCGACGAACTGGTTGTCGCCCCGCTCGTGGATGACGCCCGATCGAAGAGCGACGAAGAACTGGCGCGAATCGAGGAGGTCGCGTTGAGCGCACCCCAGATCGCCGGGCGGCTGGTCGCCCATGATGGGCGAGTGGCCGGGATGGCGATCAATGTCGTCCTGCCGGAAAATTCTGACCCCGCGGTGGTCGAACTGACCGATTATCTCAATGCCCTCCTGGACCGGGCCCGCGCGAGCCATCCTGCCGTTGCGGGTGCCTCGCGCTCATGCCGACCGGCCGGGTTTCTTCGATCACTTCGCCGCCTTCGTCATTGCGCGGCGCACGTTCCTCCTCTGGTTCGTCGCCCTTTTGACCGTTGTTCTGGTCATGAGTATTTTGCGCATTGAGTTGACCGACAACTGGACCGAGTATTTCGATGATCGTTACGCGTTCGGGCGCGATACGGACTTCGTTATCGAAAACCTGACCGGTATGGAATCGTTGGAATACTCGCTGAATGCGGGGCGCGAAGGCGGCATCACCGACCCCGACTATCTGCGTAAGGTCGATGCCTTTGCCGAATGGTTCCGGGGGCAGCCCGAAGTGACTCACGTCCAGGCCTTCCCGGACATCATGAAGCGTCTCAACAAAAACATGCACGGCGATGATCCGGCCTTCTATCGCCTGCCCGCCGATCCGGGAACTGGCCGCGCAGTACCTCTTGCTGTACGAGTTTTCGCTGCCGTTCGGCAGGGACCTCAACGATCGTATCGACGTCGCCAAGTCCGCCACGCGCATGACCGTCGTGATGCGCAGCTTGTCGGCTCAGCAACAGCGCGATCTCGACGCGCGCGGGCTGGCCTGGCTCCGGGCCAATGCGCCCGACCTTGCGACCCCGGCCACGGGTATCATTATCGTTTTTTCTCACCTGTCCCAACGAAACATCCATAGCATGCTGCGCTCCACGATTATCGCCATGAGCCTCATTTCGTTCATTTTGATCTGGTTTCTGAAAAGCCTGCGCCTCGGTCTGGTCAGTCTGGTACCCAATTTTATTCCCGCGGCGATGAGTTTCGGGCTCTGGGGCTATCTGGTCGGCCAGGTAGGTCTTGCCGGATCCGTGATGACGGCGATCGCTTTCGGCCTCATCGTGGACGATACCACGCATTTTCTGAGCAAATATCAGAAGGCCCGCCGCGAGGGGCTCCTGGCGCCCGAGGCCGTTCGCTCCACTTTTCGCACGGTGGGTCAAGCGTTATGGACCACGACCGTGGTTTTGGCAGCAGGCTTCTTGGTATACTCCGCATCGGGCTTCGAGGTGAGTTGGGCGCTTGGCCTTATGGTCACGATCACGATCGTCTTCGCGATCGCCGCTGATTTTCTGCTTCTTCCCCCTTTGCTGATGGCCATCGACAGGAGGAAATCATGAGAATGATCCATGCTTATCCCTCGGCGCTTTTGCTGCTCGCGCCTTGTTTGGTTTTGTTGGCTTGGCTGGGGATGCCGTCCCACGTGTACTCGGCCACCCCAGAGGAAATCGGGCTCAAGATCGCCACTGACGCCAGCGATAAGGATGACGGGTTTGGCAATTTTACGGCTCGCCAGGTCATGGTACTGCGAAACAAGCAGGGACAGGAAAGCCGGCGCCAACTACGCATCAAGGTGCTGGAGGTCGACGGCGATGGCGACAAGAGCCTGACGGTGTTCGACGAGCCGCGCGACGTCAAGGAGACCGCCCTGCTCACCCACGCCCACAAGCAGGAGGCGGACGACCAATGGCTCTATCTCCCCGCGCTGAAACGGGTCAACCGGATCAGTTCGTCGAACCGATCCGGTTCCTTCATGGGTAGTGAATTCGCCTATGAGGACCTGAGTCTCCAGGAGGTGGAAAAATTCACCTATCGGTACCTGCGGGACGAGCCGTGCGGGGACCTGACCTGCACGGTTACCGAGCGGTTTCCGGTGGACAAGAAAGCCTCGGGCTACAGCCGCCAAGTGGTCTGGCGCGACAAGGACGAACTGCGCATCTGGAAGGTGGAGTACTACGACCGCACCTGAAGACGCTGACCAGCGGGAAATACAAACAGTATTTGGACAAGTACTGGCGCGCCGGTGAGATGACCATGGTCAATCATCTGACGGGTAAGAGTACCGTGTTGAGCTGAGCGGATTATCAGTTCCGGACGAAACTCAAGGACCGTGACTTCAGCAAAACCGGCTTGAAACGGGCGCGGTGATGCGAGGCTCTGCCGCTCGTTACCCCGTGGCCCTTACGGCGATCTGGCTGGCGGCATTGATTGTGGTCGTCGAAGCCCATGCGGAAATCGAGTTCGCGGCATGGGAGTTGTCCGGGCGCGTGAGCCTCGAAGGCCGTTACTTTCCGAAAACCGGCATTGACCCCAGCCATCAGAGCTCGCATATGACCGGCATTGTGGTGGAGCCCAAACTCTACGTTGAAAACGTCGAGGGGAGGAGTGCCACCCTCGTGCCGTTTTTTCGCTACGACAGTGCGGACTCAGTCCGAACCCACTGGGATTTGCGGGAAGCGTATGCTCTGCTGTACGGCAAGCTCGGGGAGGGTGAATGGGAAGTGCGGCTGGGCGCGGACCGGGTGTTCTGGGGCGTGGCCGAATCGCAACACCTGGTCGATATTATCAACCAGATCGACTTCCTCGAACATCCCAACGGCGAAGTGAAGTTGGGGCAACCTATGGTTCACGTGACGTGGGCCAGCGATTGGGGCACCCTGGAATTCTTCGGGCTGCCGTATCACCGCCCGCGCATCTACCCGGGCCGGGGCGGTCGCCTGCGCTTCGCGGGACTCGTGGACAGCGATCGCGTGGAGTATGAGAGCGGGGCCGAGGAGTGGCATCCGGATTTCGCAGCCCGCTACAGTCACAGCTTCGGACCCCTGGACATCGGCCTGAGTGTGTTCGACGGCACAAGCCGTGAGGCGACCCTTGTTTGTGCGCCGCCTGCTTGTGACCCGAGGGGGAGCAGCGCCGCCCCCCCCTGTCTTCATTCCGTACTACGCGCAAATTCGCCAGTTTGGGCTTGATGCGCAACTGACGCTCGACGCCTGGCTGTTCAAGTTTGAGGCCATGCATCGCTCGGGTGAACGCAACCTCCTCGGTCGGGAACAGGAGTACGTGGCTGCCCTGATTCAGGGACGCGGGTTTGACGATATTCTCAGTCTGTATCGGGAAGAAGAGTACGTAGCCGCCGTGGTGGGTGGGGAATACACGTTCTATCCCGTCTTTGGCTCGACGGCCGACGTCGGCCTGCTGGCCGAATGGAATTATGACGAGCGGGACCGGCAAGCGCTCCCCAGGCGCCAGCCCCTGACGCTCGACAACGATTTTTTCGTCGGCGCGCGCCTGGCGTTCAACGACGTGGAGAGCACCGAGATCAAGGCCGCGTTTTTGACGGACGCGAGCCGTGCGACCCGCACAGTTGGCGTCGAATTCGACCGGCGGCTTTCCGACCGGTGGTCCCTGCACGTGGAGTCGAGCACGATTCTCAGCATCGACCGGGCGGATCTTCAATACGTGGGGTGGGGCGACGCGACAGCTTCTTCGAGTTCCACCTGGAGTACAATTTCTAGCCGGACGTCGGGTGACGCCAGAGTTGTCGGATTACGCTTCGCTAATCCGACCTACCCTGAGCCCCCACCCCGGCCCCCGGATCAAGTCCGGGGCAGGCTCTCTCCCAGCGGGAGAGGGAGAACGGCGCCGCTCCCCCGACCTGCGGTCTGCCGATCCTCACCCCGGAATAAGCGGTTCGGTTTCGAGCCTTCGACGCGAGCGGCCGATCAGACGCGTGCATTGGAACCCTGAAATTTTTCTTTAATTGAATCTGACGGTCAAGTATAATGAGAAAAAGGTTCGTTAAAATATTTATGTTGTGGTTCCAGGAACGTCGAGTCCCACACCATGCAAAGCCTGCCACCGCTCGAATGCCTCCGCTTCTTCGATGCAGCCGCCCAGCATGAAAGCTTTGTCCGCGCCGCCGAAGAACTCCACGTGACCCCCGCCGCCGTCGCCTACCGGCATCCGCATGCTCGAAGGCCATATCCACGCCCCGCTGTTCGACCGCCACCAGCGCGGGGTCAGCCTCAACAAGCGCGGCCGTCGGTACCATACCGACATCCAGCGTATCCTCGCCGACATCGGCACGTCCACCGCCCGCCACCGGGCCTGATGCTGGGATTACGTGTCCGTGAATGGACAACCACGGGGGGTGTCCCTACGCAACCTGCCTCCGGCATCGTCGTTGTAGGGGACGGCCCCCGTGCCGGCCCGAATCTCTCATTCCGTATGGTTTTCCATACTGTCGTGGGCTTCCGCCGGGGGCTCCAGCGGCAGCAACACGCGCATCTCGGTGTAGTGGCCGACTTCCGTGTCTATATGGATGGATCCGGCGTGACGAAGCAGGATGTCGGTGGTCAGGGAAAGCCCCAGGCCGGTGCCTTTCCCCGGTTCCTTCGTCGTCACAAACGGCTCGAAAATCTTGTCACGCACGTCATCCGGGATGCCTGGGCCATTGTCCCGGATCGAGAACTCCACGTGATCCTCCAATTGCCGGCTGGAGATGGACAGAGTCGGCAGGTAGTCACCGTCCACCTTTTTCTGCTTTTCGTTCATCGCCTGAAAGGCGTTGGTGACGAGATTGAGGAACACGCGACAGATGTCCTGGGGGACGACGATGATTTCTTTCATGTTCGGATCCAAGCCCTCCTTCATCTCCGCGTTGAAGGAGTTGTCTTCGGCGCGCAGGGCGTGATAGGACAGGTCCACGTATTGTTTCAAGAGGGCGTTCAGGTTCGTCTTCCGCCATTCCCCTTCTTTGCTGCGGGAGTGTTCCAGCATGCTGCGCACGATGTTGTCGGCTCGCTTCCCGTGCTCTTTGATCTTCCCGAGGCTCTTCCGCAGTTCCTCCAGAATCGACCTGATTTCCTCGATGTCGAGGTTGTCTTGCTGTTTCATCAAATCCTCGATCTCATCCGCCATTTCAATCGAGACGTTGGCGAAGTTGCTGACGAAGTTGAGGGGATTCTTGATTTCGTGCGCCACCCCCGCGGTGAGTTGACCCAAAGACGCGAGCTTCTGCTCGGCAATGACCTGCTCCTGGGCGGCTTTCAGATTCTCCAGGGCTTGCTCCAGGTTTTCATTCTTGGCGTCCAGTTCTTTCGCCAATTTTTCCACGAGATTCAGCCGCTGGACCTCATGGGCGTAACGCCGGAAGACCTCCAGGGCCCTGGCCATGTCCGTGACCTCGTCATTCCAGATGAGATACTTCACGTTCCATGCGAAATAGTTGGCGGAGCCCTTCACCGGCCTGGCGATATCATGCCCCTCGACCTGTACCGGGACCTCCAGGTCGCCGCTGGCCATCTCGCGCATCGCGCTGGCGAGTCCCACCAGACGGCGGACCAGGTAGCGCCTCACAAACAGCGAGCCTAACACAAACGCGCCCGCGGTCCCGAACACGTTGAGGAGAATCAGCAACAGGATCCCCGTCTGGGCCGCGGTGCGGGCCGCCGCGCTGGATTGAATGGCTTCCTCGTTGATTTGCGCCACCAGGTTGTTGACCTCTGATACCAGCGATTCCGAGGTGGTTCGCGCCTTTGCCAAGGTGTCCTGCTCCTGTTCCAGCCTGAGCAACGCTTCCTGGCGCAGCCTGATGACCCCCTCCGGGCCTTCCCCGATTTCACCCAGACGGGTCAGATTTTCTTCGAGCCGGTCATCCTGCATGGAATCCGGCAGCTTGGAATAGGCATACAGGAAATTCCGGACGGCACTCTGAAATCGTTCCTCCAGGGGAGTGAGAAACTGGCGGTCCGCCAGCACTAGGACCTCGTCCAGCAGCAACACCGCCAGATTGGCGGATTGGTTCACGGTAATCAGGTTGCGGTAGGCGGTCAATTCGTCTTCCGACGCCCGCCGGCGGATGGAATGGACCTTGTCATCCAACCGCCGTAATCCCGAGACCAGGTAAAAGGCCTGATCGTCAATGGCCTGGACCAGTAACCGTTCCACGCGCCTGGAGGTTTCGCCGAGTTCGTCAATGAAGACGTTGAGCGCCCGGCTGATGTCCAGACGCCGGGCGGAGGATTGCTTGATCGCGTCCAGATGCGTGCCGAGTTCCTCCAGGTGCGACCTGATCAATCGGGTTTGTTCGCCGAAGGCGGAGCGGGCTTCCAGTTCCAGGATGGTGTTTTCGAGGGAGGCTATTTCTCGAGCCGTGGCTTCCACCACGGCCGTATGTTCCGCTTTCGAGGCGGCCGATACCAACCGAAAGGCGCCGTTGACCACGATGGCGCTTTTCCGGGCCACGTCCACCGAGTTGATCAGGTTGGGCATGCTGTATTCCGACAACTGGATTTCATGCCGCAGGGTTTCGTTGAAGGAAAAATAGGCCAGGATCGTGGCCCCCCCCATGAGGACCACGGCGCCAAACAGCACGAAATACAGCCGTGAGCCGACCCCCACCCGGAAGGTTCGTTCGGTTTCCGGCTCTTCAATGACAAGTGGTTTCACCTGCCTTGGAGGTGCGCCGGATTCGGTCGGGCCTTGAGATTCGGTGGGCGGGGGTTCGTTCATGGTGCCGACATCTTGTCTACCGACTGGAAGCGTCCCCTGTTGTCGATGCGGGTCAGGTACACTCGATCCGAACCCTGATTGTCATCGACGCCGTAGCGGAGATGAAACCCGCCCAGGTCAATGTCTCCCGCCTGTATCAACGCCTGCAGAAAGCCCTCTCTGGTAGCGGTCGGGCCCGCCAGCCGCAGACCTTCGATGGCGATGCGGCCCGCGAGGTAGCCTTCCAGCGAGACGAAGCTCGGTCTGCTGTGGGCGTCGATGGCCTTCAGCGCCTCCTGGTATTGCGCGACGATCGGCAGGGTGGTATCCCGCGGAAACGGCACAACCTGGGTCACGTACACCCCGGTCCCGTCGGAGCCCAGCGCTTTGGCCAGGGCCTTGCTGCCGATGAAGGAAATGTTGATGAAGTACGGATTGAAGTTGAGCCGTCTCGCCCACCGGATCATGGTCGCGGCTGGCTTATAGGCGCCTACGATGACGACGGCCTGGGCATTGGCGCGGCGCAAATCCAGCAGGGCGATTTTGACGGCCTCGGTGTTGCGGGTATAGTACACTTCTTCAATCAGGTGCAGGCCGTGACGATTGACCGCGCGACGCAGCCCGTTCAGCCCGGCCTGCCCGAAGGAGTCGTTCTGGTAGAAAATGCTGATCCGGTTGATGCCCAGATCGTCGTGAAGCCGGACCACCATTTCCTCGGTTTCCTGGTAGTAGGAGGCCCGCACGTTCACCACGTTCGGACGCTTCTTCGCGTCACGCAGAAACTCGGCGCCCGTGAACGGGGCGATATACGGAACGCCCGTCTCCGTGGCGACGGGTTCGGCCGATTTCGACGTTGGCGTGCCAACGGCGCCGATCAGGGCAAACACCTTGTGCTTTTCAATCAAGGCGCGGGTATTGGCAATCGCGGCTTCCGGTTCGTATCTGTCGTCCAGCGATTCGAGGCGTAGCCGGTACTCGTGAATGCCGCCCTCGCGATTGACCTCGGAAAACGCCGCGAGGAGTCCAAGGCGCATGCCGATGCCCAGTTCGCGGGCCGGGCCGGTGAGTGCCGCGGATTGGCCGAACACGATCGTCCGTTGATCGGACTCCGCGCGAGCCGGGCCCCACGGTGTTGCCACGACCACCAACAAGAGCAGGATCATCCAGATCGTCATGGGCAGAGCAGGATTATGAGGGAACCGGTGCCAGAAACCGTGCCGCCACGCAGGTAATGTCGTCCGATTGCAAGGCTTCTCCGACAAATTCCTGGACGGCGTCCACGACGTCCGTGATCACCCGTTCAGAACTCGCACCGGCAATTTCGGCCAGCCTCGCGTCGAGTCGCGACTCCGTGAACTCCTCACACTTGCTGTTTTCCGCTTCCGTAATGCCGTCGGTATACAGGAACAGGGTGTCACCCGGCATAAGCTGAATCCGGTTGTTGTGATACGCATGGTCCGGTTGGATCCCCAGTACGATATTGCCGGTTTTCGGCACCACCTCGATCCGGGAATCAGTTCTCAGCACTCTGGGCGGATTGTGGCCGGCGTTGGAATAGCTCAACTCGCCGGTTCGCAGGTCAAGCACCCCGAAAAACAGCGTAATGAAGATGCAGGACGGGTTGCTCTCGCAGAGCAGTTCATTGACCATCGTCAGGCAATCGCCCGGCGTGGAGTAGTCCTTTGATGCGACCGCTCGCAGGAGTGCACGGGTCACGGTCGTGAACAACGCCGCAGGGACCCCTTTGCCGGACACGTCCGCAATCACCAGTCCGATGCGTGATTCGTCAATGAAAAAGAAATCGTACAGGTCCCCTCCGACTTCCCGGGCGGGGATGATGACCGCCTTCACGTCGTGGTGCTCGTTGGCCGTCAACGCGTCCGGCTGAAACGACATTTGGACGTCCCGGGCCATCTCAAGTTCCTGCTTGACGGCGACCAGCCGGTCACGGGTTTCCAGGGCCGTTTGCAGGGCCTGAACGTGTTTGATGCCTTTTTCGATGGTCGCTTCGAGATCGTTGAAATCAATCGGTTTGGTCAGAAAGTCAAACGCCCCGCGGTTCATGGCGATGCGAATGTTCTTCATATCACCGTAGGCGGATACGATCACCGCCTGCACGTCCTGTTCGGAATCAGCAAGCTGACCCAGCATGGTAAGACCATCCATCACCGGCATGTTGATGTCGGACAGGACCAGGTAGACCTCAGGATTTTCCTCCAGAACCTCAAGCGCCTCTTTGCCATTGTGGGCAAACAGGAACTTGAGATCGCCCTCGCGGATCCGGCGGCGGAATTTCTGACGTACCAGTAATTCGAGGTCTTCTTCGTCGTCGACGACAAGCACCTGAGTCGGTGGTTTACCCATGTTTTGAATATCCGGTTAGTCTTCTAGACGGGTGTTCATTGATCGACCGTTCCGGCGTGAAC